>NZ_JAHCAS010000001.1:0-313011 GCF_019634775.1 Dokdonella sp.
AGGAAGGCCCACTCGTCCGGCATCGCAGGATCGCATTGCCGTTCGATGGCATTGACGACCGCGCGTGCGCCAACCGGCCCATCGAGGCGCCACGCTAGCGCGGACTCGGACAGAACTGGTTGTGCGAGCCGCTCCCGAAGGTGCTGCAGTGCACCGCACGCTCGTTGGACGCGCTTGATGAGAAAGCCGCTGGTATCCACCTTCTGATGCGGGTCCACCAGTTCCGGGCCTTGCAGGCCATCCGGGTCATCGTCGTCCGGTTGTCGACGCAGCCAGCCTCGCATGGCCTCATGCAGGGGTCTGGCAGAACTGAGCAACTCGAGTAGAGCGGCCAGCGTCAACCCGCGCAGCTCTTCCGGCGGAGGTAGTGCGCTGGCGTTGCGTACATTCACCGGCCAGTCGGCCATATGCCGCGCCCCGGCGGCATCGATCCACTCAACCACCAGTAGCGAAGGTGGCGGGCCCGAAACTGGCAGTGCGAGCTGCACGATGTCCGGTTGCCCGGCTGCGGTCCAGGAATCGCGCCCGAAAACCTGCTTCGAATCGCGAGACACGAACCAGTCCACGGGCGCGCATCGCGGCTCCAGACGCAGCGTCAACTCGTGCTGATCGTCGGTGCTGGCCAGCAGGTCAGCCTCGAGAAAGAACGCCGGCAGTGGCGGCAAGCCCGCACCGTCCGCATCCTCATCGTTGAATGCCGGGGTGAACTGCGCTCCTGAGCGCAAGTCCACTGCTGTCCCGCCCCGTAGGCCACCCGCTTCGATGGCTTTGTACAGGGCATGCGACGCTTCGGTCCGCACGAAGTAGAGGACATTGGCTTCGAAGTTGCGCCGGTGCTTGCTGAGCCCGGTGCCCGCCGACGTGAAGTTGCTCGACCCTATCAGCCAGGCAACCCAGCCGGGATGCCGAAGCGTGAACATCTTGGCGTGCAAGGGCCTTCGTTCCGGGCCGGCATCGGTAGGGGCCGCTCCGATGTCCACGGGATGCAGGCTGAGCACCGCGCCGCTGCGAGAACTCGGAGCCGATTGCAACACGTGCTCAGGCACCTGCAGGCGCCACTGACCAATCTCCGGCGCGTACTCTCCCGCAACGTGCAGATGCAGCTCGGCCTCACCTCGCTGCCGCAGCATCGCCCACAGCTGGGACTCGGGACCGCCCTGACGAAGTTCGTCGTCGAAGAACGGCGACACGACATGCGCGATCTCCGGTCTGCTAGCTGGCAGCAGCCTGTTCAACTGATCGAAAAGGCTCTCTCGACCGGGGCCCGTCAGCACCAAACGGCGCTGCAAACCTCGCCCCGGCGTGGGGCTGTTGGGCAACGTCTCGTCTACCCAGTCCAGCAGGCGCTCTGCGCGGACCCGGGCTGTGCCCGAGGTGGTCGCCAGGATCTCCCGCAGAAAGGCGATCAGCGGATCGAGTAGTCCTCGATCGGCAGAGCCTCGGTCGAACTCCAGCACCGCCGCGCACTCCTGGCTTCGTCGATAACCCTCGCTGGTGAGGTTTGCCGAGGCCACGATGACCCGTACAACGTCGTTCCAGACCAGGAGGCTGATCTTGGCGTGCATGACCCCAGAGGCGGGTCTTGATGCGAGCAGATCCCAGCGCAGGCTGCGTCGCCCGCCGCAGTGGTGAACATCGGCGACCACGGCTGCGCAGAGAAGCGACGCCAGCTTCTCCTCACGCTCAATCCGATACAGAGCGCCATCACGACCCGGATCGCTCTGGACACCGGCGAAGCGCGCCAAGCATTCCTCCTCGAACAGGGCCGTGTCCAGCGTGAAGGTGGTGGCGAGGACGCCGACCGGTGCGCCGGCGCGTGCAGGTGGCTCCCAGAGCGAGAGCATGCGCCGCTGGTGTTCCAGCTTGTTACGCGAGCGGGCCACTACGCAACCGCCTCAGTGACGCGGGCGCGGCCCAGATCGATGGCGAAGGACCAGATCGGCCGTGTGCGATAGGCGTGCACGTACTCACCCTCAGCGGGAGCGAATTCCTTGGGCTCGTAGGCCGGGCGGATACCAATGCGCCCGTCTCCGAAGGTATCGAACCAGGGCCGCTTTCCATTAGGGGGTTTGGCGCGTTGCACCCGCTCGTGATGCGCGAGCAGGTGAGCCGCAAACTCGGATGCGTTCACGGGCTCGCCCACCCAGGACAGGGAAGACTCCGCACGGACTCGTGCCACGGGATCCACTTCCCCAAGCAGCAGCAAGGCGTCACGCAAGGCCGCCGCACCTTCGCGACTTGCCCGCTGAACGCACGCACCGCCGGCAATCCAGCCTGCAGTCACAGGTCGCCCTTCCTGCGACATGTTCCAGCGCGCCTCGTCGAAGGCATCGGTCAGCAGGCGGGCCAGCCGCTCGAAGGCGCGGATGGTGCGCAGTAGGTGCCGCATGGGCAGGCTGGCGCGGTTGAGCAGGCTTTCGTGGTATGCCGCTTCACTGTCTGCAGCGTTCTGCCAGTCCGCTTGACCGGTCGCATCGGTGAGCAATGCGGCGTACTCGCCACGCAGCGCATCCGACTGAGTCAAGGTCGACCACAGAACGTCACGCTCCATCGATGCCGGCCGATGGGGATTCAGGTGTGCCGCAATCCACGCGCTGATGTCACTACCCGGCGCCGCCATGTGTCCGGATTCAAGCCCAGCACGCACAGTCTTCTCGATTCCACGACGCAGATCGCGCCCGGGGCCCTCGCCATTCAGGAAACCCGCCAACTGCTGATCCTGCTGCCAGGCTTGCAGCACGCGACGACCGCGCTCCAGGGGATTTCCGTCGGCATCGAACAACCCGACCTTGACGCCAAGCACACGATAGATGCCATGGAACCCGAACACGGAGGGCGTCTTGAGGTAGTTGCTGGCACAAACCGGCTCACCCCGTCGCAGGCACTCGGCCACCTTGTCCCGCCCCGGAATGCCCTGAAGATCAGGCGTCCCTGCGAAACGCCTCACCAACGATTGGACGACAAGCCACTCGAAGACCAGCCACGCCGGCAACCGCTTCTGGCTGCCCAATTCCTGCAGCGCACCCTGACAGACCGCGAAGCCTGCCAACGCCAAGGTCAGGTAGCGGGGCTTCGACTGCCGCTCGCGCACGCCCGGCGCAAGTCGAACGCCAAGCGCATCGGCGATCGAGTACAGGCCCAGTGGATCGAGGCTACCTTCCGCCTGCTGAGGCGGGTCGAACGCGGTCTGGAAGGGAAGCAGGGCAAGCGCGCTCACGCTGTCCACTCGCCCGGTGAGTTCGAGATGGAATTCGGCTCATAGATCATGGCTCGATGACCACGTCATCGACGAGACTTTCGAATCCAGCCTCCATGGCACGCCAGAGCGTGGCGAGTTCCCGATAGTCCTCGGCGGTGAACGTGCGACCGTGGTGCGACCGGGCGCGCAGCTGGCCAAGGCGGCCGATCATTTGCCGCAGCGCGTCGACATCCTCGTAGGCAACGGCGAACACCGCCTCGAAGTGTTCGTCGTGGCACATGATCAGCTCGTAGTGCTTGTAGTCGGCGTGGTCCAGCACCGACTCGTCGCCTTCCAACGGCCGTCCAAGCAGCTTCTTGCAGCCGCACAGGGGAAGTCTCTCTTTCGCCCAGTCCTCGCCGTAGGCCGCTTCCATGCACTGGGCGATGAGGGTACGCAGAACTTTCTCGTTCCGATGCACAAGGCCCTGCGCCTTCCTGACCGGAGCGGGCATCGCGTTGTCCTTGATCAGAACTCGGATGTGCCTCCGCTTTTCCTTCCGGGTCAGGATGCGGAACCGGGGGGCGCGTAGCAGGCCGGAGATGCCGAGCAACTCGCGGGCTTGCCGGACGGTGTGCAGTTCGAGCCAAGGGTCCGAGAGCACCGAGTCGATGGCCGACCAAGCGTCGCGACCAAGTACGTCGATGCGGTCGAACATCGTGGAAAGCGCCGAATGCGCGTTCAGCACCTCCGCGCAACCGTCCTCCCACCAGGACAGTCGGTGCGCGTCTGCGAGCTGCGCGGCCAGCGACATGTCCGTGACGCGGTACTGTTCGAGCAGATCGGGCAGCTCGAACGCACCACCGAGGCGAGCCGCCTCGACGGCACTAGCCAGCGAGCCAAGGGCATGATTCGTCTGCAGGTCGAACGCCGATTGACCGACCAGCTGACGATAGGAGTCGAACGCATGGTCCCGCTTGAGGCGCTCCTGCTCGATGATGCTCTCGACAGCCGCCGCGCCCCCCAGCATTCGGTAGAGGTCGTCCGCTGCGGTTGACGCAAGGGGGCGGAGAAATTGCTCCCGCTCTGCGCGCTGCTGCTCCATCACTTGTTCGATGACCGAACTGGCTCCTACTGCGCGAGCCATCTCCCGGATATCGAGATATCTGGAGAGCGTCATGCCACGGCCTCCTCGATCGATTCCTCGACTTTGGGCAGGCGAAGCCTTCCGGAGATCAGGCGTGGAAGCAGGGTGTCCCGGATCTCCGAAAGCAACTGAACCTGCACCGAGTTCGCATGAACTCGACGGTGCATCGACAAGGCGATCAGTTCAAAGGCCTGGATTGCCTCTTGAGGGGGCAGAAGCTGAGGTAAGCCATGCACGTGGTTTCGGTTCAACGTCGGTACTGCCGAGCCTGCGTTGAACTGTTGGAAATCAATTCGACGCAGCAACTCATAGGCGTAGCTGGGTCCGCAGGCGGAGTAGTTCTTGATCCACAAAGTCGTGTTCAGGGGCCAGAAGTCTTCCAGCTCGAGGAAGACCTTACCGAGAACGCCGGACCTTCCCGTAACGATTCCGGGACCTTGCACTTTGGCCTCAGCATGCGTTCCAGCAGGTCCACTGGCTGCGATGATCGGGTATGCACCTGGAACCCGTTGCGTCGCCGGCAGATCGAATCCCCTCTGCAACTCAAGCAGGTCGAGCAAAGTCCCAACGCGCCACCCTTTGGGAATCAACCCTAGCTGCGAGTCCTCGAACTCGCTGGGGAAGAGTGCGGCAGTAGCGGCGTCCATGCCGTCCGGCTCGCGGCCTTCGGCCTTGGCGCGCACCGGGACGAAGTCCACGAACCAGGACTTGAACAGGGCTTGGGCCATGTCTTCAAGGGTGGCGTTGGATTGGCGGAGGAGGTCGATGCGATCGTCGAGCGCCGAAAGCGTGTCCGCAATGCGCTCCTGTTCGCGAATGGGAGGGAGGGCAGCGTGAAATGCCTTCACCTCGGGGAAGTAGATTGTCTGGTGCGTAGTGCCCGACGCGAAGCGTAGAAAGCTCTCCCGCTCTGCCAGAAGCACATACTTGAGGTAGCGGAAGTCGAGATCTTCGGAACACACCCAATTGACGAAATCTTGGCTCGTCGCCATTGGGCGCCCCATGACCACGACGTAGCCGACGGACGCCGTTCGCGACAGGCAAACAGTGTTCACCGGAAGCACTCGAGCAGACGAATTCGCGATTCCCAGATCATTGGTGTACTGATTGGTTCGAAAGAGCGTGCTGCCGTGGTTGGCGGTCGCATCCTTCGTACCGATCCACGGAACGTCACCGCCCCAGTACTCGGGATGCTTTCGACTTGGTGTGTGACCAGTTTCCAAGCGAGCTACATCGGTGAGCCTTGTCCAATGCCAGCCGTCCGGCAAAGGAGACGAGGGCATTCCCACTGAGAGCGCGTAGTCGCCGAGAATGACGCCCGTGGTAGCCGCTCGGCCGCCAGTTCTCGTCTCGCTACGGCCTTTAGACGCCATATCCCAGCGCCCCCAGCTTCTCTCGAATCACCGCGTCCAGCTCCGCCCCCTTTGCCATCTGCTCGGCCAACTGTGCCGTCAGCCGCTCCATCTTGTTGGCGAAGGCCTCGTCGTCATCGTCCTCGACCACAGCGCCTACGTAGCGGCCCGGGGTGAGCACGTAGCCGTGCTTCTCCACATCCTCCAGTGATGCGGAGTAGCAGAAGCCCGGTTCGTCGGCGTACTCACCGCCTTCGCAGAACTCGGTGCCGCGCCAGCGGTGGTAGGTCTGACCGAGTCGCTGCAGGTCATCGTCGTTGAACTCGATCTGGGTGCGCGAAACGCGGCCGCTGGCAGCCTTGCGGGCATCGATGAAGAGGATCTGCCGGCGGCGGTCGATGCGGCCGTTTTCGCCGGCCGCCTTGTTGCGCGACAGAAACCACAGGCAGACCGGGATCTGGGTGTTGGAGAACAGCTGGCCGGGCAGCGCGACCATGCACTCCACCACGTCGGCCTGCACCATCGCGCGGCGGATCTCACCTTCGCCGGACTGCTGCGAGCTCATCGAGCCATTGGCCAGCACGATACCGGCGCGGCCGCGGCTGGAGAGACGGGCCAGCATGTGCTGCAGCCAGGCGAAGTTGGCATTGCCCTTGGGTGGGATGCCGTGCACCCAGCGCGGGTCGTCGGTGAGCTTGTCGCCGTCCCAGTCGGAGATGTTGAAGGGCGGATTGGCCAGGATGTAGTCCGCGCGCAGCGTCTTGTGCTGGTCGTTGGTGAAGCTGGAGCCGTAGGTCTGGCCCAGGTCGCCATCGAGGCCGTGCACCGCAAGGTTCATCAGGCACAGGCGGCGCGTCTGCGCCATCAGCTCCTGGCCGTAGATGGCGAGATCGCCCTGCTTGCCCAGGGTCTTCTGGTGGGCGTCCTTGAACTTGGCCGACTGCACGAACATGCCGCCGGAGCCGCAGGCGGGGTCGTAGATCGTGCCCTTGAAGGGCGCCAGAATCTCGACCAGCAGGTTGACCACGTTCTTGGGCGTGTAGAACTCGCCGGCCTTGGCGCCCTCGTTCATCGCGAACTGGCCGAGGAAATACTCGTACACCTCGCCGAACACGTCGCGGCTGCCGTGCTTGGCGGGGTCGAACTTCAGCCGGGCGATCAGTCCCATCAGCTCGCCAAGCTTGCCCGGCTCCAGGGCAAGGCGTGAGAACTCGCGATACAGCACGCCGCGCAGCGACGGGTTCTCGGCCTCGATGTCGCCCATCGCCTTGTCGAGCAGTTGCGGCAGGTCGGGCGCCGTCGCCAGGGCCAACAGCGTGCTGAAGTGCGCGCCCTTCGGGATCCAGAACACGTTGTCCTGGTCGTAGAAAGTCTTGTCGCCGACGAAGACATCCTCGCTGGCCCTCCGCGTGGCCTCGTCCTCGATGTAGTAGTCCGAGCCTGGCTCGGCGATACGCTGGCGAATGACGTTCGACTGCGCATCGAACAGGTCCGACACGTACTTCAGGAACACCATCCCCAGCACCGGGTACTTGTACTCGGCCGCCGACACCGAGCCGCGCAGCTTGTTGGCGGTGTCCCAGAGTGTGCGTTTGAGTTCTTCGTTGGTCATCGGGTGACTCGTGTCGGCATTGGGGGGGCTCAGGATTCGGGGGTTGGTCGCGCAGAGCCCGTGGCAGCATAGCCTTCGCGAGCCAGCGCCGCGTTCAAGGTGACGCGGCTGACGCTGAAATGCTTGGCGACCTCGGTTTTGGTGATATTCGGATCGGACAGCATCGCCGCCGCCTTTCGCGTGTCGGCCTTCGACATGACGGGCTTGCGGCCGCCCTTCCGACCACGGGCGCGGGCCGCGACAAGGCCGGCCATCGTCCGCTCGCGGATCAGGCTGTGCTCGAACTCGGCGAGCGCGCCGAAGATGTGGAAGACCAGGCGGCCGCCACTGCTGGTGGTATCGATGGCTTCGGTGAGCGACCGGAAGCCAACGCCGCGTTGGTTGAGGTCGTGGACGATCTCGACCAGGTCCTTCAGCGACCTCGCCAGACGGTCGAGCTTCCAGACCACCAGGGTGTCGCCCTTGCGCATCGAGCGCAGGCAGGCGGTCAGCTCAGGCCGCTCGCGGAACTTGCCGGTCGCCTTTTCCTGGAACAGCTCCTCGCAGCCGGCGCCACGGAGCGCGTCGAGCTGCAGCTCCGGGTTCTGGTCCTGCGTACTCACGCGGGCATAGCCGATGATCATCAAACGTACCTTGGCTGTACGTTGATTGTTTTACGACATTTCTTGCGGTCTGGCTAGCGGAAAGTGCAGCTTGGCCTAGCGGTCGTGGAGGCGTACAGGAAACGATCGTTTTCGTTCCTTACCCGGGCAGTCGTGCTGCCCAATCTAATTCGTTGTATGCAACGAATTAGATTGGGAGTATAGTTCAGCGCTATGCGCTACACCCCAGCCCAAGTCAAGGAAGCATTGGAGATCACCGAAGAGACGCTGCGCCATTGGCGAAAGTCTTTGCCGCCGCTCAAGGACAAGCGAGGGTATTCCCCGTGTTTCAGTCCTGGAGATTTGCTTGCGCTAAAAGTTGTCGCTCGGCTCCACGCTTTGGGCATCAGCGTCAGTCAGTTGAAGCTGCACGCTGAGAAGCTTTTTCAGGCCTGCTCTCGATCCGCGTGGTTTGGTTTGGAGGACAAGGTGGTGGTCTACGACGGGCAGACGCTGGAAATGGTTGTTGTTGGTGCAGACGGGCACTGGTCCGAAGTAGTGCGGGTTGCTGCACCGCTTGGGCCGCTTATCCGGCAGTTGCGTCAGCGTCTGTCGGAGGAGGACTCCAATCCTGCGCAGCCTGAAATCGCATTTCCGCCACTGGGCGTTGCCCAAGGGAGGCCTCAATGAGCACACGGCTTCTCCTCAACAGGCTCGATACGTGGCGCACCGAACTAGGACTGATGCCGGTCCCGTTGTTCGGCCACGAAGACGAGAGCCGCTACGTGCTCCTCAATGGTGGCAAGGGCAACTTTTGTTTAGATCTTGCAGGGGACGGGCAGGATGACGCCGGCGCTGAGCGTGATCGCGCTTGGTCGGCCGACGTGGGTCATTACGTAAAGGTGCTGCAAGACCAGGTGCACGTCTGGCGCTGGGACCAGTCGTCCGCGGAGATCATCAAGCGTGATCTCGTTGCCAACAACATCGTCCAGTTCCAGACCTATCTCGAAGAACGCCAGCCGTCCAGGACAAGCTCGGTGGTCGGGCACTTCATCTCGATCTATCGGCAGGTGCGCACGCTTCTGGGCAGTAATGTGGACGGATCTGGCGCTTTGCAGGCATTCCTTTACCTGCTGGCCTGCGCCGACGACTCGAACGGCAATAGCTCGGTCTCCCATATCGACTGGAACAAGCTGCCCCGCGCCCGTGAGCTTGCCGAGTCACTGACACAGCTACAGCGCGATGGCATTCGCGAAGAGATGGTGTGCACACGGCCAGGCGACCGCCTGACGCCCATTATTCCCCTCGTGCTACGTCATGCATCCGGCCGCCTGTTCCAAGAGGCGCACTATCTGGTGGAGCTGGATCCGCAGCAGTCGTTGTTTGGCGCTCCGGAAGCCAAGCCCGTGGGGCGCGATTCGACACTCGGCGCGTTCTTTACGCCGAGTCCGTTGGTGCGTACTGTGGTGGAAGAAGCACTCAAAGCGCAGCCGGCCCTCGCAGCCGATGTCACCGTCTTGGATCCGGCTTGTGGGTCGGGCGAGTTCCTGCGCGAGGCTCTACGCCAACTCCAACTACGCGGACATGCTGGTCGAGTCAGGCTGGTGGGGTGGGACATCTCATCGGCCGCGTTGTCGATGGCGCAGTTCGCACTGGACTGGGAACGCAGCCAATCCGGCCTGAACGTCGACGTTGAGCTCGAGGAACGTGATGCATTGGCGCTCGATGCCTGGAATACAGGCGCGAGCCTGATCCTCATGAATCCACCGTTTGTTTCCTGGCAGGGCATGAATGAGGTGCAGCGTCAGCGCGTGACCGAACGTCTCGGTGCACTGTCCTCCAAGCGGCCTGATTACGCGAGTGTGTTTTTCTTCAACGCCGCCAATGCACTGGGCGAAAACGGAGTCATCGGCGCCGTGTTGCCAGCCTCCCTGCTGGATGGTGAGTCCTACGTGGACTTGCGTCAGGCGATCGCCAACATAGTGAGGCCACATCTCATCGCTAGGCTCGGCAGCCACACCGTATTCGCCGATGCCATGGTCGATGCCGGACTCTACGTTGGTGTTCGAGGGCAGATCGACCGACCACCTCTCGCCGTATGGTCTAGCCATAAGGCGGATTCTTCCGCTCGGGCGCTGCGTCGGCTGAGGTCAATCACGCCTATGCAGGTATCTTCCCACGCCTTCGATGGTGGGGACTACAGCGTCTACGCCGCCGAGCACCTTGGGCGCGATGGAACAAGTTGGGCGCCGCGCCCGTACGCGGCCTATCAACTTCTGCAGGAAGTCGGCCACTTGCCCAAGGTGGGGTCGCTATTCGATGTCTCGCAAGGCACGATCACTGGCCTCAACAGCGTGTTCCTGGTGCCACGAGAATACGTCGAAGCCCTTCCAAAGGGGGAGCGCAAGTATTTTCGTCCGGCGGTGGTCAATAACTCGATCACCAACGGCGTGCTGAACGACAACACCTATGTGTTCTATCCACACGGAAAGGGCCTAGAGATTGATTCGGAAGAGGTGTTACTTAAGAAGCTGAAGGTGTTTTCAGCCGACCGACTCGTTCCGAACATTACCGCTTTGCGCAAGCGCTCGCGAATCAAAGCCGACCAGTGGTGGGTGCTTTCGCTGCCCCGCCAGAAACTGGACGCTAAGGGACCGAAGCTTCTTTCGACTTACTTCGGCGGGGCTGGGTCGTTTGCGTGGGATTCGGATGGGCGCTACATCGCAATTCAAGGCTATGGGTGGACTCCCAAGTCCAACGCAATAGGCGGATGTGAGACTGCCTACCTTGCACTTCTGAATCACCCTCTGGTCGACACGTTGCTGTCTGGCGTCTCCAACAACCTTTCCGGTGGACAATGGAACCTATCCGAGCGATACGTTAATCATCTGCCCTTGCCCAAGTTGCGGGCCGACGAAACGATCACCGAGGTGCTAACTGTCATCGGTAACGCGCTTGCACAAGGCCAGCCCATCGACCGCGATATGTGGAACCGGAGCGTTAGCGCAGCATTCGGCCTGAAACGCAAGGTGTAACGTGGCGAAGCGCCCAAAACGGAGTTCAGCGCCGCTGGCTGACACGGTTGTTCCTCAATGCATCGTTGCTGACGTCGATAGGCTAGCGCGCCAATGCTCGGAGGCATTGAAACGTGCACTGGACTCGCGAGGCGTTTTCGCTACCAAGCGTGAAAGAGGGTCATCGATTTCCATCTACTTCACCGACGGACTCAAGGTCCAAGCGAAGATTCGTGACGCAGAAACGCGCCCCGTCCTTCCCCTCCCAAACACAACAACCGGATGGCTCCATGTCGCCATTGATCTGAATTTCGTGGATAGAAATCAGTGGCGAATTAATCATGTCTCCATTGGTCTTCTACAGGGTGAAACCTCTATCGAGGACAAGAAATCCATTCTGCGCGCCGAGTGGCAGAACCATGAGAAGGCCAACGACTCTGGGCATGCGCAACCCCATTGGCATGTCCTCGGCGCTGCAGGGATTGATGACACGCAGTCGCCACAATTCGAGGAAGTCGTCGAAGTTGCTTCAACAACCCAGTTCGACAGTTTCCTGGCCGAACCTCAGCCCAAAGTCGAACCCTCCAAGGAATTCGCACATTTCCACTACGCGATGGTGGCCGACTGGCATGCCACGCCTTCGCGTGGCCCTTGCCAGACCTTGGATAGTGAAGAGTCGCTCGTATCCTGGCTGGAGGGCTGCGTGCGTTACATCTGCCATCAACTCGTCCACGTCGCAAGCAAGTCAGGTGCGACAGCCGCCGGCGCAGCGGTATAGGGGCCTCTCCAGAGCTTTCGTGTTCTTGCTGCCGGCGTATTGTGATGGCTCAAGCGTGCGTGCGAAACAGATGCCGAGGCTCGAAACACGTGCTGAGCGCGGTCCATGACGCCTATCAAATTGCCGAGCTGATGCCCGACCGGGCGCACTCGCAGTCTCTATCGTGACGAGTCTCAGCGAGTGTTTTTCAGCTTTAGCCAAGCACTTGAAGCATGGAAGACGAAGTGCAAGCATGAACGATCAGAAGTCCAAGCCATTGAAGAGAAGCCAGTCACACCTCCAGGCTCTTCTTCCTGCTGGCAGGAGCAACAGCAGGGGAATAGTTCACACCCTCTCCTGCAATAGTTCACCTATCCGGTTTTCGTCTGCATTCCCCAGTGCTGGCGCGATTTCCGGGCATGGCCTCGCGAGCGCCACCCCTCCGAACCCTGCGTTTTCACCCCTGCCGCCGCCTCTCCGTTCTCCGTTTTCTCTGGTGGTCTCGCGAGCGTTCGCGAGGGCACTTCCTGTATTGGCGCGGGTTTAGGTGCCAAAGGTTGTGGCTGGCAACTCCTGTTGCGGTGGCGACCGAGAGCCGGTCAGGCGCAAAAAAACCGCCCGGAGGCGGTTGCTGGCGCTGGGCTCGACGCCATCACACGGGCGGCGCGAGCACCCGCATCTGATCGCTCCACGAGAGCCGCCGCGTGTCGGCTACCAGTTCATCCAGCAATAGAAATCGCTGTAGTCCTCACACAGGAAACGCTCCCAGCGTGCGATGGTCGCGCGCAGGCTGTCGACCTCCCATTCCTTGACGTCCGGTGACGCAAGACGGAGTTCGTGCTGGCGCCTGCGATCCGCCACCCAGTCCGCAAATCGCGCCGGTTCCAGGGTCCGGAGCCGCTGCGCAAGCGCGGAGATCATTCGTTCAGTCTCGCGGATTTCTTCGGTCACCTTGTCCCAGGCGGCCTGATCATCAGGCCCGTAGCTCGGCGAACGCTCGCTGGCGCCCCAGTAGTAGATGGAGAGCCCCCATAATTCCTGACGACGGCGCAGCAATTCCTCCAGCCTCTCCAGCGGATCACCATTCAAAGGGCACGCCTCCCGAGAAAAAGTGAGAGAAACTAACGAGGCTCCGCCTCAGACCGACAAGCATGCCTGCTTCGATGGAGGCTGTCTTGTCTCCACACCCCCTGCGTCGCGCGCGTGAGTCACTCGACAACCCCTGGTCTGCGCTGCGCGCGCCGCCGCCCCCTTGACTCAAGGGGGCTCCACTGGGCGCTGTCGCAGCCAGCGGCGCAAGGTCTTGAGGCTGACTTGCCAGCGGTCGGCCACGTGCTTTTCGGTCATCACGGGGTAGTGCATCTTTTTCTCCTGAACAGATGACCCCATGACAACGCTGTTCACCGTTGAAGCCAAGCTCGGGATTGATCAAGCCTTGACGGAATTCAAACGCAGCATCAGCGTCATCGGATGGAGCGGCGACGCCTGAAAACCGTAGTGCTCGTAGAACGCCTTGGCGTGGTCGTGCAGTGCGTGCACCAGCAGCGCCCGGACACCAGCATTCTGCGAGACCATCACAGCGCGATGAACCGCGTCCTGCAATAGCGCCCCGCTCAACTGGATGCCTTGGGCGCGATGGTCGATGGCCAGTCTGGCAAGCACCACTCTGTTTCTGCGAAGGAGGACTTCGCATCTCACCCGCTTCAGGGTACGCCGACAGTGCCGGCAACGAGGACGAGGGGTGCAGCCCTCACTGCCATGGTGGTTGGCTAAGCCCGAGGTGAGCGCTGCCTGCGCGGGGACGTTCCGTTGCGCGGGACGGCTTCGCCGGCAAAGCGCGCGAGGGTGGCGGCGGCGTCGCCGGCGCCGATGTCGTCGTCCCAGTCCTCCATCAGGGTGAGCAGGACGAGCTTCTCGAACTCCTCGCCGAAGCGCACGGCGACGGCATCCGGGTCGCGCACGCGCTTGGCGTCGCCGATGATGCCGAAGTGCACGCGGCCGTTGTAGCTGAGGATCGACACGCCGACGCCGATCGAGCCGGTCTGCGGTACCCAGAACATCAGTTCGCGCACTTCGACGCCGGCCAGGAACAGCGGTTGTTGCGGGCCAGGAACATTGGTTGCCACCGTGCTCGCCTTGCGGCTGAACAGTTCGAGTGCTGGCCCCTGCACGGCCGCCGGCGCCATGCCGACCAGGGCGAGCAGACCGAGTGTCACCATGGCCTGGCGCGAACGCTTGAGCTCGCGCATGCCGGCGGCGACGCGTTCGAGGCGACGCAGCGGATTCGCTTCGCCGATCGGCAGTTCGAGGAAGACCAGACCGAAATGATTGCCGAGCTTCTTCGCGTGTTCGAGTGGACGCAGGTTGACCGGCACGGTCGCGCGGATGGTCAAGCCGTCGACGTCGTCGCCGATATCGCGCAGGTAGCCACGCAGCGCGCCGCTGGCGCAGGCGAGCAGGACGTCGTTGACCGTGCAGCCGAGCGTGCGGCCGAGCGTCTTGACCTCCTCCAGCGGCAGCGGCTCGGCCCAGGCCACGCGCTTGACCACGCCGAGCGGGCCCTTCAGGTGCGTGGCCGGATCGTCGGCGAGGCTGAGCGCGACCGCGAGTTCGCGCGTGATCTCGCCGCCCTCACGCGCGAACTCCGCGGCGGCAGCGGGATCGGAGGCCAGGTGCCCGACCGTTTCCCAGGCCTTGACGCCCAGCTTCATGGCCTTGCCCAGACCCGCCTGCGCCGGTTCGAGCATGCGCTGCCACACGCTGCCGCCGTCGCGCTTGAGCCAGGTCCGTGCAAGTTCCGTCTTCTGGCTCGCATTGGTGCTGGTGTCGGTCAACGACAGCAGCACCTGCACCAGGGCCAGGCCATCGGCGTAGCAGTGGTGAATGCGCGCGACCAGCACGCCGCCGCCGCGGTAGTTCTCGACGAGATGGAACTGCCACAACGGCTTGGAATGGTCGAGCGGCGTCGAGGCGAGCTCGCCGACGAAGATTTCCAGTTCACGTTTGTCGGCCGCACCGGGCAGCGCGCAGACTCGCAGATGCCAGTCGAGATCGAAATCGGCATCGGTTTCCCAGTAGGTCGACGTGCCGGCGCTGGTCGCTTTCTGGCGGAAGCGGCGGAAGGCGAGGAAGCGTTCGCCGAGCAAGGTCTTGATCGCGGCCGGATCGAGCGGGCCGGTGAACATCAGCACGCCGGTGATCATCATCAGGTTGGTCGGACGTTCCATGCGCAACCAGGCCGTATCGACCTTGGACATCGCCTCGCGACCGCCACCAGCCGTCTCGAACATCGCCACCTCCGTCATGCCGCCGCGCGACGCACGGCGGCGAGGGCTGCCCGGCCGCGCCGCGTCACGGCGCGATCGGAGCGTCCCTAGCATCGACGCCCGTCAGACAAAACGCAATGATGTCGTCAGGCTGCGCCCGTCGTGCCAGCCACGATCACACGCTTGCGCCCCGCGCACTTGGCGGCGTACGGCACGCGATCGGCAGCGACAACCAGGGCCGCACCGTCGCCGCGGCGACGCCGATGCTCAGCGTGACCCACGGCGCCACCGTCGAGGTCGGATGGTCCAGGCACGGCGACTCGATCTCAACGCGCAGCCGTTCGGCACGCCGGCCCGCCTCGGCTTCGCCGCAGGCCGGGAACAGCAGGGCGAACGCCTCGGGATGCGCTGACCCATTCCGTAACGGCGTCATGCGCATCCGCAAGGTTCGCAGCATGGTGGGCGTGGCGAAATGCAGGCCGACTGCCTGGACGAACGGCGTTCGCCGCGTCACGGGCGTTGTGGAATGGATCGGAGCATCCCGAATCCTGCCGGGTCTTGCCCGCGGAATGCCACAAGCGCGCGGCTATACTGCACCGCGCACGCCACGCGTGCGTCCCGCCGTGCACGCCAACACTGGAAGGTTCCGCGATGCTCTCCTGCCCGTCCCTGCTGCGCCCGAATCGCCTGCTCGTCCTGCTGCCCCTGCTTGTGCTCGCCGCCTGCGGCAAACCGCCGACGAACGTGCCCGAAGTGCAGGTGCCGGAACCGGTCACGGCGCAAGCGGCGAGCGAGCAAGTGCAGGACTTCGCCCTGGTTTCCGCGCGCCCCGAGCAGCACGAGGGCCGGCTCGCGCTGACCCTCGAGTTCTCGCGCCGGCTGACCGGCACGCAGGCCTTCGATGACCTCATCACGGTCAAGCGCGAAGGCAGTGAAACAACCACCGGCAGCTGGGTGCTCGACGAGGACGCGAAGACACTGCGCTTCCCGTTCGTGAAGGCCGATGCGAACTACACGGTCACGCTCAAGCCCGGCCTGACCGCGGTCGACGGCAGCACGCTCGGCGAGATCACCAAGGATGTCCACACCGGCCCGCTCGAACCGGCGGTCGGTTTCGCCGCGCAGGGCAGTGTGCTGCCGGCACGTGATACGCGCGGCCTGCCGGTGGTGTCGGTCAACGTCAGCGAGATCGACGTCGAGTTTCTGCGCGTACGCGACAGCGAGGTGGCGAACTTCTTCGCCGCCTACCAGAAGAATGGCAAGCGCAGCACCTGGGAACTCGATCCTCGCTACGGCTGGTACAACCGCCAGGGCAAGCCGGTGGCCACGATCGCCGAGTCGGTGTACGCGAACCGCTTCGCCCTGACCAGCAAGCAGAACGAGCGCGCGCTGAACTACCTGCCGATCCAGAACATCAACGAGCTGGCCCAGCCGGGCCTGTACTTCGCCACGCTCAAGCGCGCCGGCAGTTTCGAGGACGAACTCGAGACGAGCTTCTTCTTCGTCAGCGACATCGGTGTGCACACGCGCGCCTACAAGGATTCGTTGTTCGTGCACGCCGCTTCGCTGAAGTCCGGCGAGGCAATTGGCGGCGTCCAGTTCCAGATGATCGATGGCGCAGGCAACATCGTCGCCCAGGCCCGTGCCGACGAGTTCGGCAACGCGATGCTGGCCTGGACGCTCGACGCAGCGCACGTGCTGGTCGCGCGCAGCGGGCGCGACGTCTCGTTCGTGCCTTTCAACCAGCCCGCCCTCGATCTTTCCGAGTTCGCCGTCGCCGGGCGCAAGCAGGCCTGGTTCGATGTGTTCGCCTGGTCGGGTCGCGATCTCTACCGCCCGGGCGAGACGGTGCGCCTGTCGGCCTTGCTGCGCGACTTCGACGGCCGGCCGATCAAGCCACAGCCGCTGTTCGTGTCGCTGAAGCAGCCGGATGGCCGGCTGTACGCCGAAGCACGTCTGGAACCGAAGGACCTCGGTTATTTCGAGTGGTCGCGCGAGATTCCCGCCGATGCGCCGACCGGGCGCTGGCAGGTGGAGTTCCGCACCGATCCGAAGAGCAAGGAAATCAGCCAGGGCATGACCCTGCGCATCGAGGAGTTCCTGCCCGAACGCCTCAAGCTCGAGCTCGCCAGCGCGCAGCCAACGCTCGCCCCCGCCGAAGCCCTGAAACTGGAGGTGCAGGGTGACTACCTCTACGGCGCACCGGCCGCTGGCAACCGCTTCAGCGCACGCCTGGTCCTCGCCCCGGACCCGCATCCGGTTGCGGAACACAAGGATTTCTTCTTCGGCGATCCGCTGGTCGAACTGCCGAAGGAAGCGAAGGACATCATCGATGTCACGCTCGACGACAAGGGCCACGCGAGCGAGGAGATCACACTGCTGGACGCGACCGCAGTGAAGGCACCAGTGCTCGCCCTTGTCTCCGGCAGTGTCTACGAGACCGGCGGACGCACGGTCACGCGCACGCTCAAGCGCACGATCTGGCCGGCCGATGCGCTGGTCGGCGTGCGTCCGCTGTTCGATCCGAAGGACGGTGCCGACGCCAACGCGCGGGCCGGCTTCGAGCTGATCCGCAGCAATGCGGCCGGCGAACGCCTGGCCGGCGCCGGCCTCAAGCTCACCCTCGTGCGCGAACGCCGCGACTACCACTGGGTGTGGGACAGCGAAAGTGGTTGGCGCTTCAACTACAAGCAGAGCTACGACAACCTCGAGACGCGCACGCTCGATGCCGAAGCCGGCAAGGCGATCCGCTTCGACGTGGCGGTCGAATGGGGCGGCTACCGCATCGAGATCGAAGACCCGGCGACCGGTCTGGTCATGCGTTATCCGTTCACCGCCGGCTGGAGCTGGAACGACGACAACCGCGGCAGCGAGGCGCGCCCGGACAAGGTCAAGCTCGCCCTCGACAAGCAGGCCTACCGCGCCGGTGACACGCTCAAGGTCACCCTGACGCCGCCGCATGCCGGCCCCGGCGTTCTGATCGTCGAATCGGACAGGATGCTGTACACGCGCAACATCCAGGCCAAGGCCGGCGCGACCTTCGAGATCCCGGTCACCGAGGACTGGGAGCGCCACGATGTGTACCTGACCGCATTGGTGTTCCGCGGCGGCTCGGCGACCGAACGCATCACGCCGGCCCGCGCGGTCGGCGAGGCCTTCGTGCCGATCGATCGCAGCGAGCGCCGTGTCGTCGCCAGCATCGAAGCGCCAACACTGATGAAGCCACAGGCCGACCTGCCGGTCACGGTCAAGGCTCCGGCGCTGGCCGGCAGAAAGGCCTATGTCACCGTGTCCGCGGTCGACGTCGGCATTCTCAATATCACGCGCTTCGCCGTGCCCGATGCGATCGACTGGTTCTTCGCCCAGCGCCGCCTCGGCATCGACGCCTGGGATCTGTATGGCCGCGTGATCGAAAGCTTCGACGGCGGCCTCGCCCGCCTGCGCTACGGCGGTGACATGGCGCTCGATGCGCTGCCGCAAGCACGCCGGCCGACCGCGAAAGTGCTCACCGTGGATCTCTACTCCGGCGCGGTCGAACTTGACGCGCAGGGCAACGCTAAGCTCGCCCTGCCCGTGCCGGACTTCAACGGCACCCTGCGCGTCAGCGCGCTGGTATTCGGCGAGGACCGCTACGGCAAGGCCGACGTCGAAACGGTGGTGCGCGCACCGCTGGTCGCCGAAATCAGCTCGCCGCGCGTGATGGCACCGGGCGACACCGCCGCGGTCGCGCTCGACCTGCAGAACTTCTCCGGCGGCGAGCGCACGTTCAAGGTCCGCGTCAGCGGTGAGGGCCCGATTGCCGTGCGCGACGGCGAACGCAGTGTCACCCTGGCCGACAACGCCAAGACCACGCTGTCGGTGCCGCTGCTCGCCACCGAGGGCTATGGCATCGGCCGCATCCGCGTGACCGCCGAGGCGACGCAGGGCGGTGAGCCGATCCGCGTCGACCGCCGCTTCGAATTGGTCGTGCGCGCCGGCTGGCCGGCCATCGTGCGCTCGACCACGCAATCACTCGACACGCTCGCGCCGGTCACGCTCGGCAGCGGCACGCTCGACGGCCTCATCGCCGACTCCGTGCAGGCACGCCTGACCGTCAGCAGCCTGCCGCCGCTGCCGTTCGCGACCGCACTCAAGGGCCTGCTCGAGTATCCGTACGGCTGCGTCGAGCAGACCACGAGCAAGGGCTTCGCTGCCTTGCTGCTCGACGAGGCGACCGCGGCGAAACTGCACGTCGAAGGACTCGGCGCCGAACAGCGCCGCGAGCGCGTCGAAGGCGCGATCGGCCGCATCGCCTCGATGCAGGCCGCCAACGGACACTACTCGTTCTGGGGCGGCGACACCGGCGTCAATCCCTTCCTCACGCCGTACGTGACCGAGTTCCTGCTCGATGCGCGCGACGAGGGTTTCAACGTGCCCGAGGCGGTGCTGCAGAAATCGCTGGAACGCCTGTCCGAGGATCTGCTCGCCGGTGGCCATCCGTACTACGCCTACGACGAGTCCGACCACCTGCGCTTCGCCGACCAGGCCTGGTCGGGCTACGTGCTCGCACGGGTCAAGCGCGCGCCGCTCGGCACGCTGCGCGCGCTGTTCGACAACGAGCGCGGCAAGGCCAAGACACCACTGCCGCTGGTCCATCTCGGTGTCGCTCTCAAGCTGATGGGCGACGAGCCACGCGCGGCCAAGGCCGTCGAGGAAGCCTTCACCACGACTTACGAGCGTCCGCGCTGGCTCGGCGACTACGGCTCCGAACTGCGCGACGGCGCGCTGATGGTCAGCCTGGTACAGCGCCATGGCCTGTCGAAGCCCGAGTACGGCGGCCGCGTGTTCGAGCTTGCGCGCCTGCTCAAGGTCGGCCAGCGCCAGGCCGAGCAGTACCGCTGGAACATCAACGGCCGCCTGTACCTCAGCACGCAGGAACAGATCGCCATCGCGCGCCTCGGCAAGGGCCTGATCGCCGACGGCGACACGGTCGTCTCGGGCACGCTGGCGATCGGCGCGGAATCGACGCCAGTTTCGCCGGATCGCATCTGGAGCCGCGGCTTCGACGCCGCCGCGCTGCGCGCCGGCGTGCGCATGACGCCGAACGGCACGCTACCGCTGTACGTGTCCACTGATGTCGCCGGCGTGCCGCGCTCGGCACCGGCGGCCGACGACAGCATGGTCGCGATCACGCGCAGCTGGTACACGCTCGACGGCAAGCCGTGGCAACCGGGACCGCTGAAGGAAGGCGACGGACTGATCGTCGGCCTGCGCATCGAGGCACGCGAAGCGATGCCGGATGCCTTGCTCGTCGATCTGCTGCCGGGTGGACTCGAAATCGAGAACTTCAACCTGACCGAAGCCGACCAGTGGGCCGACGTCGTCGTCGACGGCATCAGCATGAGCGAGCGCAGCAGCGCCGCCGACGTGCAGCACGAGGAGTTCCGCGATGACCGCTACGTCGCCGCGCTGAAACTCGACCGCGGCCAGCGCGTGAACGTGTTCTACCTGGTGCGCGCGGTCTCGCCCGGCAGCTTCCTCGTGCCGCCGCCGCAGGTCGAGGACATGTACCGCCCCGGCGTGCGCGGCATCGGCCGCTCGTCGATCACCTCGATCAAGGTGGTCCAGCCCTGATGCGGATCCGGCGCATGCCGGATTCCACGCACGATGAATGCAATCTTCCCCCGCAGGAGCCCGCTTACGGGCGATGCTTTTTCGGCACGTCCCAACGGAGCATCGCCCGTCAACGGGCTCCCGCGCAGGATTTTTCTTTTCACCGCCGCGCTGCTCATCGCCGCAGTGGTGCTCGACCGGCTGTTCCCGCTGCCGCTGCCGGATGACCGCGGCGACGGCACGGTCGTGCTGGCGCGCGATGGTTCGCCGTTGCGCGCATTCGCCGATGCCGAGGGCATCTGGCGCCATCCGGTCACGCCGGTCGAGGTCTCGCCGCTCTACCTCGACGCGCTGATCGGTTACGAGGACCGCTGGTTCGAACATCATCCCGGCGTCAATCCGGTCGCGATGGCGCGCGCGTTCGCGCAGATGGTCGCCAGCAGGCGCATCGTCTCGGGCGGTTCGACCCTGACCATGCAGGTCGCGCGCATCCTCGAACCGCAGACGCGCAGCCTCGGCGGCAAGCTGCAACAGGTGCTGCGCGCGTTCCAGCTCGAAGCGCATCTGTCCAAGCGCGAGATCCTCACGCTCTATCTCGACCGCGCACCGTTCGGCGGCACCCTGCAGGGCGTCGAGGCGGCGGCCTGGGCCTATCTCGGCAAGCCGGCGCGGCGCCTCTCGCATGCCGAAGCCGCGCTGCTCGCCGTGCTGCCGCAGGCGCCGAGCCGCCTGCGCCCGGATCGCGCACCCGAAGCGGCACGCGCCGCCCGCGACAAGGTGCTCGACCGCATGGCTGCGCTCGGCGTGTGGAGTGAGGCCGAGGTGCGCGAGGCGCGCATCGAGACCGTCGTCGCGCGCACGCTGCAACCGCCGCTGGCCGCCGCCCTGCTCGCCGAACGTCTGCGCGCCGCGTACCCGCGCGAGCGACGCATCGCCACAACGATCGACGCCGAACTGCAACGCGCGCTCGAAGGCCGCGTACGCGACTACCTGTCGCGCCTGCCCGAGCGCACTTCGGCGGCCGTGCTGGTCGTCGACAACAGCGATCTCGCCGCGCTCGCCTATGTTGGCTCCGGCCAGTTCGGCGATGCCGGCCGCCTCGGCCACGTCGACATGGTGCGCGCCTGGCGTTCGCCCGGTTCGACCCTCAAGCCGTTCCTCTACGGCCTCGCCCTCGACGACGGCCTCGTGCATTCGGAAAGCCTGCTCGTCGACGCGCCGCAATCGTTCGGCAACTACCGGCCCGGCAATTTCGACATGGCCTACAACGGTCCGGTCGGCGTCGCCGAGGCATTGCGCCTTTCGCTCAACGTGCCGGCGGTCGACCTGCTCGACCGCGTCGGTCCCGCGCGCTTCGCCGGCCGCCTCGCCAATGCCGGTCTCGACCTGCGCCTGCCGCGCGGCGCAACGCCGAACCTGTCGATCATCCTCGGCGGCACCGGCGTGCGCATGGAAGATCTGGTCGGCGCGTTCAGCGCGTTCAACCGCGACGGCCTCGCCGGCCGCGTGCGCTACCGGCCCGACGACGAAACCGTCGAGCGCCGCCTGCTCTCGCCGGGCGCAGCCTGGATCGTGCGGCGCATGCTCGAGGACAACCCGCGCCCCGGCTACCGGCCCGGCACCTTCGACACCGGCAGTCGTGCGCGCGTGGCCTGGAAGACCGGCACGAGCTATGGCTTCCGCGATGCCTGGGCGGTCGGCGGCACGCGCCGGCACACGCTGGCGGTATGGGTCGGCCGACCCGACGGCACGCCGCTGCCCGGCCAGTACGGCGCGGTGACCGCGCTGCCGTTGTTCTTCCAGATCGCCGATGGCCTGCCGCACGGCGCGCTCGCGAATGTCGCCGAGGCGCCGCCGCCCAGTGTCACGAAAGCCGACGTGTGCTGGCCGCTCGGCCTCGCTTTCGATGCAACGAATCCCGCGCTGTGCGCACGCAAGCACGAGGCCTGGATCATCGATGGCGTGATCCCGCCGACGCTGGCAGAGCGCGATGCGGCGTCGTGGCATGCCGGCCTCGTGCGCGTGAAGGTCGATGTCGACAGCGGCCGGCGCGTGCCGGCCGACTGTGCAGGCCATCGCACCCGCGAGGTCGAGATCGCGCGCTGGCCGGTGCTGGCCTACCCGTGGCTGTCGCGTGAACAGCGCCGTCGCGCCAGCCTGCCCGCGCTGGCTGCCGACTGCCGCGCCGATGCGCTCGAAGCCTTGCAGGCATTGCGCATCGAGGGCATTGCCGAAGGCGCCACCATCGCACGCGCACCGAACAGCCCGAACCCCGCCAGCGTGCAGCTGCGCGCGCTCGGCGCAGCAGGCGAAGTGAGCTGGCTGATCAACGGCCGCCTTGCCGCCATCACCGCGAACGACGCTGCCTTCGAACACGCCTTCACCGACACCGGCGCGCACACCATCACCGCAATGACGCCGGCGGGTGCGTGGGCACAGGTGCGCGTCCATGTGCTGCGTTGACGAACTTGCCCGTCCGCGCGGGCGGCGCGACGATCACGGTGCGTCGACTTGCGCGGGGAAGCGGATCTCCATTTCTTGCGCACCGCGGATCTCAGGATCGCGCGACTCCGGCGCATCAGAACGCTGCCCAGGCATCCACTTGCTCGTGAACACGCCACTGCGTATCGCCTTGGTCATGGCAGCCATGCCGATTGCTTCGGCCGGATCCGCCGATGATGCGGTAGTGCCGCTGGAAGACATCGTCGTGACTGTCATGCGCCACGAGGATGCCGCCCTCGAAGTGCCCGCCTCGATCGACGCGATTGCGATCGAACCGGGTCACTACAATCGCGCCGGCACTCACCTTTCCGAAGTGCTCGGACTCACCCCGGGCGTGTCCGTGCGCAATCGCCAGAACCATGCGCAGGACGAACAGCTCTCGATCCGCGGCTTCGGCGCGCGCGCCACCTTCGGCGTGCGCGGCGTGCGCCTGTATGCCGACGGGATTCCGGCCTCGATGCCCGATGGCTCCGGCCAGGTGTCGCATTTCTCCCTCGACGGCGCGCAGCGCATCGAGATACTGCGTGGCCCGTTCTCGGCGCTGTACGGCAATTCCTCCGGCGGCGTCATCCAGATCTTCAGCGCAACCGGCACCGACGAGGACCAATGGCGCGTCACCGGCCGCAGCGGCAGCGATGGATTCCGGCGCTTCGGCGTTTCCGGCCTCGGCAGGATCGGCGACACCGCCTACAACGTTTCACTGGCCCGATTCGAAACCGACGGCTTCCGCGACCACAGCGCCGCGCGACGCGACGCCGCCAACCTCAAGCTGGACCGTGACTTCGGTTCGCGCCGTCTTTCCCTGATCGCCAATGCCATCGACATGCCCGACGTGCAGGACCCGCTCGGCCTGACCTGGCAGCAGGTGCAGGACGATCCACGCCAGGCCACCGCTGCCGCACGGCAGTTCAATACGCGCAAATCCGTATCGCAGGCACAGGCCGGTCTCGCCTTCGAACAGGACATCGGGCACGCACACACGCTGCGCCTGCTCGGCTACAGCGGCAACCGCGCGGTCGAGCAGTTCCTCGCCATTCCAATCGCCCCCCAGGCCCATGCGCTGCACTCGGGAGGCGTGGTCGACCTCGGTACCAGTTACAACGGTCTCGATGCACGCTGGTCGTACTCGACCGAATTCGCGGACCGCAGCTTCAACCTCGTGGCGGGCCTGAACATCGACAGCCAAAACCAGACCCGGCGCGGCTACGAAAACTTCATCGGAACCACGCCCGGCGTACGCGGAGCATTGCGGCGCAACGAAAGGAACTCGGTGAAGGACTTCGACCAGTACCTGCAAGCCGACTGGCGCATCGGTGAACACTGGTCACTGCTCGCCGGTGTGCGCCGCAGCGCAGTGAAATTCGCTTCGCGCGATCGCTACATCGTCGGCGACAATCCTGACGACAGCGGCAGGGTGAAGTATTCCGCCACGACGCCGGTGGCGGGCCTGATGATCCACGCCAGCGACAGGCTGAAGCTGTACGCGAGCCATGGCGAAGGTTTCGAGACACCGACGTTCGCCGAGCTGTCCTATCGCGCCGATGGCGCGGCCGGCCTGGCCTTCGACCTCGTTCCCGCGACAAGCCGCAACCGCGAAGTCGGCCTGAAGTGGCAGCCAACCGGAAGGCTGTCGCTGGAAGCCGCGCTGTTCCGCGCCGACACCAACGACGAACTGGCAGTGGCACGCAACACGGGTGGGCGCTCCAGTTTCCGCAACATCGGCACGGCACGGCGCCAGGGCGCGGAGTTCTCCCTGGCGATGCAACTTGCGCAGCCCTTGTCGCTGCGCCTGGCCTGGACGCGCGTCGAGGCGCAGTTCCGCGCCGATTTCCTGGCCTGCACCGGAACGCCGTGCCTTGCGCCCGATACCCTAGTCGAGGCCGGCGCACCGATTCCGGGCGTGCCGCGCTCGCAACTCGCTGCGCGCCTGGAATGGAAACAAGGGGCGTGGCAGGCCGCGTTCGACGCGAGCCGCACCGGCGTCGTCGTGGCCAACGACATCGGCAGCGCGTTCGCGCCTGCCTGCACACTCGCCGGCCTCGAAGCCGCGCGCGGATTCGGCAGGCTGCGCCTGTCCGCGCGGCTCGACAACATGTTCGACAAGGCCTGCATCGGTTCGGTCATCGTCAACGAAGGCAATGGCCGCTACTACGAACCGGGCCCCGGCCGCCAATGGCTCGCAGGGGCGCAATGGATGTTCTGAACCAAGCCGAGAAGCATCGCCCCTGAAGGGGCTCCTGCGGGGGCATGTATTCATGCGCAGGAACTCGTTTACGGGCGATGCTTTTCGGATCGACGAGAGCATCGCCCCTGAAGGGGCTCCTACTCGGGTAACCCCTTCTCTTCGGGCTGGTAGAGGATGCGGGTCGCGGTCAGGCGCGTCGCACGACCGCCGGGCAGCGGCCATTCAATGGACTGGCCGACCGACAGGCCGAGCAGGGCGGCACCGACCGGGGCGAGCACGGAAACGTGGCCGAGCGACATGTCGGCTTCGTGCGGATAGACCAGGCGCAACACGCGCACCTCGCCGCTGGATTCGTCGCGGCACTCGACAATCGAGTTCATGGTGACCACGTCGGGTGGGATCGCCTCGGGTTCACGCACGTCGGCGCGCACGATCTCGTCCTCGAGGCGCTTGGCCGAGGCCGGAAGGTTGTCACCTGCATGCGCGAGCAGGGCTTCGAGCCGGCGCACATCGCGCGCGGACATGATGAGCGGGGGATTGGCGGGGGCGGCAGTCATGGCGTCGCGCGCACACGTGGACGTGTGCGTCCTTCAGGCGGGGGAATGGCGCCACCGTAGCCGCGTGCGTGAACAAGGTCAACCATGTCGCCGCGGCTTGACGACGCACGGTTCCACATCGGCGCCAGGCCCCGGATCGACAATCCGGCCCGGGGCCTGTTGCCGCAACCCGTTGGCTCAGTCTGCTTCGAACCCGTGCTTGAAGATGCGGTCGGTCACCACTTGCCGATAGGCCAGGGTGAACGTGCCCTGCGCGGTATTGTTGTAACCACGGACCTCCACGGTGCGCATCGTCGTCGATGCGCTGGTGAACTGGATCCGCGACTGCAGACCGCAATAGTCATCGTTGCTGATGACGCCGACCACGCTCATCAACGTGTCGAAGCTGGCCGTCCCTCCGCCCAACGCGTTGCACAGCGACAGTTCGTAGGTACGACCGGCGACGACTGGCAGATTGAGGCGCCAGATGCCGGACGGTCCGACACGACCGAGACTCCATGTGCGCCAGGCTTCGATCGGCGCCAGCGTCGCTGGAACGTTGTTGACGGTCAGTTGTACGTTCGGCGACGAGAAGGCCGAGTTGTTCTCGGTATCCTCGTCGCCGGTGAGACGCAGGTACAGGGCCGGATAATAGCGACCGACCGGCACCGTGGACGGAATCGTCGTCCCGCCCGGCGTATGGACGATGGTCGCCACAGGCGCCAGCGTGGTCCCGAACGTAGCCGTGCGCAGGTAGATGTACGGTTCGCTCCAGTCACGCCATGCGTGGGCAAGGTAGATCTCGACCTTCGGGTTGCTGAAGGTCGTGCGCCCGGGGTTTTCGATGTTGAAGCCTCCGAGCGCCAGCGAACTACCGTGCGTGATCGAGGTGCTCGACGAAAATGCCCCCGTGTAGCTCGCCTGCATCGACGCGCTATCGTCGGCAGTCCGGTACATCGAGACCAGGCCATCCAGGTTCGTCGACGCCGTACCCGGAAAGCTGGTGCGTGCCGCAGCCGTATCGTCCGCGTGCAGCATCGGCAAGCGGAACTGCTTCGGCGCATAGTTCATCACCGAATCAACCCAGACGCTGTAGAACTCCCAGGGATGGTCGAGCCCCCAGCCGTGACCGAGTTCGTGCAGCGCGGTCTGGCGGACGCCCCAGCAACTGCCAGCCTGCGTCGCCGAAACGAACTCGTCGAGTGTCCAGCAGTACGCCGGGTTGAAGGCGATGTCCACTTCGAGAATGACGCTGCCGCTCCAGCGCCGCCAGGCGACGGCCAGCGTGGACGCGCCCCAGCCTTCGCCGAACTGGTCGATCATCATCTGGTTCGTCGGCCAGCCGACCATCTCGAAGCGGTCGTTCTGCCACGCCCAGGTATCGAGCTGGCTGTTGCTGACGAGGTTCAGGTCATCGACGATGCGGTTCCACTTGATCATCATCGCCTGGTCGACGTGGCCCACCCACCAGTCTTCCGGCCACTGGTCCCATACGATCGGCCGGTTGGAGAGCCGCGCGACGTGCCAGGCTGGCGCGTCCGGCGTTGACACGTGGTCCTGGCTCGGTTCCGCGGCATCGTTGGCCTCGGGTGAGAGCGGTTCACCGGGAATCGGCGTCTCGATATCGGGTGCATCCTCTGCCGTCGGCTTGCGCGAGCCGGCGACGGTACCGCCCGCTCCTGCGGGCGAATAGGTCTTCGATGGCATCGGCCGCAGGCTCTGCGGATCCGCCCGGTGCACGCGCAGCGGCGGGTCGTTGCCCCGCAGCGCCAGCAGCGACTGCACCTCGCTGACGAGATCACTGAGCATGAGGCGATCGTTGCCCGACAAGGCGATGGCAACGCCATTCGTGTCGACGCGGTAGATGCCCTGACTGCCGCCGACGAACGGCGGAAACACTTCGCCACGGTCAGGGTCGAGGAACACGACATAGCGTTCGCCGACCCGCAGGCGCGGGTTGGACGTCATGTCCTGGCCTTCGTTGCCGATGGTGCCGCCACCCTGTGTGACGACGAACTCGAAACCGCCAATGCCGCCGTCGAGCAGGGTCTGCTCGATGCGAAAGCGGTAGTCCGTGACAATGAGGGTGCGCTTGGCATTCCAGCGCGACTGCGCCGACAGCAGCCTTGCCACGCTGATCGATTGCGCTTCGAGAACGAGGTCCGACGGCGTCATCGGCACCTCGTGCTGGGCGCTTGCCTGCGCCGCCATCGCCAGCACGCCCGCGGCAACCCAGCCCAGGCGGTGCCGCCAGTACGCGCGAATTGGACGTCCCACACCCGGTATTCCCCGACGACTCATGCCCGCTGCTCCTTGACCACGAATGGAATGCGCTGCGCTCCCGATGGGAACGACAGCTATTCATACAAACGAAATCCGGCGCGAAATCGTGACATCGCCGCTCACGCAGGCGTGCGGACGGTTATGCGCGCGCTTCCGCCGAGACGTGCCATCAGCGAACGCAGCGCCAGCGGCCTGAGCGGCTTGTGCAGCAGGTGCACGCCGGCGGCAAGCACGGCGTCGCGCACGACGTCGCCGTGGTCGGCCGTGATGATCACGCAGGGCAAGCCGCGCGCCTCGTCACCGAGCGCCGCACGCAGGTCGAGGCCGGTGACGCCGTGGTCGAGGTGGTAGTCGAACAGCAGCAGGTCGAAGCGTCCAGCGTCGGCGAATGCAGCCTGCGCCTGGTCGGGCGTCCGCGCGGCGGTGACCTCGCACCGCCAGCCTTCAAGCAATGTCTGCATGGCCTTGAGCACGGCCGGATCGTTGTCGACGACGAGCACGCGGCTGCATGGCAGGACGTTGACCGGCGCCGCAGTCGCGACCACGGCGGGTACCTCTGGCGCCACGATCGGCACTTCGATCGCGAACATCGTGCCGCGGCCCGGCGTCGAACGCAGGCGCAGGCGATGTCCGAGCAGGCGCGCGATGCGCCGCGCTATGGCGAGGCCAAGACCGAGCCCCTCGCCGGTATCGCCAAGACGGCGGAACTCCTCGAAGATCAATTCGTGGTCGCCTTCGGCGATGCCGGGGCCGCTGTCCCAGACCTCGATCGACAGCGCATCGCCGCGGCGCCGGCAGCCGAGCACGATCCGCCCATGCAACGTATGGCGTACCGCATTGGCCAGGAAGTTCTGCACCACGCGGCGCAACAATTGCGGGTCGCTGCGCACCCAGGCACGGGAACCGATGCAACGCAGGGCCAGGCCCTTGTCCGCGGCGAGCACGCTGAACTCGGCGGCGAGTCCACGCAGCCAGTCGTCGACGCACCAGACCTGTACGCTGGCCTGCATGCGCCCCGACTCCAGCCGCGACATGTCAAGCAGGCCGGCGAGCAAACCCTCGGCCGAGGTCAGCGCACCGTCGATGTGAGCAACGGCTTCGCGGTACTCGTCGTGCACCAGGCGCTGTGCGAGAGCATGCGTGAACAGATGCGCGGCATTGAGCGGCTGGGCGAGGTCGTGGCTGACCGCGGCAAGGAATCGTGACTTCGCGCGATTCGCGCGCTCGGCCTCGCCGGTCGCAGCGGCCAGTTCAGCGGTTCGCGCCTCGACGCGCTGTTCGAGCGTCTCGGCGACCCGTTTCAGTTCGGCCTCGCTGTGGCGGAACGCGGTGACGTCGGTGAAGGTCGCGACGAAACCGCCGCCCGGCATCGGGTTGCCGCGGATCTCGACCACGCGATCGCCATGGGCGCCGGCGAAGCGCCGCTCGGTGACATAGGGAGTCCCGGCACGCATGTGGGCGATACGCTTGCGTACCTCTGCTTCGACGTCGGCACTGCCGGCGAGTCCGCGGCGCGCGTTGAAGCGCACCAGGTCCTCGATGGACACGCCGACCCGCAGCAGTTCGCGTGGATAGCCGAACAGTTCGGCATACGGGCGGTTCCACGCCACCAGGGCAAGATCGCGGTCGACCACACTGATGCCCTGGCTCATGTTCTCCAGCGCCGCTTCGAGCACGCGCTGGTTGAAGCGCAGATCCTGCGAAGCCTCGCCGACGATCGTCGCCACCGTCTCGAGTTCGTCGGTGTGCTCGCGCCGCGCGACCGAAACGAGCAGGCGTGCCGAGGCGGCGCCAATCACCGCGGCGAGCTCGTGCTCGACCTCGGCGATCAGCGGCTCGGAGGCGGTCCCGCCGGTATCGTGGTCGCCGAACAGGGCCTGCACGCGCTCGGCCGGGAGGAAGCGCAAGGCCAGCTCGCGCAGTTCCACCGTACCGACCACGCCGAGCTCGCCGCGCGAGCGCGCATGGGCGAAGCGCGAGCCGGCAACCAAGGCCAGCACGGCAACGTTCGCAGCAAGGCTCACCGTGACGGCGCGCCCGATTCGGCTCCAGTCACCGAGGCCGAACAGTGCATCGGGAGCGAGCCAGGCGATGCCGAACGGCCCCTCCCGCAACCAGGCGCTCTCGCCTGCGAGCAATGCCGGCAGCAGCAGTGCGTACAGCCAGACCAGGGTGCCGACGACGAGACCGGCAGCGACGGCGCGCGCCCCGAGCTGTGGCCGATACACGGCGACGAGCACACCCGGTGCGATCGCCGACAGCGCCGAAAACGACACCGCACCTATGTCGGCCAGTGCGTCATTGGCGACGAGCACGCGGCTGTAGGCCCAGGCGAGCAGGATGACCACGAGGATGATCACGCGGCGCTGGACCAGTACCTCGCCGCGCAGGTCGCCCGCCAGGCCGCGGCTCCAGCCGGTACGCACACGCAACGGCGCGATCCAGTGGTTGCCGATCATCAGGCTGAGAGCCAGCGTGGCGATCACGACCATGCTCGTCGCCGCGCTCAGGCCGCCGAGGAAGGCGACGAGGGCGAGTGCATTCTGCCCTTCGGCCAGCGGCAGGGCGAGCACATACAGGTCTGAGGGCACCCCGAGTGGCGCCAGCATCGCATCGCCCGCGCGCGCCAGCGGCAGGATCGGCAGCGCGATCAGCAACATGTACAACGGGAACAGCCAGCGTGCCGTTCGCACGTGGCCCGGATCGCGGCATTCGACGACGCCGGCATGGAACTGATGCGGCAGGGTGAACATCGCCAGCGCACCGAGGACGACCAGAGCGGCGAAGCCGGAGGTATCGGCAGCGGATTCGCGCGCCGGAGCGGCCGGCAGGTCGATGCCGAACCAGACCAGCGCGCCGAGGGCGAGCATGGCGAGGAGCTTGAACATCGACTCGAACGCCATCGCCAGCACGAGGCCACGGTTGTGCTCGGTCGCGCTGGCGCGGCGTGCACCGAACAGCATCGCGAACAGGGCCATCGCCAACGCAACCCACAAGGCACTGTCCTGCCACGCGGGCGCGATCAGCTCCTGGCGTCGACCGAGCATGCCGTAGCTCATCGCCACGGCCTTGAGCTGCAATGCGATGTACGGAACGATGCCAATGACCGCCACCGTGGTGACCAGTGCGGCGATCGCCGGACTGCGACCGAGGCGGATGGCTACCAGATCGGCGACCGAACTGCTGTTGTGGGCGCGCGCGATGGTGACCAGGCGCATGAGCAGACCGAACGCGAACACGTACAGCAGGATCGTGCCGACGAAGGTCGGCGGCAGCCACCAGCCCGAACGTGCGGCTTGGGTGACCGTGCCGTAGAACGTCCACGACGTGCAGTAGACCGCGAGCGAGAGCGCGTAGACGATCGACCAGTGGCGTGCGAACACCCCCTCACGGCGATCACCGAGCAGGGCGACACCAAACAGCAGGCCGAGCCAGAGCAAGCCAGCGGCAATGACGCCGAGATCAGACAGCATGACCGTGGTCCGGGGGGGACGGCGTTTGCGCCGGGTGGATGCAGGCATCGCCCCTGAAGGGGCTCCTGCAGCGCGTGGAACCCGTAGGAGCCCCTTCAGGGGCGATCCCGCCCCCTGTCCCGCCTACTCGAGCGGCGCCCCCAGCGCGGCGGCGGCTTTCGCAAGCCAGCGCAACTGCACACCGTCGCGCGTGTCGTAGTCCACTCCGCCGTAGCCCCACCAGTCCCAGCATGCCTTCGGATTCAACGGCGCGAAACTCGCTCGCGTCTGAGGATACAGCACGACCACGCCGTAGGCGTCGGCCCAGCGGTTGTAGCCGGCATCGCGCACGAAGGCCTCGCCGATCGCATCGGCGTTCTGCTGGCAACCATGGAAGGCGATGTGCAGGCCACAGGTTTCGCCGGCCGCGCAGGCTTTGGGCACGTAGACGAAACCTTGTTCGGCGAGCATCGCGTCCTTGCCATCGGCGCGGTAGGCGTCCTGGTCGAAGCGGCGCAGTTCGCCGTCTGCCGCGCCGACGGCAGCCGGCGGCGGTCCATACAGCGCGGCAAAGAGCGCAGCGGCACCATCGAAACCGCATTGGCCGATGTACGGGCTTTCGCTGCGGTCGCAGGCCCCACCCTTGTCCATGGTCGGGAAGGTATGCGCGATCGCGCGCCCATCGTCGAGTTCGACGCGGGCTCCGCCGAGTTCGCGGTACAGCTCGGCTGCAGCGTTGCTGACAGCCATACCCACCGTGGTATCGAGCGCGCCGTGCATGACCAGCACCGCATCGCCGGCCAAGCCGTCGAGCGCGGCAATGCGCCCGCCCGCGGCACGTGCGCGAACCGTGTCGGCGAGTGCGGCAACATCCGGCAGCATGCCGGCTTCCGGAGCAAGGCAGGAACCCAGGGCGATCTCGAGGCTGCCCTGCGCGCAACCATAGGGACCACCGGCGAACAACGCCGCACCCGCGATGCGGTCCGAATAGGCCAGATGCACCTGGGTCGCCATGTACGCACCCGACGACAAGCCGGAGACTGTCGTGCGCGCGGCGTCGAGCTTGAGCGCGGGCAGTCCGGCCGATGGCGCATCGCCCGAACAGGCGGTGGCGAACAGGGCCGACACCGCAAGCGCGGTGCCGGCCTTGGCCATGGAACGGCGCGGCAGGTTCATCAGAAGTTGTAGCGTGCAGTGATGTAGTAGTTGCGCGGCATGCCGTAGTACGCCGTCTGGATGTTGCCGACGCTGGAGAACTCCTGCGCATCCGTCTTGTACAGCTTGTCGGTCAGGTTGCGCACCCCGGCGCGGATCTGCCAACGATAGTCGGCGGAATCCCAGATGCCGAACAAGCCGACCAAGCCGAATGCGTCCTGCTTGAGCACATCGCGGTTGTCGACGCTGAGCCAGCTTTCGTCACGATAGGAAACGTCGCCGCCAACAGTCAGGCTGCCGGCATCGCCGAGCTGGAATACCTGGCTGGCAGCGAGGCGTGCGGTCCAACGCGGCGAGAACGGCACATGGTCGTGCAGGCCGGCAAGCGCCGGCGTGGTCTCCACGCGCGGATCGTTGAACTCCGCGTAACGCGCATTCATCCAGCCGACCTGGGCCGACAGGCGCGTGCCGTCACCGATCAGGGCCATGCCTTCGAACTCGACGCCGTCGATCTTCAGCTTGGCCGCGTTGAGTACCGGGAAGCTGCCGGCTTCCTCACCGCTGACGCGGGCCTGGAAGTCGTCGTAGTTGCTGTGGAAGGCGGTGATGCCGCCGAGCAGACGACCATCGGCCGAGCTCATCTTGAGGCCGATCTCGTAGGTCCAGACGAACTCCGGATCGAACTCGGGGCGTGCCGCTTCTGCGACCGCATTGGCGCGCCCGTTGAAACCACCCGACTTGAAACCACGGTTGGCCGAGACATAACCCATGAGCTGGTCGCTGAACTGCTTCTGCAGGCTCAGCGACGGCGTGACCGCGTTCCAGGTCTTCTTCGCGTCGAAGGCAACGGTGCCGTTCAGCGACGCCAGCACCGGCCCCCAGAACGTGCTCGTCGTGCGGTCGTAGTCCTTGGTCTCGCGCGTGTAGCGCAGGCCGGCGCCGAGGGTCCAGCTCGGCGCGAACTCCCAGTTGACCTGGCCATACGCGGCGGCGCTGCGCGTGGTCAGGTCGTCGTCGATCGTGCGCAGGAAGGTGATCGGCGTGCCGGCGAAACCGAAGAAGTCGTCGGCCCAGGCGAGCTGCGCGGACGGCACGTGCTCACGCATGTAGTACAGGCCCCAGGTCGCATGCAGGTTGCCGCCGTTGTCGTATTGCGCCTGCAGTTCCTGGCTGAACTGGTCCTGGTCGATGCCGACGTAGACGTCACCGAGCGAGAACTCCGAAGCGTCGATGTCGATGTAGGCCTTCGAGACGAGGTCGCGCCAGGCGGTGATGCTCTTGATCGTCCAGGCATCGGATGGCGTCCACGTCAACGCCGCCGAGGCACCCTTGTGGATGAGCTTCTGGCGCTCGTCAGGACCGAACGACGTGCGCGTGCGGTAATCGTAGCGATCCGCGTCGATCGGGCGCAGCACGATCGGGCCAAGCGCCAGGTCGGTGCGGATCAGCGGCGCCTCGGGATGACCGAGCGTCAGCGGATTGTCCTGGTGCGTGTAGTCGACGGCAAACACCGCCTTGAACGTGTCGCTCGGCCGGCCGACCAGCTTGAGGCGGATCGCTTCGTTGTCGTTGGAGTTGTAGCGCTTGCGTGTTGTCGGGTCCTTCACGTAGCCGTCGTTGTCGGTGCCGACCACGGCGGCGCTGATGCCCCAGCGGTCATTCAGCGGCGTGGCGACATAGGCCTTGGCCTCGAGCAGGCCGAAACTTCCGGCCGTGACCTCGACGCTGCCCGTGGTCTCGTCACCCGGCTCCTTGGTCACGATCTTGATCGCGCCGCCGGTCGAGTTCTTGCCGTACAGCGTGCCCTGCGGGCCACGCAGCACTTCGATGTGATCGACGTCAAACAGGTTGAACAGCGCGCCCTGGATGCGCGAGTAGTAGACGTCGTCGACGTACATGCCAACACCGGGATCGAAGGTCTGCAGCGCATCCGGCTGGCCGATGCCGCGGATGAACACGTTGACCGACGAGGACGAGCCACGGCCCTGCACGATGTTCATGTTGGGCACCGAGCCCTGCAAGCCATCGATGTTGCTGACCTGCATCTCGACGAGATCATCAGCCGTGAACGCGCTCACCGCGACCGGCACTTCCTGCAGGGTTTCCTCGCGGCGGCGTGCGGTGACGACGATGTCGTCGAGGCGCTGCGATTGCTCGGTGTCGTTCGACGGCGTCGCCGCCGATTCCTGCGCGAAAGTCGCGCCGGATGCCCAGACACCGAGCAGCAGGCCGATGGCAAGACTGATTCTGTTGCGCTTCATGACGCCCCCTTCTCTGGCGATCTGGCTGATGGGTAATCGGGTTCGGCAACCACGCGGCCCGCATGCGCGGGATCCCGGGCTCCGGCGGGGCGCAGTCTGGCGGCGATGCGCCGGGGGCGACACCTGTACCTTGGTACAGTGGGCCGCGCATGCCATGCCTGCCGATACTCCGCGACCATCGCGCGTGCCCTGGAGTCCCGGATGTCGCTGTTGATCGTGCTGGCCGCGCTGGCCTTCCTGATGCTGGTCGCCTACCGCGGCTACAGCGTCATCCTGTTCGCCCCGGTGGCCGCGCTCGGTGCCGTGCTGCTGACCGATCCGTCGCTGGTCGCACCGATGTTCACCGGCCTGTTCATGGACAAGATGGTCGGCTTCCTCAAGCTGTATTTCCCGGTGTTCGTGCTCGGCGCCGTGTTCGGCAAGCTGATCGAAATCTCGGGGTTCTCCAAATCGATCGTCGCCGCGACCATCCGCATGGTCGGCGCACAGCGCGCGATGCTGTCGATCGTACTGGTCTGCGCGCTGCTGACCTATGGCGGCGTGTCGCTGTTCGTCGTCGTGTTCGCGGTCTATCCATTCGCCGCCGAGTTGTTCCGCCAGAGCGACATCCCGAAGCGGCTGATCCCCGGCACGATCGCGCTCGGCGCGTTCACCTTCACGATGGACGCCCTGCCCGGTACGCCGCAGATCCAGAACATCATCCCGACCGGCTTCTTCGGTACCACCGGCTGGGCCGCGCCGGCGCTCGGCACGCTCGGCGGTCTGTTCATCCTCGTCGTCGGCATGCTCTACCTGGAGTCGCGCCGCCGCGCCGCCGCACGCGCCGGTGAAGGCTATGGCGGCAATCTGCTCAACGAGCCGGAGCCGTTTCGCGGTGACCGCCTCGCCCATCCGCTGATCGCGATCCTGCCGCTGGTGCTGGTCGGCGTGGCGAACTTCCTGTTCACGCGTTGGATTCCGCAGTTCTATGGCACCAGCCAGTCATTCGTGCCATCGGTGATCGGCAATCCGGCCCCGGTCGTGCAGGAAGTCGGCAAACTGGCTGCGATCTGGGCCGTGCAGGGCGCGCTGCTGGTCGGCATCGTCTGCGTGCTCGTGTTCGCCTGGCGCACCGTGTTCGCGAGCTTCGCCGAAGGCTCGAAGAACGCGGTCGGCGGTGCCCTGCTCGCCTCGATGAACACGGCGTCCGAATACGGCTTCGGTGCCGTCATCGCTGCCCTGCCCGGCTTCCTTGCCGTCGCTCACGCCCTGCAGTCGATTCCGAACCCGCTGGTCAACGAGGCCGTGTCGGTCACCGCCCTGGCCGGCATCACCGGCTCGGCCTCGGGCGGCATGAGCATCGCGCTCGCCGCGATGGCCGACAGCTTCATCGCCAACGCCAACGCCGCCGGCATCCCGATGGATGTCCTGCACCGCGTTGCTTCGATGGCCTCGGGCGGCATGGACACGCTGCCGCACAACGGCGCCGTCATCACCCTGCTCGCCGTGACCGGCTTGAGCCACCGCCAGAGCTACAAGGACATCTTCGCGATCACCGTCATCAAGACGCTGTCGGTGTTCGTCGTGATCGCGCTGTTCTACCTGACCGGGTGGGTTTGAGGGGCTCCGACGACCCGCCCCGCAATCCCGGCACGACGCTCGGACAACGCCGCGGGCGTACCGGCGTGGATTCCGGCGTCTGGCTGGCCATCAGGGAAGCCGAAGCGCTCAAGGGGTGAGGAAACAGCCTTCGAGGATATGCGTGCGGGTACGGCCGGCGGCTGTCGCTGCACGGCCGAACGCCGATTCTCCGTGGTCGGGTGGTCACCTATCAGGCCCACGCATCGCGCCAGTTGAGCCACCAGCGCTTGGGCTGTACCGGCAGGCGCGCCCACCATGCGTCGATCGCCTCGCGCGAACCCGTCTGCCAGGCGCGGCGATGGGTGGGGTCGACCGATACGCCAAGCGCACGCGCGAGGCGCGGATACAAGCGACCTGAAGCCAGCTCGGGATATTCGGTCAGCAGACTCAACAGCGTGATGGCATCGGTATCCTGGGCCACGTCGGCGACGCGATCGGCCACTCGCGCAAATGCGTCATGGTCTCCATGCGGGGAGAGCCGCTGTGTCTCGAAGGCAGCCATCGCCTGGCGCAACGCCGGCTCGGCATCCATTCGCAGCGGCAAGGTGATGCGCTCGCCGTCGAAATGCACTTCGAAACCTGCCGGAACGAGCTGTTCGTCCATTCCACTGCGCCAGGCGATCCAGCCGCTGTGGACGATAGCGCGCCCGCTGCCGTCAGCCTGCTTCCAGACCTCGAAATCGCAGCCGAGATCGACGATCTCGCGGTGCCTGTCGCTGAGGCCGAAATAGCCGGGCGGCGCCCAGATGCGTGCACGCAGATGCCCGTGCTCCAGATCGACGCGATGATGTGCCGTGCGCGTCTCGACCAGCCGCAGCACGGAATCGGGTGACAGCTCGATGCGACCGATGCGCGCGACCTCGATCGATGTGCCGGCGTCGCCGGTGGCGATGCGCTGCCCCTCGGCGAGCGTGCGCATGGGTCCGTCGAGCGCCCACGATCGCCCAGCCTCCCATTGCAGGCGATGGTGGTGCAGACCGGACACGATCAGCATCACGGCCGCGGCTGCGAGGGGCCACCACCGCCCAACCGAACGACGCCGGCGCACGATCCGCAACGCCGGCCAGCGGGCGATGCCGCGCGCGGCGACAGAGTACGGCGCCAGCATCGCGCGCAGACCGACCAGTTCCGCGTCGGGCGCAGCCTCGGGATCCCACAGCGGATCGTCATCGATCATGGTGATGTCTCCTTCGCGATCGCATCCTCGGTGATGCCGAGCGCGGCGCGCAGCAAGCGCATGCCGCGATGCAGGTTGACGCGCACGGAACCCGCGCCGAGGCCGGTGAGCGCGGCGATCTCGGCACCGCCGAGGCCCTCAACGAGGCGCAGCATCAGGGTCTCGCGATAAGCCTCGGGCAGGCTCGAGATCGCGCCGAGCACGCGCGCGGCCTCGGCACGCTGTTCGGGTGTCGCCTGCGGGTCGGGGATTTCTTCCGGAACTTCGGCCAGGGCTTCGCGCGACGGCAGCTCGATGCGCCGCGCGATCACGGCGATCCAGGCGCCGAAGCGCCCGTCCTCGCGCAACTGGTCGAGACGCGCAAAGGCCAGGGCGAAACACTCCTGGGTCAGTTCGTCGGCGAGCGCAGGGCGCGTGCGGCCAAGTAGGATCGCATGCACGAGCGGGGCAAAACGGGTGTAGAGCTCAGCGAAAGCCTGCTGCGAACCGCGCCGCGCCGCGCGCGTCCACAACGCGACATCGAAGGCAACGGGCTTCGCGGTGGTCGGTTGCAAGTAGGCATCCATCCGCTACGGGAGGGCTCCCGCGGGCGCGGCGTTAACAAGGGATGCTCTGATCAATCCCACAACGGCGCCACCGTCCAGTGCGGGCGCAGATCAAGGCGCGACGGCGAAGGCAGGCCGCCTGTCGAGCCGGCGCAACGCCGAGCTGCGCCCGCACAGGACGGCCCCAACCTTGCGGATGTCATGACGCCATTGCGGGATTGATCAATGCATCCCAAGGGTTTCGATTCATCTCCAGCGTGGCTGCAACCGATCGCGCGAGACCTGTACCGGCGGGAGCGATTGCAGCCGCGATCAGTGCGGATCAGCACTCCCTGAAGGTTAACGCAGGCCGCGCCAGCGCACTCGTGTAAGCAAACCCCCGAGGAGTCTGTCACCGATGCGTCACTTGTCCATCCTGTTGTTCGTGCTGCTGGTGCTGCTCGTGGGCTGCACACCGGCACTGGCCGGCGTTCCGCGCTGGGATGCCCTGCCTGCCCTTGATGTCGAACATCTGGCCGGCCCGCATGCCGGCACGCGCGTCTGCCCGATGTGCCGATACGGCTACGATGCCGGCCTGCTCGTCCTCGTGCCGGCGGCGCTGGCGGAAGGCGCAGCAGCCGAGATGAGCGGTCGGCTCGGTGACGTCGCACGCCGGATCGGCGACGAACGCTTCCGTGCCTTCATCGTCGTGGAAGGCACGCCGGCGCCTGCCTTGCTCGACCGCCTGCGCAGCGACGCGCCGGGCTGGCATGTGGCCCGCGGTGAGCGCTTCCCGGACGCGCTGTTCGACAGCCCAGATCGCAGCGTCGCCTACGTGTTTGCCCAACGCCGCGTGCTCGCCCAGTTCGATCCGCGAGACACGTCCATCGATGTCGATGCACACGCGCACGCAGCGATGCGCCTTCTTGCCGCGACCTACGCGCACGCAGTCTCCGACATCGACCCCGACACCCCGAAGGGCAAGCTCTGGCTCGCACCGATGCACCTCGATCACCGTGCGCGGATCGGTGCCGACGATTCGGCACCCGCGCGCCGCATCTGCCTGGTCGATGCGGCTGGTCGGCCCATGCCGGGTACGCTGCTGGCCCTGCGCAGCGTCCCGAGCATGCGCGTACGCCCTTCGCAATGGCTGCGCACCGATGACGAGGGCTGCCTGAGCCTGAGCGGTGCGGACGCGACCGTCGAACTGCATGCCGAAGGCTTCGTGGTCGACGGCAGCGCATTCGCCGCGCAACTCGATACACAACCACGCGACATGCCCTTGCGCCCGCGGCTGCACCGCACCGATGGATCGGCAGTGAGCGGCCGCGAGCGCGTCGTCGGGCTGCCCTGCGAAGACTGCGCGGACATCCTCGCCACGGCGCCGACCTCGTTCGCGTCGCAGGCAAGCCTGGCCGATCTTTCGGAACCCGGCGAACGCCTGCACGTTTCCGGGGTGGTGCGCGACCGCAGCGGACATCCGCGCGCGGGTGTGATCCTGTTCGCCTACCAGACCGACGCCGCCGGCCTCTACCACCCCGACCCGCGAGCGGGAGGCCTGCCGTCAGCACAGGCGCGCCTGCGCGGCTGGGTGCGCAGCGACAGCGACGGGCGCTATCGGCTGGACACGATCAGGCCCGGCCACTATCCCGGCCGCGCGGTACCGGCGCACATCCACCTGCACGTGGTCGAACCGGGACGTTGCACCTGGTACGCCGGCGACATCCTGTTCTCCGACGACCCCCTCCTCGACACGACCACACGTGCCGAGAGCAACAGGGCTCATGGCGGCAGCGGGATCGTCGATCCGAGGCGCGGCAGCGATGGTTCTTGGAGCGCCGAGCGCGATCTCATGCTCGGCCTCGATGTGGCGGGCTACGAGGCCTGCAGGGCAACCGACTCTTCGTGACGGCGGGAGCCCTGCACGATCTCCGGAGGCCGACCTTGCGCCAGGAAGCGAGGTGTCTCTAGCATTCGGAGTTCACGACTTCCGGGGAACCGTCCTTGAAACGACTCGCCTTTGCGATCGCCGCTACGATCGCTGGTCCTGGCGCACTTGCCGCGCACACCTCCACCACTGAATCCACCTGGCTGCGAGTCGACGCCTCCGCGTCCGCACTCGTGCAATTCAGTGCGCGCGGCAGCACGGCGATCGACTACGGCCGCTTCCAGTGGCTGCCGGCCTCGGCCGTCGACGCCGATGCGCTGCACGCCGCCGGGGTGCGGGTCGAACAGATCGCCGACGCCTACCTGCTCGATCTCGGTGGCTCGCGCTTCGACCCACTGGTGGCGGTGCCGGCAACGACCGCGCCGCGCGACAGCGGTGCCGACTGGCGCCTCGTGCAGTTCAAGGGCCCGGTCAAGGCCGAGTGGCTCGCACGCCTGCGCGCCGATGGCGCGATCCCGGCACAGTACATCCATCCGTTCGCCTATGTGGTCTGGAGCGACGCATCCACGCTCGCGCGCAGTGCCGCGCGCGAGGAAATCCGCTGGAGCGGCGAGTTCCAGACCGCGTTCCGCGTGCAGCCGGAACAGCGCGCCTTCGCCGCGACACGCCGTCCGACCCTGGCCTTGGTCAGCCGCCATCGCGATACGCAACTCATGCTCGGCGAGATCAAAGCGCTCGGCGTGCAGGTCGAATCGTTCACGCCAGTCGACGAGCATTTCGCGGTCGTGCATCTCGACGCGCCGGGCGACCGCTATCTCGACCTCGCCGCTCTCGCCGGCGTCTACACCGTGCAGGACAGTCCCGCCACCGGCGGCCCACGCGGCGAGATGAGCAACCAGTCGATCGTCGGCGCACACGCTGCAGCGCCCCCATACACGATCGTGCCGGGCTATGCGACCTGGCTCGATGCACTCGGCTACGACGGCACCGGCGTCATCGCCAGTGTGATCGACGGCGGCATCCGCACGACACACACCGACCTCGCATCGCGCATGTTGCCCTGTGTGTCCGCAGGCGGCTCGCCGACGAGCTGCACGAGCGGCAACAACTCGCATGGCACCCATGTTGCGGGCGCGATCGCCGGCACCGGTGCGAGCGGCATCTCGCTCAATGGTTTCCTGCGCGGCCAGGGCGTCGCGCCGGGCGCAAACCTGGTGCAGCAGCGATACAACGCATTCCTCGGCTCGGGCAGCGGCTCGATGATTGCCAACGGCATGCTCACCCTGCTCAAGGAGGCCAGTCTGAGCAGTGCCGTACTGACCAACAACTCGTGGGGACCGACCTCGACACCGCAGGGTTACGACATCCCGACCCAACAGGTCGACATTGCCACGCGCGATGCCAATGCCGATGTTCCCGGCAACCAGCAACTGCTCAATGTCTGGTCGATCATGAACGGCAACGGCGATCGCCCGAGTGGGGCCTGCGCACCTTCGTCGCTGGGATCGCCCGACGAGGCGAAGAACCTTTTCGCCATCGGCTCGACGACCCTGCAGAACACGTCCGGCGTGCAGCAGGCCGGCATCTTCAACGTGTCGGCCAACTCCGCGCACGGCAATGCCTGCGATGGCCGCCGCGTGCCGCACATGGTCGCCCCGGGTTGCTACACCGATTCCACTGGCAGCAGCAGCGATACCGCGTTCGGCTTCAACTGCGGCACCTCGATGGCCTCACCTGTCGCCACCGGCGCCGCAGCCGTGTTCATCGAGAAGTATCGTGCCGAACACGGTGCCGCGACGCCGAGCCCGGCGCTGGTGAAGGCCGCGTTCACGGCCGTCGCCAAGGACCTGTCCGGCTTCAACGACGCCGACGGCCGCACCATGGGTCATCGCCCGGATCGCTTCCAGGGCTACGGACGTCTCGATCTCGATGCCGTCGCCGATCCGGTCGTTCCGGTGCTGTACTTCGATCAGGCCGTGGTACTCGACGCGACCGGTGCGAGCTGGACGCGCCAGGTGACGCCGGTCGACCCGTCACGCCCCGTGCGCATCATGCTTGCCTGGACCGATGCCAAGGGCCACGGCCTCGGCGGCACGACGCCGGCCTGGGTCAACGACCTCGACCTCACGGTGACCAGCAACAATGTCAGCTACCGCGGCAACGTCATCGGCGCCGACGGATGGTCGGCCAGCGGCGGCAGTGCCGACACGAAGAACAACCTCGAAGGCGTGTTCCTTGGTCCGGATCAACTCGGCGGACCGATCGCGATCCAGGTACTCGCCGCGAACCTGGGCTCCGATGCGCTGAATCCGTACACGCCCGGCGCACCGGCCCAGGACTTCGCCCTGGTCTGCTACAACTGCAGCGATGCCCCGCTCGGCAGCGCCGATCTCGGCCTGTCGATGGCGGGCGTACCGGCGGTTGCCAAGCCGGGCGGCAGCGTCCACTTCGTCGCCAGCATCGTCAACTTCAGTGGCGATCCCGTGCCGAACGTGAAACTGGTACTCGAACTCGCCGATGGACTTTCCTACGTCGGAAACCGCTCCGTCACCGGTGGCGGAAACTGGATCTGCACCGGCACGACGACCGTCGAGTGCACGCTCGAAGGCGATAGCATCGCCCCCGGCACCTTCGCCCGCATCCTCGACATCGAAGCGCAGGTCGATGGCGATGCTGTTCCGGGCAGTGTCCTGGTCAGCACCGGCACGGCGAGTGCCGACCAGTTCGCCGACCCGAATGCGGTGAACGACAGTGCCTCGGTCACGACACTGATCAGCGATTCGATCTTCGCGGACGGGTTCGACTGAGCGGCCCGTCTCCGCAGGAAGCCCCGCAGGAGCCCCTGCAGGGGCGATGCTCTCCGGCGCACAAACGAAAAGCATCGCCCGTACACGGGCTCCTGCAGCCGGCTTTCAGACCCACAAAAAAGCGGGCCGTAGCCCGCTTTTTTTGTTTGCCATCGTGTCAGGCGTGGCTCAGAGGCCTTCGCCCTCGGCCACTGCCTTCATCGACAGGCGGATGCGACCCTGCTTGTCGACTTCGAGCACCTTGACCTTGACGACATCGCCTTCCTTGAGCTTGTCGGAGACCTTCTCGACGCGCTCGTTGGAAATCTGCGAGACGTGGACGAGGCCATCCTTGCCCGGCAGGATCGTGACGAAGGCGCCGAAATCCATCAGCTTGGCGACCTTGCCCTCGTAGATGCGGCCCGGTTCGACGTCGGAGACGATCATCTCGATGCGCTTCTTCGCTTCGTCGGCGGCAGCGCGATTGACCGAGGCAATGACCACGCGACCGTCGTCGGTGATGTCGATCGTGGTGCCGGTTTCCTCGGTGATCGAGCGGATCACCGAACCGCCCTTGCCGATCACTTCGCGGATCTTGTCCGGGTGGATGTGCATGGTCAGCAGGCGCGGCGCGTATTCGCTCATCTCGGTGCGCGCGGCGCTGATCGCCTTGTTCATCTCGCCGAGGATATGCAGGCGGCCCTCTTTGGCTTGGGCCAGCGCGACCTTCATGATCTCCTCGGTGATGCCGTCGATCTTGATGTCCATCTGCAAGGCGCTGATGCCGTCGGCGGTGCCTGCGACCTTGAAGTCCATGTCGCCGAGGTGGTCCTCGTCACCGAGGATGTCGGAGAGCACGACGAAATCGTTGCCTTCCTTGACCAGACCCATGGCGATGCCGGCAACCGGCGCCTTGAGCGGCACGCCGGCATCCATCATGGCCAGCGAGGAACCGCACACCGAGGCCATCGACGACGAGCCGTTCGACTCGGTGATTTCCGAGACCACGCGCAGCACGTACGGGAATTCCTCGATGCTCGGCTTGACCGCGAGCACGCCGCGCTTGGCGAGGCGGCCATGACCGATCTCGCGGCGCTTCGGGCCCATCATGCGACCGGCCTCGCCGACCGAGTACGGCGGGAAGTTGTAGTGGAACAGGAAGGTGTCCTTCCACTCGCCCTCGACCGCGTCGATGACCTGCGCGTCGCGCCCGGTGCCGAGCGTGACCGTGACGATCGCCTGGGTCTCGCCGCGGGTGAACAGCGCCGAGCCGTGCACGCGCGGCAGCACGCCGGTGCGGATAGTGATCGGACGTACCGTGGTGAGGTCACGGCCATCGATGCGCGTCTTGGTCGAAAGGACCGAGCGGCGCAGGGTGTTGTATTCGAGGTCACCGAATTCCTTGGCGATGTCGCCGACGGCCCAGCCGTTGGCTTCGGCCTGCGGCTTGAGATCCTCGATGACGCTCTTCTTCAGCGCGGAGATGGCATCACGGCGCTCGAGTTTGTCGCGCACCGCATACGCCTTGGCAAGCTGGTCGCCGACAAGGCCAGAAACCGCGGAAATGAGGGCATCGTTCTTCGCCGGCGCCTGCCACGCCCACGGCTTCACACCGACCTCGGTGGCCAGCTCGTTGATCGCACGGATGACGGTCTGCATCTGCTGATGGCCAAACATGACCGCACCAAGCATGACCTCCTCACTGAGCAGCTTGGCCTCCGACTCGACCATCAGCACAGCGTTGCTGGTACCGGCGACGACGAGCTCGAGCTCGGAGGTCTTCAGTTCGGTCGCAGTCGGGTTGAGGATGTACTGCCCGTTCGCATAGCCGACCTTGGCCGCGCCGATCGGGCCGGCGAACGGCAGCCCGGACAGGGCGAGCGCGGCGGATGCGCCAATCATCGACAGCACGTCACCGTCGATCTCCGGGTTCAGCGACATCACCGTGGCGATGATCTGGACTTCGTTCTTGAAGTCTTCCGGGAACAGCGGGCGAATCGGACGGTCGATCAGGCGCGAGGTCAGCGTCTCCTTCTCGGTCTGGCGACCCTCACGCTTGAAGAAGCCCCCGGGGATGCGCCCACCGGCGTAGAACTTCTCCTGATAGTCGACGGTGAGCGGGAAGAAATCCTGCCCCTCGCGCGCCGACTTCGCGCCGACTGCGGTGACCAGCACGACGGTGTCGTCCATGCGGACGATGACCGCGCCACTGGCCTGGCGGGCGATTTCGCCCGTTTCCAGCGTGACCTGATGTTTGCCGTACTGGAAAGACTTGGTTACTTTCGCCACGTTGATTGTCCTGTCTGGAAAGGCGCACTCCCCACGGAGCCCGCTCGTGCTTCACTTGAAAAGCGCGGCCATGAATGGCCGCTCTGGAGTTTCACGTCGTGCGGAGTGCATGCGCCCATGAGCCGGCAGATCCTGCCGCGCTCATGGACGGACGCACGCACTTACCTGCGCAGGCCGAGGCGTTCGATCAGCGACTTGTAGCGGTCGCCGTCCTTGCTCTTGAGGTAGTTCAGCAGGCGGCGGCGCTGGTTGACCATCTTGAGCAGGCCACGACGCGAGTGATGGTCCTTGTCGTGGTGGGCGAAGTGCGTCGAGAGGTGCTCGATGCGCGCGGACAGCAGGGCGACCTGCACTTCCGGCGAACCCGTGTCATTGGCGACGCGGCCGTAGTCCGCGATGATCTTGCTGGTCTGTTCTGCGTTGAGCGACATGGAAATCAACCTTGTTGGAGCAAGGCGAGGCTTGGGAACGGCCACCACCCGGTGACGGTTTCCAAACCCCGCGTGGAGGTTCGGGGGGATGAAAGCTCGCCATTTTAGCCGGCAAAGCCGCGCCGCAACAAGTTCCCCGGCCTTGGACGGCATTCGCGCCCGCCCCCGGGCGGCGCGCGCAACTCACTGATTCAGCAAGCATTCCGCGTGAACGGTGCAGCTGCTGTCGTTCAGCGCCGAGCGAAACCGCGCAGGCTGCGCACGCGGCCCGCTGCATCCATCCCGACCAAGGCAACGGCCTGTCCGTCCGGGCCGCAAGCCAAGCCACGCCCCCCGGGCAGGGCGTAACCGCTCAGCATCTGCCCCTGGGCCAGGCGCATCGCCTCGCCAGCATCGAGGTCGAGGCGCGGCAGCCCGGCGAGCCCGGCCTCGAGCGGCAACAGCAACCCATCGAGCGCGGCCTCGCCGCCATCCTTCGCGATCGCCTCGAGTTCATCGAAGGTGTACATGCGCGGGTCGCGGAACGGCTCGACCCACAGGCGGCGCAGCGCGGTCACATGCGCGCCGCAGCCGAGGCGCTCGCCCAGATCGCGCACGAGGCTGCGCACATAGGTGCCGGAGCCGCACTCGACGGCAAGGCGCAGACGCTCGCCATCGCGTGCAAGACACTCGAAGCGGAAGACCTCGACCTCGCGTGGCGCAATCTCGACGCGCTCGCCACGTCGGGCACGCCGGTACAGCGGCTCGCCGTCACGCTTGAGTGCAGAGTAGACCGGCGGCACCTGGGCGATGCGGCCGCGGAACGTGGCCAGCGCACGTTCAAGGGTAGCGTCATCGAAGGCCGGTACCGTGCGTCGTTCGAGGACGGCACCCTCGGCGTCATCGGTTTCGGTGGTGACACCGAGCAGGCACTCGGTCTCGTAGGCCTTGCGCGAACCGAGCAGCAGACCGGCGATCTTGGTCGCCTCGCCGAAGCACAGCGGCAGGAGCCCGGTGGCGAGTGGGTCGAGACTCCCCGTATGACCAGCCTTGTCGGCCCGAAACAGCCGCCGCGCGCGCTGCAGGGCGGCGTTTGAACTGATCCCGCCGGGCTTGTCGAGCAGGAGGATGCCGCCCAAAGGCCGGGAATGGGGGGTGGGGGTCGGGGAATCGGAAAAAGCCATGCTCTTTGCCGCTTTCACCATTCCCTATTTCCCGGTCTCCATTCCCCGCTCTCCGCGCAACAACGTCTCGATGCGTTCGCCACGGTCAACGGAATCGTCGTAGTGGAAGCGCAGCTCCGGCACGCGCCGCATCTTCAGCGTGCGCGAGAGCTCGCGGCGGAACTCGACGGCCAGCTCGTTGAGCGCATCCACGGCCAACTTCGACTCGTCGGACAACAGCGTCGTCACGTAGATGCGGGCCATGTCGAGATCCCTGGTGACCTCGACGTCGGACACACTCGCCGACGGCAACGCATGGTCGCGCACGGCGCGATGCACGAGCACCGCGACTTCCTTGCGCAGTTGCACGGCGATGCGATCGGAGCGGGTGAAGTCGGGCATGGGGCCGGGAATAGAGTGTCGGGAACAGGGATGGCAGAAGCGATGATTCAGAAAAGCAGGACCGAGCGTGGAATCGGCTGCTCACCGATTCCCCATTGCCGAATTCCCGCCTTCAGAGCGTCCGAGCCACCTCGATGCGCTCGAAGCACTCGATCTGGTCGCCGGGTTTGACGTCGTTGTACTGCTTGACGGCGATGCCGCATTCGGTACCGTTGCGCACCTCGTCGACGAGCTCCTTGAAGCGGCGCAGCGATTCGAGCTCGCCTTCGAAGATCACCGTGTTGTCGCGCAGCACGCGGATCGGCTTGTTGCGGCGGACCACGCCTTCGACAACCATGCAGCCGGCGACGGCACCGAACTTCGACGAACGGAACACCTCGCGCACTTCGGCAATACCGATGATCTCCTCGCGCACCTCCACTCCGAGCAAACCCGTGGCGACCTGCTTCACCTGGTCGATCACATCGTAGATGATCGAGAAGTAGCGCAGATCGACACCATTGGCCTCGATGATGCGGCGCGCGGATGCGTCGGCGCGCACGTTGAAGCCAATGATCGTGGCTTTCGACGACACCGCACGCATCGCGTCGGACTCGGTGATGCCGCCAACACCCGAGGAGATGACGTTGATCTTGACGAGATCATTGCCGAGCGCAGTCAACGACTGGCGCAGCGCCTCGACAGAGCCCTGCACGTCGGCCTTGACCACAAGGTTCAGCGACTGCTGACCTTCGCCCTGGCCCATCTGGGCCATGATGTCTTCCATGCGGTTGCCTGCGGCCTGCACGAGGCGTTGCTCGCGACGCTTGGCGTCACGCTGCTGGGCCACGTCCTTGGCCAGGCGCTCATCGGCGACGACGACGAAGTCATCGCCGGCCTCGGGCACACCCGACAGGCCAAGCACCTGCACCGGGATCGACGGACCGGCTTCGTCGACCTGTTTTCCGGTTTCGTCGAACAGCGCGCGCACGCGGCCATACTCGACGCCACAAACAAGGAAGTCGCCCTTCTTCAACGTGCCCTGCTGGACAAGCACGGTGGCGACCGGGCCGCGTCCTCGATCGAGGCTCGATTCGATGACCGCGCCGGAGGCACGACCGTCGCGCACGGCCGTCAGCTCCATGACTTCGGCCTGCAGCGAGATCGCCTCGAGCAACGCATCGATGCCCATGCCGGTCTTGGCCGACACCGGCACGAACTGCGTGTCGCCACCCCAATCCTCGGGAATGACCTCGTGCTGGCCGAGCCCTTGCTTGACGTTGTCCGGATTGGCGTCGGACTTGTCCATCTTGTTCATGGCGACGATCAGCGGCACCTTGGCTGCGCGCGCATGCTGGATCGCCTCGATGGTCTGCGGCATCACGCCGTCGTCGGCGGCGACGACAAGGATGACGATATCGGTCGACTTCGCACCACGCTGGCGCATCGAGGTGAATGCTGCATGGCCCGGCGTGTCGAGAAAGGTGATGACACCCTTCGGTGTATCCACGTGGTACGCACCGATGTGCTGGGTGATGCCGCCGGCTTCGCCAGAAGCGACGCGCGTGCGACGAATGTAGTCGAGAAGCGAGGTCTTGCCGTGGTCGACGTGCCCCATGATGGTGACGACCGGCGGACGCGGCTCGCGCACGCCGCCCGTCTCGCTGTGGGCGATGAGGTCGATCTCGGCGTCATTGTCGCTGGCACGCACGGCAGTGTGGCCCATTTCTTCGACAACGAGCACCGCAGTGTCGTGGTCGATGACCTGGTTGATCGTCGTCATGACCCCCATCTTGAACAGCGCCTTGACGACCTCGGCACCCTTCACCGCCATCTTCTGGGCGAGGTCGGCGACGCTGATCGAATCTCCGATCGAGACTTCACGCACGACTGGCGCGGTCGGACGCGAGAAGCCGTGCGTGCCGGTCGCGCCACGCGCGCTTTCACCGGGACGGGCGCGTGGCTTCTTGCGACCGGTGCGGCGCGCACTGCCTTCTTGTGAGAGATGCAGTTCGTTGCCGAAATACCGGCCCGGCGAAGGGGAGTCATCGTCGCCGCGGCCGCGATGGCCGCCGTGACGGGGCTTGTGACGGCTGCCGGCATCGCCGGAGCGGTCCTCGCGCCGGCCATGGGTGCCGCTCGGCGGCGGTGGTGGTGCCGCATCGCGCACCGGCGGGCGCTCCACCACCGGCTGCTTGCGTGACTCCGTAGCCTGCTCGGCCTCGGCGCGCGCCTGCTCGGCAGCCTGCTGGCGTGCCTCTTCGGCGGCACGCTGCTTCGCCTCTTCTTCCTGGCGGCGGCGCTCCGCCTCGGCACGCGCCTGGTCTTCCGCCTCGCGCTTCTGCTGCGATTCCTGCAGCTTGCGCAAAGCGTCCTCGCGTTCGGGATCGAGCACCTGGTCGTCGACCGCACTGCGCTTGACGTAGGTGCGCTTCTGGCGCACTTCGACGTTGACCGTCTTGGTTGCTGCACCTCGCTGACCGGGGTTGACCGTCAGCTCACTGACCGTGCGACGCTTGAGCGTGACCTGACGCGGCGCAGCGTCGTCGCTGGAGGCTTCCTGCTTGCCGTGGTTGCGGCGCAGAAAGCCGAGCAGCTTCACCTTCTCGGTGCTGCTGATCGATTGTTCCGGATCCGAGAACTTCATTCCGGCCTCGGCAAGCTGCGCGAGCAGCTTGTCGACCGGCGTGCCGAGCACGGTGGCCAGTTGCTTGATCGTTACGTCCGACATTCTTGCTGTACTCCTGACCCGCCGCGCGTTGCCCTTGCCACCATCGACCGCCCTACCCGCTCAAGCCTCCATCACGCGGCACGCGCCGCCATGATGAGCTCGCGCGCACGTTCCTCGTCGATGCCATCGATGGCCAGTTCGACCAGTTCGTCGGTGGCAAGGTCGGCGAGGTTCTCGCGCGTCACGACGCCGTTGCGGGCGAGTTCGTAGGCGAGCGCCTCTTCCATGGTGTCCACCGCCAAAAGATCGTCGGCCGGCCTGTGTTCCTCGATTTCCTCTTCGACCGCCAACGCGTCGGTGAGCAGTGCATCGCGCGCTCGTGCGCGCAGCTCCTCGACGATGTCCTCGTCGAAACCGTCGATTGCAAGCAACTCGGCTGTCGGCACGTAGGCGATCTCCTCGATCGTCGAGAAGCCTTCCTGCACCAGGATTTGCGCGATCTCCTCGTCCACCTCGAGCTTGGCGATGAACAGCTGGCGCGCGGCTTCCTGTTCGGCCTCGCTCTTCTGGCGCACCTGGTCGGCGGTCATGACGTTGAGCTGCCAGCCACTCAGCTTGCTGGCGAGACGCACGTTCTGCCCACCGCGGCCAATCGCCTGCGACAGCTTGTCCTCGGCGACGGCGATGTCCATCGAGTGCTTTTCCTCGTCGACGATGATCGACTGCACTTCGGCCGGCGCCATCGCGTTGATGACGAACTGCGCGGGATTCTCGTTCCACAGCACGATGTCGATGCGTTCGCCGTTCAGTTCGTTCGACACCGCCTGCACACGCGAGCCGCGCATGCCGATGCAGGCGCCGATCGGGTCGGTGCGGTGGTCATGCGCGAGCACGGCGATCTTGGCGCGGTCGCCAGGATCGCGTGCACAAGCCTTGATCTCGACCAGGCCCTGACCGACCTCGGGCACTTCGAGTTTGAACAGCTCGATCATGAATTCCGGGGCAGTGCGCGAGATGAACAGCTGCGGGCCGCGCGCTTCCGAACGCACCTCGTGAAGATATCCGCGCAGGCGGTCGCCGGCGCGCACGGCCTCGCGCGGGATTGCCTTGTCGCGCGGGATGAAGGCCTCGGCGTTGCCACCGAGGTCGATGTAGATGTTGCCGCGCTCGACACGCTTGACGATGCCGGTGATCAGTTCGCCGACGCGGTCGCGGTAGGCGTCGACGACCTGGGCGCGCTCGGCCTCGCGCACGCGCTGCACGATGACCTGCTTGGCCGCCTGCGCAGCGATGCGCCCGAACTCGGGATTCTCGATCTGCTCCTCGATGAAGTCGCCGACCTCGACGCCCTCCTTCTCGTCAACTGCATCCATCAGGCGGATCTGCCGATCCGGCGATTCCATGACGACATCGTCGGCGACGACCTCCCAGCGGCGGAAGGTTTCGTACTCGCCGGAATGGGTGTCGATCGACACGCGCGTGGCGACGTCCTCGTTCGGATAGCGCTTCTTGGCGGCGGACGCCAGCGCGGCCTCCATCGCCTCGAAGATCACGTCCCTCGGCACGCCCTTCTCATTGGCGACGGCATCCACGACCAGCAACAGCTCTTTGCTCATGACTCTCGGCTCCTGCGCGACCGCTCCGGCGGCCTCACCCGTGTTTCGGACCGCGCTTGCGCGGTCCGCTGTCCTCATTCCTGCGCTTCGCCGCGACCAGGCCCATGGCCTCGTAGTCGGGCACCAGGCGCGCCTTGGCGATGTTCGTATGCGCGATCGCCACCTCACGCCCATCCTGCTCGATCACGACCGTCGCATCGTCGACGGTACGCAACACGCCGTGAAAGCGCCGCCGACCTTCGATCGGCAGCGCCGTGTTCACGCGCACCTCGCTGCCAATGAAGCGCGCGAACTGCGCCGGCGTGAACAGCGGCCGGTCCAGGCCCGGCGACGACACCTCGAGCGTGTAGCGCCCTTCGATCGGGTCGTTGACGTCGAGCAGCGCGGAAATCTCGCGGCTCGTGCGCTCGCAATCCTCGATCGTCACCGGGCGCCCCGGCGCGTCGATATAGACGCGCAGCAGGCTGCTGCCCCGGTTCGGGCTGAACTCGATGCCCACGTACTCGAGACCGAGGTCGGTCACGAGCCGTGCGAGCATGTCGCCAAGCTGTTCGTTCGTCGCCATGCCGTCCGTGTCGAAGAAAACCAAAAAAAAATGGGCGCAAGGCCCATTCCGTAGTCCGCCGTTGTCTGCTTCCCAACATCGGCAACCTGCGCATCCTGCGCCCCCGGCAGAAGGGCCGCCGAGGCGGCCCTTCACCGAAGTACTGGTAGCGGGGGCAGGATTTGAACCTGCGACCTTCGGGTTATGAGCCCGACGAGCTGCCAGACTGCTCCACCCCGCATCAGAGCCGGCTATGGTAGTCGGAATGCTGCATCTGCGCAACACATTTGCAGGCGCCACCGCCCACGGACACCTGCTGCAGGGGGGAGGAGAAGGCGCGGTATGCGGATGCGCGGTTCGAGTCACGTTCGCTCGATCCGCGCCGGCGAGGCTCGCCAAGGGCTCAGGAGACGCCGAAGGCGCGGTTGCACCAGTCGAACAGCGGTCCCCACAGGAAGCCTAGCGCGACCAGGGCGAGGCCGTTCAGCGAGATCACCCAGCGCAGCGGCAGGTCGGCCGGCAGCGGCAATGTCGCCTCGTCGGCCGGCGTATCGAAGTACATGACCTTGACCACACGCAGGTAATAGTAGAGGCCGATGATCGCGAACACGATGGCGACGATGGCCAGCCACAGGAAGCCGGCGTCGATCGCCGCCTTCAGCACGAGCAGCTTGGCGAAGAAGCCGAACAGCGGCGGCACGCCGGCCAGCGAGAACATCGCGATCGCCATGATGCCGGCGTACCACGGGCTACGCTGGTTGAGGCCCTTGAAATCATCGATCTCCTCGGCCTCGAAGCCGGCGCGTGCGAGCACCGCGATCATGCCGAAGGCGACCACCGCGGTCAGCACGTAGCTGATCGCGTAGAACATCGCCGCCGCGTAGCCGTCCGGCGTCGCGCCGACGAAGCCGAGCAGCAGGAATCCGACGTGCGAGACCGTCGAGTAGGCGAGCATGCGCTTGAGATTGGTCTGCGCGATCGCAAACAGGTTGCCGACCGCAAGCGAGGCAACCGCGAGCATCGCCAGCATCAGCGACCAGTTCCCACCCAGGCCACCCAGGCCTCCTTCGAGCAGGCGGTAGGCGAGGCCAAACGCGGCGAGCTTGGGAGCCGAGCCGATGAAAATCGTCACCGCGGTCGGCGCGCCGTGGTAGACGTCTGGCAGCCACATGTGAAAAGGCGCCGCACCGAGCTTGAAGGCGATACCGACGACGACGAAGACGAGGCCGAACGCCAGCAGGTTGGCATGTTCCACCTGGCCGATCGAGGCGTGGATGCGCGCAAGGTCGAGCGTTCCGGTCGCGCCGTACAGCATCGACATGCCGTACAGCAGCAGTCCGGAAGCCAGCGCGCCGAGCACGAAGTACTTGATCGCCGCCTCGGCCGACACTGCCGAATCGCGATTCAACGCGACCAGCGCATACGACGACAGCGCCAGCAATTCGAGGCCGAGATAGGCGGTGATCAGGCTTCCGGCCGACACCAGCAGCAGCATGCCGAGCGTGGCGAACAGAATCAGTAGGTAGAACTCTCCCACCAGCAGGCGTCGCTCGCGCATGTAGTGGCGGCCATAGATGAAGGCAAGAGCACTCGTCAGCAGGATGAATTGCTTGAGTATGACGCCGATGCCGTCATGCAGGAACATGCCATTGAACACAGCGATGCCCTTGCCCGTTGGCAGCGCACCCTTCCAGACGAATACCGACGTCGCAGCCAGCGCCAGCAGCGCCAGCGTATGGGTGATGCCACGCTGTGCCGGCTTAAGGAACAGGTCGACGAGCAAGATCGCGCAGGTCGCGCCAAGCAGGACGAGTTCCGGCAGGATCGCGAGCAGGTCGTTCGGGTCGAATTCGATCATCGTCGGATACTCAGGCCTTCGCGAGCAGCAGGGCTGAAACGAGTTGCTGTACCGAAGTCTCCATGAGGTCGGTCAGCGGCTTCGGGTAGATGCCGAAGAACAGCACGGCGGCAGCGAACGAACCGAGCACGATCCATTCGCGCATGTTCACGTCGTCGAGCTTGGCTACCTTTGGGTTGGTGATTTCGCCGAAGATCACGCGCTTGACCAGCCACAGCGTGTAGGCCGCGCCAATGATCAGGGTGAAGGCGGCGACCGCCGCGACCCAGACGTTGTCCTGGAACGCCGCGAGGATGACCATGAACTCGCCAACGAAACCGCTGGTGCCGGGCAGACCACAGTTGGCCATCGCGAACAGCACGAAGAAGGCCGCGAACCACGGCATCGCGTTCACCACCCCACCGTAATCCTTGATCATGCGCGAATGCAGGCGATCGTAGAGCACGCCGATGCAGGAGAACATCGCGCCCGAAACGAAACCGTGCGAGATCATCTGCACCATCGCACCCTGCATGCCGAGGCGGGCGGCATCGGAATTTTCGTGGATGCGCACCAGGGCCAGCGCAATGAAGATGCCCAGGGTGACGAAGGCCATGTGCGCGATCGACGAATAGGCAATCAACTTCTTCATGTCGTCCTGCACGAGGGCGACGTAGCCGATGTAGACAACCGCGACCAGCGACATCGCGATGACCACCCAGGCGTACTCCTGCGAGGCATCCGGCGTGATCGGCAGCGAGAAGCGGATGAATCCGTAGCCGCCGACTTTCAGCATGATCGCTGCCAGCACGACCGAGCCGCCGGTCGGCGCCTCGACGTGTGCATCCGGCAACCAGGTGTGTACCGGCCACATCGGCACCTTGATCGCGAAGGCAATCAGGAAGGCGAAGAACAGCCAGAACTGTTCACGAGAGCCGAGCGTGGCCTGGGCGAACGCGGCCAGCGAGAACTCCCCGGTCTTCATGTGCAGGTAAATCAGCGCGATCAGCATGAAGATCGAGCCGAGGAAGGTGTAGATGAAGAACTTCAGCGTCGCGTAGACGCGGCGCGGCCCGCCCCAGATGCCAATCAGGATGAACATCGGGATCAGCATCGCCTCGAAGAACACGTAGAACAACAGCGCGTCGGTTGCCGCGAACACGCCCACCAGCATGCCTTCGAGAGCGAGCATCATCGCCATGTACTGCGACACGCGCGTGTCGACCGAACCCCAGGCACCGATGACCACGAGCACGCTGGTGAACGTGGTCAGCACGATCAGGGCGACGGAGATGCCGTCGACGCCGAGCGCGTAGAACACGTTGAGCGCCTGGATCCAGGAATGTGATTCGACGAACTGCATGCCGCCGCGCGCGGCGTCGTAGTGCAGCCACAGCGGAATGCTGATCGCGAAGGTCGCCAGGGCGACGGCGACGGTCAGCCAGCGCGCGGCATCGGCACGGCGGCCGCAGGCGAGCACGGCGACGGCGCCGGCGATGGGCAGCCAGATGAGGACGCTGAGAATGGGCCAGTCAGGCATGGTGGTCGTCGTTCCCCGTCGATCAGGCTGCAACGCGAGTGATCCACCACAGTCCCGCCAGCAGCAGGATGAGGCCGAGAATCATCGCGAACGCGTAGTGGTAGAGGTAACCGGATTGCAGGCGGCGCACGCTCGCGGAGACGCGCGCGACCAGGCCAGCCGAACCGTTGACGACCGCGCCGTCGATCACGCCGGCGTCGCCGGCACGCCAGAGACCGCGGCCGAGGGCGATGCCACCGCGTGCGAATACGGCCTGGTAGAGGTCGTCGATGTGGTACTTGTTCATCAGCAGCGAGTGCAGCGGTTTAAGCGCACGCTCGGCCGCGTCGGCGATGCCGGGCTTGAACAGCCAGATCCAGGTCGCCGTGGCGAAACCGGCCAGGGCAATCCAGAACGGCGGCTGCATGATGCCGTGCAGGACAAAGCCGAGCGGGCCATGCCAGTGCTTGCCGAGTTCACCGACGACATCGTTCGCGTCGCGCACGAGGATCGCGTTGCCGAAGTACTCGCCGAACAGCATCGGTCCGATCGTGAACCAGCCGATCGCGATCGATGGGATCGCGAGCAGGATCAGCGGCAGGGTAACCACCCAAGGTGACTCGTGGGGCGCGTGCGCGAGATGCCCTGGCGCATGGTGCCCATGGTGGTCTTCGTGGCCGTGACCGTGATGCTTGTCGACGACGAAACGCTCCTTGCCGTGGAAGGTCATGTAGAGCAGACGGAAGCTGTACAGCGCAGTCACGAACACACCCACCATGACGCAGAAGTACGCATAGCCGGCGCCGACGCGCTGCGATTCGTGCACGGCCTCGATGATCGCGTCCTTGGAGAAGAAACCGGAAAAGAACGGCGTACCGGCCAACGCCAGCGAACCGATCCACATCGTGATCCAGGTGACCGGCATGTACTTGCGCAGCCCACCCATATGGCGCATGTCCTGCTCGTGGTGCATGGCAATGATGACCGAGCCGGCGCCGAGGAACAGCAGCGCCTTGAAGAAGGCGTGCGTCATCAGATGGAACACGGCCGCCGAGTAGGCCGACACGCCGAGCGCGACGGTCATGTAGCCGAGCTGAGACAGGGTCGAATACGCAACCACGCGCTTGATGTCGTTCTGCACGATGCCGATCAGACCGGTGAACAGTGCCGTGGTCGCGCCGATCACGAGCACGAAGCTCAGTGCTGTGTCGCTCAGTTCAAACAGCGGCGACATGCGCGCGACCATGAAGATGCCGGCCGTGACCATCGTCGCCGCGTGGATCAGCGCCGAGATCGGCGTCGGGCCTTCCATCGAGTCCGGCAGCCAGACGTGCAGCGGCACCTGCGCGGACTTACCCATCGCGCCAACGAACAGGCAGATGCAGACGATCGTGGCCACGTGCCACGGATGGCCGGCCAGCAGCTCGACCGTGCGCGCCCCCATGTCGGCAGTCGGATCCTGGGCGACGGCGAACACGCTGGCGTAATCGAGCGACCCGAACCACAACAGCACGCCAGCGATGCCGAGCAGGAAGCCGAAGTCGCCGACGCGGTTGACCAGGAAAGCCTTCATGTTGGCGAAGATCGCCGTCGGCCGCCTGTACCAGAAGCCGATCAGCAGGTACGAAACAAGACCGACTGCCTCCCAGCCGAAGAACAGCTGCAGGAAGTTGTTGCTCATCACCAGCATGAGCATCGAGAACGTGAACAGCGCGATGTAGCTGAAGAAGCGCTGGTAGCCATCATCCTCGGCCATGTATCCGATCGTGTAGACGTGGACCATCAGCGACACGAAGGTGACGACGACCATCATCATCGCGGTCAGGCGGTCGACGAGGAAGCCAACGTGGGCCGAGTACTTGCCGACAGCGAACCAGGTGTAGATGTTCTCGTTGTAGGTCGGCGCGCCGCCCCAGACGAGGCTGTAGAGTACGTGGATCGACAGGACGCAGCTCAGGGCGACGCCGGCGATGGTGACCGTATGCGCGCCGACCCGGCCGATCTGGCGGCCGAACAGGCCGGCCAGCACGGCACCGGCCAGCGGGGCGAGGATGATCATCAGTAGTATGGTCTTGCTGATCACAAACTACCCTTCATTCAAGTAACCGTCCATGGTGCGTGGTTCCGGTCTCGACATCCGTGTCGAACCGTTTGTCGGCTCGCGATGCCCGATGGCATCGCTCGAAAGCCCGACTCACCCCTTGAGCCTGTCGATGTCGGTCACGTCGATCGTCGCGCGGTTGCGGAACAGCACGACGAGGATCGCGAGGCCGATCGCCGCTTCGGCGGCGGCGACGGTCAGGATGAAGAACACGAACACCTGGCCGGCCGGATCGCCGAGGTGGCGCGAGAAGGCGACGAAGTTCGTGTTGACCGCCAGCAACATGAGCTCCAGGCACATGAGCAGGACGATCACGTTCTTGCGGTTGATGAAGATGCCGGCCACGGCGATACAGAACAGCACCGCGCCGATTGCGAGAAGATGGGCGAGCGTCATCATGGGGCGGTGCCTCCCTTCGTTTCCGCGTCCATCTTGACCATGCGCAGGCGGTCCGCGGGATCGACCATGACCTGGCGGCCCGGGTTCTGGCTGCGCACTCCTGCGCGACGACGCAGGGTCAGCGGCACGGCGGCGATCAGGCCGACAGTCAGGATCAGTGCGGCGATCTCGAACGGCAGCAGGAAGTCGCGGAACAGCGCATTGGCCAGCCAGGCGATGTTCGATTCACCAGCCGGGTTCGGCGCGGGCGGCACGGCAAGGGCCTTGAGGCCAATCAGAGCGAGCATCTCTACCAGCATGACCGCGGCGATGACGATGCCGCCCGGCAGGAACTTCACGAAACCTTCGCGCAGGGGTGCGATGTCGACGTCGAGCATCATCACCACGAACAGGAACAGCACCATGACCGCGCCTACATAGACGAGGACAAGGGCAATGGCGAGGAACTCGGCCTCGGCCAGCAACCACACGCAGGCCATCGAGAAAAAGGTCAGCACGAGGCAGAGCGCCGCGACGACTGGATTCTTCACGCTGATCACGCCGAGCGCGGCCATGGCGGCCACGATGGCGAAGAAGTAGAAGCAGACGAGCTGGAACGTCACCGTGTATCTCCCCGTTGCTCAGCGGAATGCCGCATCCTGCGCGCGCGCAGCGGCGATCTCGCGCTCGTAGCGATCGCCAATGGCGAGCAGCTGTGGCTTGGTCACGACGTTCTCGCCACGCAGCTCGAAATGGTATTCATGGATGCCTGTCTCGACGATCGAGTCGACGGGACAGCTCTCCTCGCAAAACCCGCAGAAGATGCACTTGAACAGGTCGATTTCGTAGCGCGTCGTGCGGCGTGTGCCATCTTCGCGTGGTGCCGAGTCGATCGTGATCGCCAGTGCCGGGCACACCGCCTCACACAGCTTGCAGGCGATGCAGCGCTCCTCGCCGTTCGGATAGCGCCGCAGCGCGTGCAGGCCGCGGAAGCGATTCGACTTCGGGATGCGCTCTTCGGGGTAGCGCATCGTGTACTTCGGCTTGAACATGTAGCGCAGGGTCAGCCACATGCCGGCAAGAAGCTCGAGCAGCAGCAGACTCTTGAAGTAGTGGACAACTCTGTTCATGGCTCGGATCCGGGTCCTGGCTCGCTCATGCACCGATGGTTACGATGCCGAAGTGCTTCATCAGCGCCGCGACAACGACCCAGGCCAAAGTGATCGGAATGAACACCTTCCAACCCAGGCGCATGATCTGGTCGTAGCGGTAGCGCGGGAACGTGGCGCGAAACCACAGGTAGATGAACGCGAACAGGAAGGCCTTGATGAAGGTCCACTGCCAGCCGCCCTTCCAGAGCCAGTCGATCCACGGTACGTCGGCGCTGACCCAGCCCTGGATCGGGCTCAGCCAGCCGCCCATGAACAGCACCGAGGCGAGGAACGCGATCAGGATCATGTTCGCGTATTCGGCCAGGAAGAAGATCGCGAAGGCCGAGCCGGAGTACTCGACGTGGAAACCGGCGACGATCTCGGATTCGCCCTCGGCGACGTCGAACGGGGCGCGGTTGGTCTCCGCAACGCCCGACACGAAATAGATGACGAACATCGGCAGCAACGGCAGCCAGTACCAGTCGAACAGACCCTTGCTGCCGCGCTGGCCCTCGACGATGACCGAGAGGTCGAGGCTGCCGCTGAGGATGACCACGCTGACCAGCGCAAAGCCCATGGCAATCTCGTAGGAGACTGTCTGCGCCGCTGCGCGCATCGCGCCGAGCATCGCGTAGCGCGAGTTCGAGGCCCAGCCGGCGATGATGATGCCGTACACGCCAGCCGAGGTCATGGCCAGCAGGAACAACAGGCCGACGTTGATCTTCGACAGCGCCACTCCGGCATCGAACGGGATCACCGCCCACGCCGCGAATGCCGGCACGAGGGCGACCAGCGGGGCGAGGAAGAACAGGAAGCGGTTTGACGCCTGTGGATGCAGGACTTCCTTGAACAGCAGCTTGAACACGTCGGCAAAGGCCTGCAGCAGGCCGAGCGGGCCGATCTGGTTCGGCCCCATGCGCACGTGCATCCAGCCGATGACCTTGCGTTCCCAGTAGACGAACATGGCCACGGCGATGATCAGCGGCACCGCGATCGCAAGGATCTTCAGCACCACCCAGACAACCAGGCCGGTGTTGCCGTAGGCGAGCAAGGTGTCGCGCAACATATCGAGCATGCTCAGGCCCTCGCGATCGTCAGGCCCGCGCCGTTCGGCGGCAGCAGGGCGGTTTGCGGATATCCCGATTCGACCCAGGCAGCGCCACGCGGCACGGCATGGCTGAGCTCGACCGGCAGCACTACGCCGTTGACACGCGCAGTGGTACCGGCACCGAGGCCGAGGCCGAGCGCGTCCTCGGGATGCAGGGTGACGCAGGCGCGGCGCGTGAGCGGATGCGTATTGAGCGCCGTGGCGCGGCGCACGACCGCATCGACGCGGTAGATCGCCGTGGTCGCGATGCGCACAAGGCCCTGCACCGGCGTCGTCGCGCGCGCGGCCGGCGCGGCGGGCGCGGGCGAAACGATGTCGGCGAGGCCGGCACGCACTTCGTCGAGGGTGGTGAACTCGAAGCCCTCAAGTGCCAGCGCGGCACCAAGCGCGCGCAGCACCTTCCAGCCTGGGCGCGCATCGCCGGGCGGCTTCGCGCCTGCGGCGACGCGCTGGACGACGCCATCGACGTTGGTGAGGCTGGCATCGATCTCAGGGAGAAGGCCGATCGGCAGGATCACATCGGCGACATCCTTGAGCGACGCACTCGCGTACGCGGAGAAGGCGACGACCTGGCCAGCGGCGGCAAAGGCCTTCCAGGCCGCCGCGCCATCGGCGAAATCCAGCGGCGACTCGATGCCGTACAGCAGGTAGCCCTGGCGCGGCGTGGCGACCTGGGCGCGCGCATCGAGACCATTGCCCTGCGGCAGCACGCCGGCACGGCCGAGGCCGAGCGCATTGGCGCCGAGCGGAATCTCGTTGCAGGCGCTGCCCGTGGCCTTGGCAACGAAACGCGCCGCGGCACGCAGCCAGGCCGCTTCGGCATGCGTCGTCACCGATTCGCCGAGGACGATGACGGCCGAAGCGGCATCGGCAAGCGTCCTGACCAATTCCTGCGCGGCGGCATCGGCGGACAGTCCGGCGATCGCCTGGGCCAGCGCCGAGGATTCCGGCAGGTGACCGGCATCGTTGGCGGCCTTGGCCAGGCCCAGCAGCACATCGACGAGGGCGGCCGGTGCGAGCACGCGCTCGCTGGCCAGCGTGAAGATCGGATCGAGCGCGAGCGTGTTGAGCGCATGGATGTGCGCGCCCCGCTTCGACGCCTTGCGCAGGCGTGCGCCGAGCAGCGGCAGTTCGCTGCGCGGATCGCAACCGACGAGGACGATGACGTCGGCCTTCTCGATTTCGGCGAACGGCAGCTCGAACGCGGTCGCCGCGGCGCGATCGGAAAGATCAAGCGATCGCAGGCGGTGGTCGAGATGCTGGCTGCCGAGACCGTGGGCGAGGCGGCGCAGCAGCGCGCCTTCCTCGGTCGAGGTCGCGCCGTGCACGAGCACGCCGAGATCGCCCGTCGGCACTGCGCGCAGCGCATCGCTGGCAGCGCGCAGCGCTTCATCCCACTCGACCTCGCACCACGCGCCGTTGCGCTTGACCAGCGGCTTGCGCGCACGATCGTCCGAATCCAGCCCCTGATGACTGTAGCGGTCGCGGTCGGACAACCAGCACTCGTTGATCGCTTCGTTGTCGCGCGGCACCGTGCGCAACACCTCGCCGCGACGTGTGTGCAGCCACAGGTTCGAGCCGAGCGCATCGTGGTAGCCGATCGACTCACGGGCGATGAGTTCCCACGGCCGCGCACGGAAACGGAACACCTTGTTGGTCAGCGCACCGACCGGGCAGACGTCGATGACGTTGCCGGACAGTTCGCTCATCAGCGGCTTGCCGACCCAAGTGCCGATCTGCAGCCGCTCGCCACGCTCCATGCCGCCGAGTTCATAGGTGCCGGCCACTTCGGCCATGACGCGCACGCAGCGCGTGCATTGGATGCAGCGCGTCATCTCGGTCTCGACCAGCGGGCCGAGGTCCTCGTCCGGGATCGTGCGCTTGCGTTCGGCGAAGCGGCTGACCGAACGGCCGTAGCCAACCGAAAGATCCTGCAGCTCGCATTCGCCGCCCTGGTCGCAGATCGGGCAATCGAGCGGATGGTTGATCAGCAGGAACTCCATCACGTTGCGCTGCGCCGACAGCGCGCGCTGCGACTGGGTGAAGATCTTCATGCCGTCGGCGACCGGGGTCGCGCAGGCCGGCTGCGGCTTCGGCATGGGCCGGCCGCCCATCTCGACCTCGACCATGCACATGCGGCAGTTCGCGGCGATCGGCAGCTTCTCGTGGTAGCAGAAGCGCGGAATCGCGATACCGAGGCGGTCCGCGGCCTGGATGATCATCGAGCCCTTCGGCGCGAAGGTCGGCGTGCCATTGATCTCGATGGCGACGTGATCCGGTGGCGTGTTCGGGTTGACGGGCTGGGCGCTCATGCCTTGGCTCCTTGCGGAGCGGGGAATGGGGAATGGGGAATGGGGAATGGGGACAGCAGGACGCAGCGGGTTTCAGACCATTCCCGATTCCCGAACCCCGATGCCCAACGACGGACGCTCATGCGACTGCCTCCAGCCGTGCATCAACCATCGAGCGTCCGTTGGCAATGAAGTATTCGAACTCGTGCCAGTAGTGACGCAGGAATCCCTGCACCGGCCAGGCGGCGGCTTCACCGAAGGCGCAGATCGTGTGCCCCTCGATCTGGCCGGCAGCGGCCTTGAGCATGTCGAGATCACCGACCTCAGCCTTGCCTTCGACGATGCGCGTGAGCATGCGGTACATCCAGCCAGTGCCTTCGCGACACGGCGTGCATTGCCCGCAGGATTCGGCAAAGTAGAAGCGCGCGATGCGCTGGCAGGCGCGCACCATGCAGGTGGTTTCGTCCATGACGATGACCGCACCCGAACCGAGTCCGGAGCCGGCCTTCTGGATCGCGTCGTAATCCATGGTCAGGCCCATCATCGTTTCGCCGGGCAGCACCGGCATCGACGAGCCACCCGGGATCACCGCCTTGAGCTTGTGACCATTGCGCACGCCACCGGCCATCTCGAGCAGTTCGGCGAACGGCGTGCCGAGGCGGATCTCGTAGTTGCCGGGCCGGTTGACGTGACCGGATACCGAGAAGATCTTCGGGCCGCCGTTGTTGGGCTTGCCAAGATTGAGGAACCACTCGCCGCCATTGCGCAGGATCGCCGGCACCGAAGCGTAGGTTTCGGTGTTGTTGATCGTGGTCGGCTTGCCATACAGGCCGAAATTGGCCGGAAACGGCGGCTTGAAGCGCGGCTGGCCCTTCTTGCCCTCCAGCGACTCCATCAACGCGGTTTCCTCTCCGCAGATGTAGGCGCCGGCGCCGAGCGCATTGTGGATGTCGACATCGATGCCGCTGCCTTGGATGTCCTTGCCGAGCAGGCCGGCCGCGTAGGCCTCCCGCAACGCTTCCTCGATGTGTTCGAATGGCTCGTGATGGAACTCGCCGCGCATGTAGTTGTAGGCGACCGTCGAGCCGGTCGCGTAGCAGGCAATGGCCAGCCCCTCGAGCACGGCGTGCGGATTGAAGCGCAGGATGTCGCGGTCCTTGCAGGTGCCTGGCTCGGATTCGTCCGAATTGCAGAGGATGTACTTTTGCATGGCACCCTTCGGCATGAACGACCACTTGAGCCCGGTCGGGAAGCCGGCGCCACCGCGACCGCGCAGGCCGCTCTTCTTCACTTCCTCGACGATCGTCGCCGGATCGGGCTTCTCGGCAAGGATCTTCTTCCACGCCTGCCAGCCGCCGGTCGCGAGATAGTTCTCGAGCGACCACGGCTTGTCGTGGTGGAGCGTCGTATAGACGACCTGGTGTGCCTGGGGTGCTGGACCGTATGCCATCGTCGTTCTCTGGTGCTTCGCTTCGGTGCCTGGCTTCGGACAATGGGGTCCGGAACACGGGCATCGCGGCTGAAGCCGCTTCCTACGGGGTGTTCATTTCAGGGCGTCGAGAATCTCGTCGACCTTCGCGGTGTCGAGCTTCTCGTGGTAGTGACCGTTGACGACCATCATCGGCGCGCCACAGCAAGCGGCGAGGCATTCCTCTTCCTTCTTTAGATAGATGCGCCCGTCCGCGGTGGATTCGCCGAGCTTCGTGCCGAGCTTCTTCTCGCAATGGCGCACGAGGTCCTCGGCGCCGTTGAGCCAGCAGGAAATGTTCGTGCAGATCGCGACGTTGTTGCGGCCGACTGGTTTCGTCTCGAACATCGAGTAGAAACTCGCCACCTCGAACGCCCACACCTGTGGCAGGTCGAGGTACTTCGCCACCGCGACGATCAACTCATCGGTCAGGAAGCCGCCGTTCTGCTCCTGCGCTGCAAACAGCGACTGGATCAGCGCCGAGCGCTTGCGGTCGGGCGGGAATTTCGCTTTCCAGTGCTCGATGTGATGGCGCGTGTGCTCGTTGAGCACGACCATCGGGTCGACGTCCTTGATCTCGTTGAAGGTGCCAGTCGCTTTCATCGGTCGATCTCCCCGAACACGACGTCGTAGGTGCCGATCATTGCCACGACGTCGGCGAGCATGTGGCCACGCACGACCGCATCCATCGACGACAGGTGGGCGAAGCCGGGCGCACGCAGCTTGACGCGAAACGGCTTGTTGGCGCCGTCGGAGACAAGGTAGCAGCCAAATTCGCCCTTCGGCGCCTCGACCGCGGCATACACCTCGCCAGCCGGCACGCTGTAGCCTTCGCTGAACAGTTTGAAATGATGGATGAGGGCTTCCATGTCATCCTTCATCTCTTCGCGCTTCGGCGGAGCGACCTTGTAGTTCTGCACGATCACCGGGCCCGGGTTCGCACGCAACCACTTCACGCACTGCTGGATGATGCGGTTGGACTCGCGCATCTCGGCGACGCGCACCAGGTAACGGTCGTAGCAGTCGCCGTTGCTGCCGACCGGGATGTCGAAGTCGACTTCGGCATACTTCGCGTACGGCTGCTTCTTGCGCAGGTCCCAGGCGATGCCGGAACCACGCAGCATCGGCCCGCTCATGCCCCAGGCACGGGCCAGTTCCGGCGAAACGATGCCGATGTCGACGGTACGCTGCTTCCAGATGCGGTTGCCCGTCAGCAGATCCTCGTACTCGTCGATCTTGGCCGGGAAATCGGCACAGAACTGTTCGAGGTAGTCGAGCATCGAGCCTTCGCGCCAGGCGTTCATGCGCTTGAGGTCGTCACCCTTGTGCCAGCGCGATTCACGGTACTTCGGCATCTGCGCCGGCAGGTCGCGATAGACGCCACCCGGTCGGTAGTAGGCCGCATGCATGCGTGCGCCGCTGACCGCCTCGTAGCAGTCCATCAGTTCCTCGCGCTCGCGGAACGCGTACAGGAACACCGCCATCGCGCCAAGATCGAGCCCATTCGAACCGAGCCACATGAGGTGGTTCAGGATGCGCGTGATCTCGTCGAACATCGTGCGGATCCACTGCGCGCGCTCGGGCACCTCGATGCCGAGCAACGCCTCGATGGCGCGCACGTAGGCGTGTTCGTTGCACATCATCGACACGTAGTCGAGCCGATCCATGTAGCCGATCGACTGGTTGAACGGCTTGGACTCGGCGAGCTTCTCGGTGCCACGGTGCAGGAGGCCGACGTGTGGGTCGGCACGCATCACCGTCTCGCCGTCCATCTCGAGCACGAGGCGCAGCACGCCGTGTGCAGCGGGATGCTGCGGTCCGAAGTTCATCGTGTAGTTACGGATTTCCTCCACGGCTTATTTCCCCGCCTCGCGTTCGGCGTTGGCCTGTTCGTAGCGCGAATCCCCGCGCAGCGTGCGCGGCACGAGCACGCGCGGTTCGATCGACACGGGCTCGTAAACGACGCGCCGCTTGTCGGGGTCGTAGCGCATCTCGACGTTGCCGATCAGCGGGAAATCCTTGCGGAAGGCGTGCCCGACGAAACCGTAATCGGTGAGGATGCGGCGCAGGTCCGGATGACCCTCGAAGACGATGCCAAAGAGGTCGAACGCTTCGCGCTCGAACCAGTTGGCCCCGGGCCACACCTCGACCAGCGAGGGCAGCACGGGCAGGTCGTCGTCGGTACAGAATGCGCGCAGGCGCAGGCGTTGGTTGTGTTCGATCGACAGCAGGTGGACAACGACGGCGAAACGGCGCGGGATCGCAGCGGGGCGCGGACGATCCTCCCAGCGGAAGCGACCCGGCCCGGCGCCCTCGACGCCGCGCGAGAAGCCTTCCGAGGAGACGTCACTGGTGTCCCACTCACCCTCGCCATAGCCAAGGTAGTCGACGCCGCAGACGTCGATGATGACGTCGAAGCGCAAGGCGGGATCGTCGCGCAAGCTGCGCGCGACGGCGAGCCAGTTCTCCGGCAGCACCTCGATCGTCGTCTCGCCAAGGCGTTCGACGAGCGACACGAGGCGCTGGCCCAGCGTGGCTTCGAGCTTCTGCGCGAACGGGGATGGGGTTGCTGTCATCGCTTCACTGCCGCTTCGATTGGGTTGCATCCTGCGGCCTCGACACGGGGCTTCATGCCCGCGCGTTGTTCGTTGCGGGTGGCCGCGCGCTCAACGCGCGATCGTATTGGTCCGGCGGATCTTCTTCTGCAACTGGAGGATGCCGTGGATCAGCGCCTCGGCCGTGGGCGGGCAGCCCGGCACGTAGACGTCGACCGGCACGATGCGATCGCAGCCGCGCACGACTGCATAGGAATAGTGATAGTAACCACCACCGTTTGCGCACGAGCCCATCGAGATCACCCATTTCGGCTCGGGCATCTGGTCGTAGACCTTGCGCAGCGCCGGGGCCATCTTGTTGACCAGGGTGCCGGCCACGATCATCACGTCGGACTGGCGCGGCGACGGGCGGAAGATCACGCCGTTGCGGTCGAGGTCCAGACGCGCGGCTCCGGCATGCATCATCTCGACCGCGCAGCAGGCCAGGCCAAACGTGACCGGCCACATCGAGCCGGTGCGCGCCCAGTTGACCAACTCGTCCAGGCGCGCGGTGACGAAGCCGCGCTCGAGCAGCGGGTTGTCGTCACCGGGGCGCAGGATGTCGTCGACCGGACCCGACGGCGTCGGGTTGTGCATGACCCGGCTGATGGTGTCGCTCATTCCCATTCGAGCGCTCCCTTCTTCCAGACGTAGACGAAGCCGAGCACGAGCAGCCCGACGAACACGCCCATCTCGATCAGGCCGAACAGGCCGAGGCTGTCGAAGACGACCGCCCACGGGATGACGAAGGCGATTTCGAGATCGAAGATGATGAACAGGATGGCGATCAGGTAGTAGCGCACATCGAACTTCATGCGCGCGTCCTCGAACGCCTCGAAGCCGCACTCGTAGGGCGCGGCCTTCTCTGCAGCCGGCTTCTTCGGCCCGAACAGGTTGCCGAGAACCAGCAGGGCCACGCCGATCACGGCTGCCACCGAGAGGAACAGCAGTACCGGAAAATACTCGGTCAGCACACGCACCTCCGCGCCTGGCGGCGCATCAGCGGTTGTCGCAAGCCTCACGACAACGACGGTTACTTTCAGTTTGGTGCCCAAGGGGGGACTCGAACCCCCACAGCTTTCGCCGCTACCACCTCAAGGTAGTGCGTCTACCAATTCCGCCACCTGGGCAACGCTTCAAGCTCCGTCCTTCCCCTTCTCCTCGGGCTTCGGCACGTCGGCCGGCTGGCCTGCCTCGGCGGCCGGTTGCGCCAGATCGGCGGGCACCGGGGCCGGGGCGTCCGCAGCCGGCTCCGCCACCGGCGTCGCCGCCGGGACTTCACCGGACGCGGGTGCAGGCTGCTGCACCGAAACGCCGGACATCACGCCAAGGTCGTCGGAAGTGACGCCGACGGCACCCGGGCGACCGTGGAAAATGCCCATGCCGAGGCTGAGCAGGAAGAACAAAGTGGCAAGGACCGCCGTGCTGCGCGAAAGGAAGTTCGCCGAACCGCGCGCACCGAAGACGGTCGCCGACGCGCCGCCACCGAACCCGGAGCCTGCATTGGCACCGGCACCACGCTGCATGAGGATCAGCGTGATCATCGCGGCTGCGATCAGCACGTAGAAAACCTGGGCAATGATCGAAAGCATTACTGCGTTTGCACCTTAAAGCGCGGCGTTCCGAGCCGCATCGACGATCGCCAAGAAATCGGCCGCCACCAGCGAAGCGCCGCCGATCAGCCCGCCATCGATGTCGGGCCTCGCGAACAGCTCGCCGGCATTGGCGGCCTTCACGCTGCCACCGTAGAGGATGCGCAGCGAGTCGGCGATTGTAGCATCGAGCGCCGAAATTTTTCCACGCAGGAAGGCATGGACCTCCTGAGCCTGGTCCGGCGTGGCCGTACGGCCGGTGCCGATCGCCCACACCGGCTCGTAGGCGACCACGGCATGGGCGAAGGCGGCGACGCCGGCCGCAGCGATGACCGCCTCGACCTGGGCGCCGACCACGGCCTCGGTCCGACCGGCCTCGCGGTGTTCGAGCAGCTCGCCGACGCACAGTACCGGGACCAGCCCGGCCGCCTGTGCGGCCATGAACTTGCGTGCGACCACGACATCGGTTTCGGCGTGGTACTGGCGGCGCTCGGAATGCCCGACCAGCACGTAGCGGCAGCCGATGTCGGCCAGCATCGCGGCAGAAACCTCGCCGGTGTACGCGCCCTGCGCATGCTCGCTGAGATCCTGGCCGCCGAAGGCGAGCGCCGCGCCGGCATGCGCCTCGACGAGACCGGCGAGATACGGGAACGGCGGCAGCACGACGACCTCTACCGTGCCGGTCGCAGCCGGCACGAGCGCGTCGACCAGTTCGCGCGCCATCGCGCGCGATCCGTGCATCTTCCAGTTTCCGGCGACCAGCTTGCGGCGCATCGTGGCAAGGCCCTGCGAAAGGGCCGCGAAGGATAGCCGTGCCGACCGGACGCCGCAAACGCCGGGGGCGGCGTATCACCGGGTGTACGGCTGCGGTTACCCTCGTGATCCGATCATCCAACGGAATCCGGCATGAACGCGAAACCGCGCGGCTACGCCCTCGTCACCGGCGCCTCGGCCGGCATCGGCAGCGCCTTCGCGCGCGAACTGGCGCGTCGTGGGCATGACCTCGTGCTGACCGCGCGCCGCGCCGACCGCCTCGACCAGCTCGCCGGCGAACTGCGCGCCAGCGCCGGCATCGACGTGCGCACCCTGCCCTGCGATCTCGCCGATCCGGCCGCGCCGGCCTTCCTGGCGGGGGAAACCGCACGTGCCGGACTCGCCATCGACATGCTCGTCAACAACGCGGGCTACGGCGTGACCGGCTACTTCCTCGCCCAACCCTGGGAGGTGCAGGCGACCTTCCTGCAGGTCTTGGTCACCGCGCCGACCGAGCTATGCCATCGCCTGCTGCCCGGCATGCGCGAGCGCGGGCATGGGCGCATCGTCAATGTCGCCTCGCTCGCCGCCCATGTGCCGGGCTCGGCCGGCCAGACCCTGTATGCCGGCGCCAAGAGCTACCTGGTCAAGTTGTCGCAGGCACTGACTCTCGAATACGCCCATGAAGGCGTGCACGCCTGTGCCGTCTGCCCCGGTTTCACCTGGTCGGAATTCCACGACGTCACCGGCTCACGCGCGCTGATGTCGAAGCTGCCGCGTTGGATGTGGATGGACGCCGACACCGTCGCCCGCCAGGGCCTCGACGCAGTCGAACGCGGCGAGGCCGTGTACGTCAACGGCCGTGTCAACCGCACGATCAAGACCCTGTTCAAGCTGCTGCCCGACCGCCTCGCCCTGCGCATGATCGGGCGGCGCAGCCGGCAATTCCGCAAGGCGTCCGCCGACTGAGTCAGCCTCGCCACGGGCTCACGGCACGCACTCGCGATTGCAGACGAAATCGACGCTCAGCAGGCCCTGTTCGACCTCGCTGCCGACATCGACGAACTCCCCGTCCCGCCAGGCCAGGAACAGCGCGTCGCGGATGTCACGCGCATCGATGCCTGTCTTGAAAGTGAGCGAGATCGTTTCGGCCGACCCCAGGCGCAGACGCGATTCGATGCCTTCCAGTCCGCGCGCCAACGCAAGCGGCGCAAGCCGCGATACGTCGACGCTGCCGCGTGGAACGATGTGGTACCAAGGCACGTGTTCCGTCTGGATGAGACACGCCGACACGCGCGCGAAGTCGGCGTCGGCAATGCTGCCCTTGATCGCCTCGTCGGAAATCCAGTGGAAAGTCCAGTCGTCCGTGCCGAGCAGGAAGATGCGGCACGGCTGCGGCAACACGGCCCGCGCGATCGCGGCATTCGCCGCGGCGACCCGTTCACCCTGCCGACGTGTCTCGTCGCGATGCTGGACGGTGAGCCGCTGTGCAGCGCCGACCCAGGAAACCGCCAGCAGGATCATGGCGACGGCCGCGGCTGCGCGGAAGGCGGGCCGCGACTGTGTGATGGGCATCAGCACGGCGGCGAGGAGCAGCACCAGGCCGATTGCCGCCGTATAGAAGTAGCGCGAATTGATCACGAGCAGCACGGTCTCGGTGGCCAACCCGACGCGAAGATCGACCACGGCGAGGAGCGGCACCTGCAGCAGTCCCGGCAGCGCAAACAGAATCGCGCCGACCAGCGCCAGGCGCACGCGCGCACGCGGCCAGGGCATCGACATGGCGAACAGCGAGGCAGCGCACAGCATCGCCAATCCGATGACGAGGGTGAAGCGCTTCCACTCGCCCAGGCGTTCCCAGTAGCCCAGGTGCGCCAGGCTGCCCTGAAACCAGCCGTGCATCCCCAGCGCGAAGGTCTCGACCAGCGAGCGATGCTTCAGCATCTTGGCTGCACCCGCATCGGCAATGACGAAGCCACGCAAGACGGCGCAGGCGAGCACGAGCACGACCAGGGCGAACAGCCAACGCCGCCGCTCCGGCCAATCCTCCCGGCCGCCGAGCATCCACCACGCGAACAGCGCCGCCGCGAAGGAGTACGCGATCTCCTTCGACAGCAAGGCCAGCGCGAGCGACATCAGCGCGACGATGCCGTCGCTGGTCCGCCGCGACCCGGCATGCAGCATGCCCGCACGCAGCGCAAGCAGGCCGAACAGGGCGGCGAGCAGGTCGAAGCGGTCGGACAGCCACGCCGTCGTGCCGATCGACACCGGATGCAAGGTGAAGGTCAACGCGAGCAGGAACGACAGGCCGGTACGCAAGCCTGCCCTTGCCAGGACACGCAGGAGCAGCACCCCGACTGCCGCATGCAGCGCGAGGTTGAACGTATAGTGCAACGCGGCCGAAGTGCCGAACACCCGTTCCGTCAACCACCAGACCAGCATGCCGACAGGTCGGTAGTAGGTGCTGCCGGGAATGTGGTCGGCGACGAAGTACTGCATCGGCGTGTCGACGAATCGCGCGATTGCGAGCATGCCGAAATCGTCGAGCATGAAGTACGCGTCGAACAGCGCGCGCCAGCGCGAGCACGGCGGCCACCATGACTACGCTGGCAACGACGTTCCGTGCCGGACGCGCCGGCACCGCGGGGACTCCCGCCGCGTGCGGGGACGACATGCTCAAATCAGCTTGATCTCGCGCAGGCGCTCGAGCAGGTACTCGTGTGCGGTGATCGAGGTCGCATAGCGCTTCGGGTTGTCGGGCGTCACACACGAGGGCAGCACGTCGAGTTCGACGTCGGGGTTCGGGTGCAGGAAGAACGGCACGGAGTAGCGCGGCTTGCGCGCGTTTTCGTCCTGCGGGTTGGTCACGCGGTGGGTGGTCGACGGATACACGTGGTTGGTCAGGCGCTGCAGCATGTCGCCGATGTTGACCACGATGGCGTCGCCTTGGGTAGTGATCGGCAGCCACTCGCCCTCGCGCGTCAGCACTTCCAGGCCGGCCGCGCTCGCGCCGACCAGCAGGGTGATGAAGTTGATGTCCTCGTGGGCGCCGGCGCGTACGTTCGGGATGTCGTCGGCCGTGATCGGCGGATAGTGGATCGGACGCAGGATCGAGTTGCCGAAATTCGTCTTGTCGGCGAAATAGTGCTCGGGCAAGCCGATGTGCAGGGCGAGCGCGCACAGCACACGCGAGCCGAGCGCGTCGAGTGCCTCGTAGAGGCCATAGCCATGCTCACGGAAGCCCGGAACCTCGTCGGGCCAGAGGTTCGGCGGCATCACCTCGGCATACTTCGAATCACGCGCGATCTCGCGCCCTATGTGCCAGAACTCCTTGAGGTCCGGGTACTTGGAATCCTTGGCCGTCTCGATGCCGAACGGTGTATAGCCGCGCGCGCCACCGCCACCCGGCACGTGGTATTTGAGCTTTGTTTCGGCAGGCAGGGCGAAGAAGCGCCGGAACGCATCGTAGGCGCCATCGATCGCCGCCGCCGGGATCCCGTGCCCGCTGATGCAGCAGAAACCGAATTCGCGGTAGGCCGCGCCGATCTCGGCGACGAAGGCGTCGCGATCGCTGTCATAGCGGCGGATGTCGAGGGTGGGGACGTGCTTCATGTGGGCGCCTCCGGCAGGATGCCCCATTCTCGCCGATCCGCTCAGGAAACGCGCGCGGCAGCAGCGCGCACCGCGCCAGCGAGTTCGTCGGCGAGACGCGCGACGAGCTCGGGGTCGCCGGCCTCGACGGTGACGCGCACCAGTGGCTCGGTACCGGACGGGCGCAACACGACACGCCCCTGCCCTTCGAGCTCGGCGCGCACGCGCGCGAGGACGTCCTGCACAGCGGGATCGGCAACCAGGGTGGCGCCACCGGCCGCGCGCACGTTGACCGTGGTCTGCGGCACCTTGCGCATGTCGTCCGCGCACTCGGCCAACGTGCGTCCGCTGCGCGCGAGTGCCTCGAGTACCTGCAGGGCGCTGACGATGGCGTCGCCGGTGCTCGCCCGATCCAGGCAAAGGATGTGGCCGGAGGTCTCGCCGCCGAGCACACCGGCGCGCTCGCGCAGCACCTGCATGACATAGCGGTCGCCGACGTTGGCGCGCAGGAACGGTACGCCGAGCCTGGCCATGGCCTGCTCGAGACCGTAGTTGCTCATCAGCGTGCCGACCACCGGGCCGCGCAGGCGGCCCTGCGCATGCCAGTCGATCGCGAGGATGCATAGCAGTTCGTCACCATCGATGAGGCGGCCGTGGCGATCGACCATCTGCAGGCGGTCGCCATCGCCATCGAAGGCAATGCCGAGGTCGGCGCCGGCCTCGACCACGGCCTGCGCCAGTGCCGCCGGATGCGTCGAGCCGACCTCACGGTTGATGTTGAGCCCGTCGGGGCGGTTGCCGATCGCGCTCACCCGCGCGCCGAGTTCGGCAAACATCTTCGGCGCGATCTGGTAGGTCGCGCCATGCGCGCAGTCGAGCACGATGTGCAGACCATGCAGGTGGAACGAGCGCGCCACGGTCGACTTGCAGAACTCGAGGTAGCGTGCCGAGGCATCGTCTATGCGCGCCGCCTTGCCAACGGCCTCGGATGCGACCGTCGAGAACTGGGCGTCGATCTCCGCCTCGATGGCGTGTTCAACTTCGTCGTCGAGCTTCTCGCCGATCGCCGAGAAAAACTTCACGCCGTTGTCGTGGTGAGGGTTGTGCGAGGCGCTGATGACGATGCCGGCATCGGCGCGCATCGAGCGCGTGAGATAGGCCACGCCCGGGGTCGGCATCGGCCCGAGCAGACGCACGTCGGCACCGCCGGCGAGCAGGCCGGCCTCGAGCGCCGATTCGAACATGTAGCCGGACACGCGCGTGTCCTTGCCGATCAACACGACCGGCTTGTCGCCTCCGCGTGCCAGCACCGCGCCGGCGGCGCGCCCGAGCCTGAGCATGAAGTCCGCCGTGATCGGCCACTCGCCGACGCGGCCACGAATGCCGTCGGTGCCGAAGTAACGTTTCACGTAAGCGGGGAATGGGGCATGGGACATGGGGAATGGTTGGAGCAGCGCATCACGGAAGGATGGTTCGCTACGGGATCGTGGAAATACACGATCCCCCATCCTCCATTCCCGATTTGCGGCTCCACCCTCAATCGCCCATCTGCTTCTGGCGGTGCTCCCAGCGCTCCTGTGCATCGAGGCAGAGTGTCGCGATCGGGCGGGCCTCGAGCCGATCGAGACCGATCTCCTCGTCGGTTTCCTCGCAGAAACCGTAGCGGCCTTCTTCGATGCGCTTGAGGGCCTTGTCGATCTTGGCGATCAATTTGCGGTAGCGGTCGCGCGTGCGCAGTTCGAGCGAGTTCTCGGTCTCGCGCGTGGCGCGCTCGGCCTCGTCACCGACGTCGCGCACTTCGTCGCGCAGGTTCTCGATGGTCTGCTTGGATTCCTCGACCAGATCCTCGCGCCAGGTCTGCAGCTTGCGGCGGAAGAATTCGAGGTGCTTGGGATTCATGTACTCCTCCTTCGGCGACGGACGATAGCCGTTGGGGAGGTCGATGCGGGTCGTCGCAGGCAGCGCATAGCGGCCATCCTGCATGGTCACGCTGTCGGCCGGCGGTGCGGGCGGCACGGCACGAGCCTTGAGCGTGGCCGATGCACCGACGGGCGCAGTCTTGGTATTGCCGACTTTCGGATTGGCGGCTTTCGTATTGCTCGTTGCAGTCACGGAACTCTTGCTGGTCTTCGTGGAGGGTGGGGACGCCGGCACGCTCGTCTTCGCCGACGACGGCTTGGTCACGACCTTCGCTGTGGGCCGCTTCGCTGCCTGCGTGACGGACTTGCGCGCCGTGGAGGGTACTGCCTTCTTCGCCGGCTTCGCGGGCGCTGCCGGCTTGCGCGCCGGTGTTGCCTTCGCGGCAGGTTTCTTTGCGGCGACCGGACGCTTCGGCTTCGCCGCCGGCCTGGCAGCCTTGGCGGGCGCCTTCTTCGCGACCCTGCTCGCGGCCTTGGCTTTTGTCTTCGCTGCCGGCTTCGCCTTTGCGGCAGGCTTGGCATTCGAGCGCTGCTTCGGCTTCGTCTTCGCCATCTCCGAACTTACCTTGTGACCCGGCGGCCGCGTGTTATAGCCTAAGAATCCGCCCCCGGCAACCGAAGTTTTTCCCGCCGCGGCCAGCGCTTGCGCGCGATTGACGGCAGCCTTCCGTGTCCCGCCTGATTCTCGTCCCGATCGCCTTCTACAAGCGCTGGATCAGCCCATTGCTCGGGCAGCGTTGCCGTTTCCATCCGAGCTGTTCGGATTACACGCGGGTCGCCGTCGCGCGCTTCGGTGCATGGCGCGGCTGCTGGCTCGGTGCGGCGCGCATCGCGCGCTGTCATCCGCTGTGCGATGGCGGCCACGATCCGGTCCCCGTCGAATTCCGCTGGCTGCCCCGCCGCGAACAGCCAACATCCAACGAAGGCCCGCCATGACCGACCGCCTCATCATCAATGCCACGCTCGTCAACGAGGGGCGCCGTTTCGAGGCCGACCTGCGCATCCGCGGCGGTCGCATCGAGCGCATCGACCCGAACCTCACGGCGATGACCGGCGAGAAGGTCTTCGATGCCGCCGGCGCCTGGCTGCTGCCCGGCGTGATCGACGACCAGGTCCACTTCCGTGAGCCAGGCCTCGAGCACAAGGCCGACATCGCCAGCGAATCGCGGGCCTGCCTGGCCGGCGGCATCACCAGCTTCATGGAGATGCCGAACACGAAGCCGCCGGCGGTCTCACGTGAAGCGATCGAGGACAAGTACCGACGTGGCGCAACCAGTTCGCGCGTCAACCATGCTTTCTACTTCGGTGCCACCAACGACAATCTCGACGAGATCCGCGCAATCGACCCGGCCACGGTGCCGGGTCTCAAGGTGTTCATGGGCGCCTCGACCGGCAACATGCTCGTCGACGACCCGGCCGTGCTCGACGCGATCTTCCGCGACGCGCCGGTGCCGATCATCACCCACTGCGAGGACACGCCGACGATCGTCGCCAACGAGGCGAAGGCTCGCGAACGCTGGGGCGAAGACATCCCGGCCGCCCAACACCCGCTGATCCGCTCGCGCGAGGCCTGCATCCAATCCACGCGCCTGGCCATCGAACTTGCACGGCGCCACGATGCGCGCCTGCACGTGCTGCACATCTCCACCGCCGACGAACTCGCCCTGTTCGAACCAGGCCCGGTCGCCGGCAAGCGCATCACTGCCGAGACCTGCGTGCATTTCCTGCATTTCTGCGATGAGGACTACGCACGCCTCGGCCACCTGATCAAGTGCAATCCGGCGATCAAGACCGCCGGCGACCGCGAAAGCATCATCGCGGCGCTCGCCGACACACGCATCGACGTGCTCGCCACCGACCATGCGCCACACTTGCTCGCCGAGAAGAACAACCCCTATCCATTGGCCCCATCGGGCCTTCCGCTGGTGCAGTACGCCTTGCAATGCGCGCTCGAACGCGTGTTCGACGGCAAGCTCACGCTCGAGCGCGTGGTCGAGGCGATGAGCCACGCCCCGGCCACGTTGTTCGGCGTGCGTGAACGCGGCTACCTGCGCGAAGGTTTTGCAGCCGACCTCGTCATCGTCGACCCGAACAAGCCGCACACGGTCACGCGCGAGGAGGTCCTGTCGAAATGCGGCTGGTCGCCGTTCGAGGGCACCACGTTCCGCTCCAGCATCGTCGCCACCTTCGTCAACGGCCTGCTCGGCTGGCACGCCGGCTGCCTCGACGACAGCGTGCGCGGCCAGCGCCTGGCGTTCGCGCGCTGATGCGTCTCGCTATCGTGATGATGCTCGCCTTCGCAGCGCCGTCGGCGTTCGCCGCGGATGTCGTGTTTCCGCCACGAGTCTCGCAAGGCGCGCTGGTGTTCGGCAGGGTGCCGGCCGGCAGTGTCGTGCGCCATGGTGGACGCGTGCTGCGCGTGACGTCCTGGGGCACGGTCGTGTTCGGCGTCGGCCGCGACGAGAAGGGACCGCTCGCCGTCGCCGTCGAAACACCCGACGGTGCACGCAGGACAGTTTCCATCGAAGTGTTCACGCGCGACTGGCCGGTCGAGCAGGTCGACGGCGTGCCGCCGAAGACGGTCGAACCACCGCCGGAGATTGCCGAACGCATCCGCCGCGAACAGGCTCGTGTCGCCGCCGCACGCGAGCGCGACGACGAGCGCACCGACTTTGCCGCGACCTTCGTGCGTCCCGTCGAAGGCCGCATCAGCGGTCGCTTCGGCAACCAGCGTGTGTACAACGGCAAGCCCGGCAACGCGCACTCCGGCATGGATATCGCAGCCCCGACCGGCACCCCGGTCGTCGCCCCATCCGGCGGCGTGGTCAGCTTTGCCGATGCCAACCTCTATCTCACCGGCGGCACCATCGTCCTCGACCACGGTCACGGCGTCAGCAGCAATTTTCTGCACCTCTCGCGCATCGACGTGCACGTGGGCGAACGCATCGAACAGGGCCAGGCCTTGGGCGCCGTCGGTGCCACCGGTCGCGCCAGCGGCCCGCACCTGCACTGGGGCATGAACTGGTTCAACGTGCGCATCGACCCGCAACTGGTACTCGAACGTGGACGGTGACGCAGGAATGACCGGAGTCCTGTCATTGCTGCGCTGATCGGCTGCGCGCTGCAGGGTACGAAATGCGGATGTGGCCGATCCCGTCATCCCCGCGCAGCGAGCGCGGCAACGGCCGGCAACTCCTTGCCTTCGAGGAACTCGAGGAAGGCACCGCCGCCGGTCGAGATGTAGGACACCGCATCGGCGATGCCGTACTTGTCGACCGCGGCAAGCGTGTCGCCACCGCCGGCAATCGAGAACGCGTCCGATGCTGCGATCGCGCGCGCCAGCGTCTCGGTACCATGGCCGAAAGCATCGAACTCGAATACACCGACCGGGCCGTTCCACACCACCGTGCCGGCCTTTGCGACCAGTTCCGCGTAGCGCGCCGAGGTTCTCGGGCCGATGTCGAGGATCATGTCATCGGCAGCGACGTCGGTGACGTTCTTCACGGTCGCCGGGGCGTCGGCCTTGAACTGCGTGGCAACGACGACGTCATCCGGCAGCGGCACGTCGCTGCCGCGCGCATGGGCCGCGGCGACGATGCGTCGTGCGGTGTCGATGAGGTCAGGCTCGCACAGCGACTTGCCGACCGGATGACCTGCGGCGGCGAGGAAGGTATTGGCGATGCCACCGCCGACGATGAGCTGGTCGACCTTGCCGACCAGGTTCTCGAGCAGGCTAAGCTTGGTCGAGACCTTCGAGCCGGCAACGATGGCCAGCAACGGACGCGCCGGATGTTCGAGTGCCCTGCCGAGTGCGTCGAGCTCGGCCATCAGCAGCGGGCCGCCGGCGGCAACTTTCGCCTGGCGGATGACGCCATGTGTGGAAGCCTGTGCGCGATGCGCGGTGCCGAAGGCATCCATCACGAAGACGTCGCACAGCGCCGCATACTTCTTCGACAGGTTCTCGTCGTCCTTGCCCTCGCCAACGTTCATGCGGCAGTTCTCGAGCAGGACGATCGAACCGGGAACGACCTCGACGCCATCGACCCAATCACGCACCAGCGGCACCTCGCGACCGAGCAGTTCGCCGAGGCGCGCGGCGACCGGCGCCAACGAGTCCTCGGCACTCCACACGCCTTCCTTCGGTCGACCGAGATGCGACATGAGAAGCACGGTCGCGCCTTTTTCGAGGGCGAGTTTCAGCGTCGGCAGCGATGCCGTGATGCGTTGCTCGGAGGTAATGCGTCCATCCTCGATCGGCACGTTGAGATCCTGACGGATCAGCACGCGTCGATTGGCCAGGTCGAGATCGCTCATGCGCACGATGGGCATCTGAAATATCCTCGCGGGAACGGTACAGAATCCGCCGATTACAGCGGCAGCAACAACGCTTTGCAAACCGGCCCGTGGGGTGCCCTGATCAATCCCGCAATGGCGTCATGACATCCGCAAGGTTCGCAGCGCGGCCTTGCGCCGGCTCGACGGACGGCCGGTCTGGCTTCGCCGTCGCGCCTTGATCTGCGCCCGCACAGGACGGTTACGCCGTTTCTGGATTGATCAGAACATCCTTGCATGCCGCAGCGCTGTGCAGTGATGTCGCATGTGACTGCCGGCGAACGTCGCGCTTTTGTATCATCCGGGGGTGGCCACGGCGGTGCACGGTGCCCCGCGGCCTTTCTGGCAAGCAGATGGGGAATGGCGTGTCGAATCATGCGTTGCAGCCCGCGCCACTCGACCCCGGCCCGGGCGATGGCAATGATGTCCAGTTCTGTTCGACCTGCGCCTTCGGCGCCGTGTGCCTGCCCAGTGGCTACGACAAGGCTGCACTCGCCGAACTGCACTGTCTGGTCGAGCACACCGGCCCGCTGCACGCCGGTGATCGCATCTTCAGCACCAACGACCGATTCGAGTCGATCTATGCGGTACGCGCCGGCATCGTCAAGACGCGCACGATCGACGTGCAGGGCCGCGAGCAGGTGCTCGGCTTCCACCTGCCTGGCGAGTTCATCGGCCTCTCGGCGATCCATCCGGCGCGCTATCCCTGCGACGCCATCGCGCTCGATACCGTGTACCTGTGCCGCTTCTCGTTCCCGGCACTGGCCTTGCTGGCGACGAAGATGCCGCATGTGCAGCAGCAGTTGTTCCGCCTGATCAGTGCCGACATCAACAAGATCACCCTGCTGACCGGCGACCACAGCGCCGACGAGCGCCTTGCCGCCTTCCTGCTCCGCCTGTCCGAACGCTTCGCCGCGCGCGGCTTCTCGCCGACCCGCTTCCGCCTCGGCATGCCGCGTTCGGACATTGCCAACCACCTGCGCCTCGCACCGGAGACGGTCAGTCGCGTGCTGCGCCGCTTCCAGAACGAGGGCCTGCTGCGGGTAGATGAACGCGAGGTCGAGCTGCGTTCGATCGAGCGCCTGCGAACGATCGCCGCAACCCTCGCTCCAGGCGCGGAGAACGGGGTACTGCCCCCGTCTTGATGCAGATCAGGGCAGCGACCGGCGCAGGCTCGTGACAATCCAGACGTTCTCCGATCGAAGTGTCGCCATGCCCACACATCGTCGCCACCGGCCAAGTCTCACCTTCCCGCCTGGCGCAAATGCTTCCACTGCACATGTCGGTTGATCGCCCCGTGGGGTCGCGGCCAGCACCGGCGGATCTGGCTGCCATGCTGGCCGCGGCACCGCACCGTCTGATGTTCTTCGCCGGCGTCACCGCCGTGCTGGTGTCGATGACCTGGTGGGCGCTGGTGCTCGCCGGCTGGCGCTGGGGCTGGCCGGTGCCGCAGCCCGCGCCTCCGGTACCGGCCGGCTGGGCGCACGCGGTGATGCTGGTGTTCGGCATGCTGCCGATGTTCTTCTTCGGCTTCCTGCTTACCGTGTTCCCGCGCTGGCTGGACCGGCCCGCGCTGAGCCGTCGTGCCTACGTGCCGGTGTTCGCCTGCACCTTCGGCGGCTACCTGCTCGCGCACGCGGGCCTGCTCGGCACGCACGCACTGTTCGTCATCGGCCTGCTGTTCGTGTTCAGCGGGCATACCCTCGCCTTCGCCGTGCTTGCCGGTGTGCTGCGTGCCAGCGGTCGCCGCGATCGCCATGCCATCAGCGCGATCAGCGCGCTCGCCTGTGGCCTGGTTGCACAGGGCCTGTTCCTCGCCTTCGCGCTCGGCGCACCGGCGACGCTGGCCCCGGCGGCGATCGAACTCGGCGTGATCGGCTTGCTGCTGCCGGTGTACTTCACCGTCTGCCACCGCATGATTCCGTTCTTCAGCGGCAATGTCGCCCCGGGCTATCGCGTGGTGCGCCCGACGTGGAGCCTGCCGGTAATGTGGCTGCTGCTCGCCGCGCACGCCGCCTGCACGCTGGCCCACGCGCCCGAGTGGCGCTGGCTGGCTGACCTCGGCCTGTTCGCCCTGTTCGCTTGGCACGTGGTGGCCTGGCAACCATGGAAGGCGCGTCGTCCCGGCCTGCTCGCGGTGCTGCACATCGCCCTGGCTTGGTTGCCGGTCGCCTTCGCCCTGTACGCGTGGCAATCGCTCGCCTTGCTGCTCGACCTGCCCGGTGTCCCACCGCGCGTGCCCGTGCACGTGCTCACGGTCGGCTACTTCGGCTCGATGCTGGTCGCCATGGTCACCCGCGTCACCCAGGGACATTCGGGAAGGCCGCTGGTCATGGGCACGCTGCCCTGGGTTACCTTCATCGGCGTGCAGGGCGTGGTATTGCTGCGCGTGCTTGCGGATTTCTCCCGCGATCCTGGCGCCTGGCTCGCCATCGCGGCGGCAGCCTGGATCGTTGCCTTCCTGCCGTGGGTGCTGCGATCGGCGATGATCTACCTCACTCCCCGCATCGACGGCAAACCGGGTTGAACGATGGCCACGCATTACCTTTCGATCAAGATCCTGCACATCCTCTGCGTCGTCCTGTCCGGCGGCCTGTTCGCGCTGCGCGGGATTCTCGTGCTCGCCGGTTCGCAACGGGGCAACCATGTCGTGCTGCGCTGGCTGTCCTATCTGATCGACACCACCCTGCTGGTCAGCGCCCTGCTGCTGGTCGTGATCCTGCACCAGTATCCATTCGTGCACAGCTGGCTGACGGTCAAGGTCTGCCTGCTCGTCGTCTACATCGTGCTCGGCGTGTTTGCCTTGCGCCGTGCGCCGACACGCACGAGCAAGGCTATCGCGTTCGCCGCCGCACTGGCGGTGTACCTCGCCATCATCAGCGTCGCACGCGCGCACCATCCGCTCGGCATCCTGGCTTGACGCGGAGGACTGCCGCTGCAGGTACGTCGCCGCTGCGCGATCAACCCGCCGCCGCTTCGACGGCATCGCCGGACAAATGCGCGGCGATGCCGTCCTGGGTTCAGTCGCGCTCTTCGTGCAGGACCGCGCCGGTGCGCGGATCGATGCGCAATTCCACGCGCTGGCCCTGGGTATTGCGCGCGTCGGCCTCCCAGTAACCATCATCGTCGTACTCGAGGTCGCGGATCTGCGTGTAACCGGCTGCTTCGAGGGCGGCGCGGATTTCGGCCGCACTGAGCAGGCCCGCGGGCGCGCTGGACGAACCACGTGGAGTTTCGGCGAGCACTGCACCGGTTACGGGGTGAATGACGAGGTCGACGCGCTGGCCGCTGGGATTGCGCGCCTCGGCTTCCCATGCACCGTCGTCAAACTCAAGATCGTCGATCTGCGTGTAGCCAGCCACGACGAGGCGTTGGCGGACTTGCGCGGCGGTGAGGAACGGGGCGGTCGCGCTACCGACAGCCCAAACCGCACCGCTGACGCCATCGACGACGACATCGACACGGCGACCGTCGAGCGTCGTTGCCTCGGCCGACCACAGACCATGACGGAACGCGAGATCGTAGATCGCGTGGTAACCAGTGGCGGCGATGCGCGTTAGCGCCTCGGGTGCGGTCGCCACGGGTTCTGTGGCCGCGGTCGCCTCCTCCGAGGCATGGACCGAAACGACGACCGGGGCAAGAAGGGCCAGTGCGATGGCGAGGGAAACGGGGTTTTTCATGGGAAGCTCCATTGCTATGTCGGCGGGTGCCGCGGAAGCAGGATCGCCCCTTGCCGATAAACCGGTGTTGACGGCATCGTTCACACTCGGTTTATTCCCGCGTATCGAGCATCCGCCCATGATTGCCCGCCTCCTTGCCATGACATTGCTGGTCGCCACGAGCGCCCATGGTGACGATCCTGGCACCGTGCGAGATGCCGTCGAAGCCGGCGAGATCCGCCCGCTTTCGTCGATTCTCGCCGCCGTGCAGGAGCGTTACCCGGGACGCATTCTCGATGTCGAGCTCGAGCGCGCGCGAGATGGCCGGCGCATCTACGACATCGAACTGGTCGGAACCGACGGCCGCCGGCTCGACGTGCACGTCGATGCCGCCACCGGCGAGTTCATCGATGCACATGCCGGCCTTGTCCACGGTGCTGGCGCACGCCCATTCGCCACAATCCTGCGTGACCTGCTGACGCGCCACTCCGGTCAGATCGTCGATGTCGAACTCGAGCGCGATCGCAACGGCCGCGAGGTCTACGAAATCGAATTGCTGCGCGACGACGGACGCGCCCTCGAACTGACTGTCGACGCCGCCAATGGACGCATCCTCGACGAACACGTGCGCAAGCCAGTTGCTGCGATGATGGCATTGCCCGATGTGCTCGACCGGCTGGCTGCCGCCTATCCGGGCACGATCGTCGAAGTCGAGCTCGAACGCGCCATCGACGGCCACCCCTACTACGAGATCGACGTGCGCGCCGACGATGGCCGCAGGTTCGAGGTGCGCGTCGACGCGGTCAGTGGCGTCGTGCTCGGCCATGAAGGAGGCAACTGATGCGCGTCCTCATCGTCGAGGACGACAGCGAGCTGGCGGATCGCCTGTGCGCGGTGCTTGGCGACGCCGGTTTCATCGCCGAGACGGCCGCCGACGGCGACAGCGCGGCCTTCCTCGGCTGCACGGAGACATACGACGCAGCCGTGCTCGACCTGGGACTGCCGCAACGCGATGGCATCTCGGTGCTGCATCACTGGCGCGAACAAGGTTGCACGATGCCGGTGCTGATCCTGACCGCGCGCACGCGCTGGAACGACAAGCTCGCCGGGTTCGGTGCAGGTGCAGATGACTACCTCACCAAGCCGTTCGAGCTTGGCGAAGTCGTGCTGCGTCTGCGCGCGCTCATACGCCGCATGGGTGGCCATGCCGACAGCGTGCTGCGCGTCGGTCCGCTGAGCTACGACACCCTCAACGCACGCTTCTCGCTCGACTCCGAGCCACTCGCGCTGACCGCACAGGAGCAGCGTATCCTTGCCTACCTGATGCATCGTCCCGACCAGGTGGTGAGCCGCAGTGAGATCGGCGAGCACGTCTATGCACGCGACCTCGATCCGGATTCCAACACGATCGACGTACTGATCGGGCGCATCCGCCGCAAGCTGGGTCGCGCGTTGATCCACACCGAACGCGGTCTCGGTTTCCGCCTCACGGCCGGATAAGCATGCGCAGCAGTCTGGCCTGGCGTGTATTCGCAATCGGTTTCGCAGCCGCGCTGGTGATCACGCTGACGGGTGGCCTCGTGCTGCGCACGAACCTGCACGCGATCGTCGAGCGCGGCCATGCCCAGCGCCTCGACGAACGTGCCGAACGCATCGCTGCGCGCCTGGTGCGCGATATGGACGGTCGCCTCGTGCACGAGGAAACCCGCTCGGCAGATGACTTCAACCGCATCTTTTCGGGCTGGTACTGGCTGGCCGAGGATGGCGACGGACGTCTGCGTTCACGCTCGGTCTGGGACGACGAGGTCGGTGCGATCACGGTTTCCGCGCGCGATGAGCACATCCTCCGCGCGCTTGGCCCGGGCGGCGAGGCCCTGATCGGCGTTGCGCGCACGCTGCGCGTCGGCGGCCGTGACGTTGTCCTGCGCACTTTCGGCCCCGCCGCGGGGGTCGACCGTGAGCTCGAACGCATCGACACGCTGCTGCTTGCCGCGTTCGGCGGGTTGCTGGCGACATTGGCGGTGATGGCCATGATCCAGGTACGCGTCGGCTTGCGCCCGCTGACCCGCCTGCGTGAAGCGATCGCCGAGGTCGATGGCGGCACACGCACGCGCGTCGGCGAGGGCTACGGCAGCGATCTCGATCCGCTCGCCCGTGAACTCGACGGCTTGTTCGCGCGCAATGCACGCGTCGTCGCGCGTGCGCGCAGCCATGCCGCGGATCTCGCACATGCGCTGAAGAAGCCGCTGGCCCTGCTCGCCGTCGAAAACAATGGCAGCACGATCGACCGCAACACGATCGCTGCACAGATGCGGGCGATGAATGCCCTGATCGAGCGCCACCTCGCACGCGCCGGCAGCGGTGCCGGCGAGCGGCGCCGTGTCGATGTCACTGCTCGCATCGCCACGATGCTAGACCTGATGCGGCGCCTGCATGCCGCACGCGACCTCGACTGGCACTTCGCCGCGACGCCCGCAGTGTACTGGCGCGGCGATACAACCGACCTCGAGGAAATGCTCGGCAACCTGCTCGACAACGCGGGAAAGTGGGCGCGTTCACGCGTCGCAGTCCATATCGCTGGCGAAGGTACGCACTGCACGATCGAGATCGTCGACGACGGGCCTGGCCTCGACGATGCACAACTCGCACGCGCCGCACAACGCGGCCAGCGTTTCGACGAAACCGTCGACGGCTCAGGCCTTGGCCTGGCCATCGTCGCCGACATTGCTCACACCTACGAAGGCACGCTCGAACTCGAACGCCACGGGTCAGGTGGTCTGTGTGCGCGCCTGCATTTGCCGCGCTGACCGTCCCGTGCTCGCCACGCCCTCGTTGCAGACACTTGAGGGATAGTGCTCCAGAGCGTCCCCGCAATGCCGGACCGTCGGCGAAGGGGCACTGCGGACACCCTCGCCGCAGGAGCCCGTTCATGGGCGATGCTTCTCACTCGATCAATCACCCTTGGCAGCAACCGGCTTCACATCATCGAGCCAGCGCGCGAGCCAGTCGCCAACTTCGCGATAGAAGAATCGACTGTTCTCACCGTTGAGCACCCAGTGGTTCTCCTCCGGGAAGACGATGAAACGACTCTCGACCTTCTGCCGCTGCAATGCCGACCAGTACTCCAGGCCGTTGTTGAGCGGCACGCGATAGTCCTTCTCACCGAAGGTCACCAGCACGGGGGTGCGGAAGTTGGCTGCAAGACGGATCGGATTCTGCTCGCGCCAAACCGCTGCCTGCTCCCACACCGGCCCGCCGGCACTGACTTCGCGCCCGTAGATTGAGTCGCTCGTGCCCCATTGCGTTTCCAGGTTGACCAGGCCGGCATGGCTGATCAGGCAGCGATAGCGCGTAGTCGTTGCCTGCATCCAGTTGGCCAGGTGCCCGCCATAGCTCGCACCGCCGGCACACTGGCGGCTCGCGTCGATGAAGGCGTATCGCTTGATCGCCTCGTCGGCGGCAAGGTTGATGTCGCTGGCGGGGCCCTTCAGCGGATCGCCCTGGATCGCCTGCGCGAAGGCTTCGCCGAAGCCGGTCGAACCAACGTAGTTGGTCAGCAGCAGCACATAGCCCTGCGCGCCGAGCAGATGATAGTTCCAGCGCAGCACGAACTGGTCGCGCCACTGCGTATGCGGGCCACCGTGCATCAGCACGAGCAGCGGATACTTCTTCGCCGGGTCGAACTTGGGCGGCTTGACCAGCATGCTGTGGATACTCTGTCCGCGCGCGTTGTCGACTCGGAAGTGCTCGACCGGGGCAAGGTCGAGCGTCGCCGCGCGCGCAACGGCGAACGCGGTGAGCCGCGTGTGCGCGCCACCGCGCACGTCGAGACGCACGATCTCGGCCGGTTCGGTCGCGCTCTCGTAGCTGGCGACAAGTACCGGTTCGCGCGTGCCGCCCACGGCGAGCGCCGCCCACGTGCCCTGCTTCGGCGAGCCAACCAGCCTGGCCATGCCTGCGCCCACCGTGGCTTCGTAGAGCTTCTCCTGTCCCGCATCCTCGGCCGTGATGAAGACTCGGCGGCCGTCTGGCGAGACGCCGAAACTGCCGATGTCGCGGCCCTCGGGCAGTTCGATCCGACCACGCTCGCGCATCGACGGCCAGTCGAACACGGCGATGCGCGAGGCGTTGTAGACCTTTCCGGTGTACGGCTGGATGGTGGCGAACAGCGTCTTGCCGTCCCGGCTGAAGCGCGGATTGCCGAAGCTGTCGCCGGCATCGAGTACATCCCGGCCGGTCAGCCGTCGCGGCTCGCCACCGTCGACCGGCACCACGAACAGATCCGAATTCGTGAACGACCACGCCGCCCGGTCGCGATTGCGGCTGGCCGAAAACACGACCGACTTGCCATCCGGCGCCCACACCGCGCCACCGTCGGGCAGCGAATAGCCGGCGAGCTTGACCAGTTCGCTGCCGGCAAGCAGATCACGTGCCTCGCCACTGCCGATCGTCTGCACGAACAGGCGCGCCTGCTTGCCGTCGAGCCATTTGTCCCAGTGGCGGATCGGGAAACCCGTGTAGACACGCGCCTTGTACTTGCGATCCTCCTCTTCCTTGGCGAGGCGCTCGTTGTCGGCGTCGGTCTTGCTGTCCGGATACACGTGGCTACTGAACAACAGGCGTGTGCCATCGGGCGAAAACACCGGCGACGACGCGCCGGTCGACAGTTTCGTCACCCGTAGCGCCTCGCCACCCTGGGCGAGATCGAGCACGTGAAGCTGCGCCTGCTTGTCGTCGCCACGCTTGGCCGCGAACGCGATCCGTCGACCATCCCGGCTCCACGCGGCACCGCTTTCGCCGGCCTTGTCGCCGGTGAGACGGCGCGCCGGCGCGCTGCCATCGGTCGGGACCAGCCAGAGGTCGCTGACCGATTCGTCCTTCTTGTACGAAGGCTCGGACACGGAGAAAACGGCGAGCCGCCCGTCCGGACTCAGCTGCGGCGCGCCGACGCGCGGCATCTGCCAGAGGTCCTCGTGGGTGATCGTCTTGCGCTCGGCTGCGGCGAGCGGCCAGGCAGCGACGAGAGCGAGCGGAACCAGCAGCCAATGCTTCATCGAACAAACCCCCATGGGTGGCGATTCCCAGGTGATACGTGACGGCGGCACGTACGGCAAGTGTCGAGAGTCGGGGGCCGGAACACCCTCAATCCACGCCGACGCGGCGGCGCAGGTTCGCGATGCGCTTGTCCAGTTCGCTGGTGTCGGCGTGGTCGCTGTCTGCCAGTCGCTCGGCCTTGGCCACCTGACCGCGAGCAAGCACGCGGTCGCCGGCACGCAGAGCCCGTTCGGCGCGCAGCAGATGAACTTCGGCGCCAAGGGATGGTTTGGTCCCATCGGCAGCGATGACGGGTTCGGCCAGGTCGAGCAGCGCATCGACCTCGCCTGCCGACGCGACCGCATCGGCGGCAAACAGGGTGCGTGCGATCCTCAGACGTTGCTCGGCGACGTCGAGGTGCGCCTCCCCGTAATGCCCGCGCAGGTAGTCGAGCGCATGCCGCTGCAGCGCCAGCGCTTCGGCATGCCGCCCCTGGCGAAAACGCAGGGACCCGATGACCGACGCGCTGAAAGCGGCTTCATAGGAATTCGCCGTCATGGTCGAGGCGACCGCCGCCGCGGTATCGCTGGCGAGGCGATCGGCCTCGTCCAGCCTGCCGGCGGCGCCAAGCACGTCGACCAGCATGAGTTCAGTCAGCAGCGTATGCGTGCTTTCACCGGTGATCTTGCGAAAGATCTCGACCGAAATCCGCATACGCTCGATGGCGAGCGCGTACTGGCCCTGCATGGACGCGAGCACCGCGTAGCCCTGCATCAACTGTGCATAGTGCGCGCCCCTGTCGACCCCGAGGATTTCCGCGCCCGCGGCAAACGAGGCTTCGGCGGCGTCGAAGCGTCCCATGCGTCGTTGCGTGTCCGCCAACCGGAACAGCACACCGCCGATCATCGGGTGTCGCGGCGGCAACTGCTCGCGTGCGATCGCGAGTGCCTTCTCGATGTGCGTAACGGCTTCGCCGAAACGTCGCTGGTAGCGCAACAGATCGCCCATCTGGGAATGGAACGCAACCGTGCGCACGTGCCCGGCGCCACGGTTCCTCTCGACGATCGCGAGTCCCTCGCCGAACGTCCGCAAGGCGTCGTCGTAGCGCCCCATGACGCCCTCGATGACACCTATCTGATAGATCCCCGCCGCGGTCTGCAGATGCCCCTTGCCATGCGTGCGTTCGGCCACATCGAGCCCGTGGCGAGCCAGTGCAAGCGCCTCGTCGTGACGCCCGTTGAGCGTGGCGATGCGCACCAGCGCGGCTTCGGCCGCGACCACCTTCTCATGATCGCGACCAAGCGCTCCTGCCAGCTTCGCAACCGCCTCGCGCAACAATGGTTCGGCCTTCGCAGACTCCACGTCGAGCAGCGCCGCGGCATACGCCGCCTGTGCCTGGATCGCCGCTACATCATCGGCGCCGACCAGGTCGACCTGCTGCTTCCACGCACGCTCGAGTGTCGCAGTGCCGGCCTTGGTGTCGCCAAGGCTGGCCTGGATCTGGCCGAGATCGCGCAACAACTCGGCCTGCAGCAGCGGATCGCCCGCCAAACCCACGTCGACCTCGGCGATGCCATCGCGGATCAGTTCCGGGATCGTGCGCGCCTTCGCCCGTGCGCGACCCATCGGGTCCTGTTCGCGAAACAAGGTCAGCACGAACTCCTTGACCCGCTCGGCACGCTCGGCTTGCTGGTGGGCGACGTCGCGCTCGGCATCGGCACGCACGACAGCCGCTCGTGCCACTCCCGCCTGCCACAGTGCAGCACCGAGCCCGCCCAAGAGGGCGAGCAAGACGGCGGCCGCAGCGAACACCCCCAGTCGATGCCGACGCACGAACTTGCCGAAACGGTAGCGCGCGCTGTCGGGACGCGCCGAGATCGGCCGGCCCTCGAGCCAGTTGCGCAGATCGTCCGCGAACGCCACCGCTGTCGGGTAGCGCCGCTGTGGATCGCCGTGCATGGCCGTGGCGACGACGAGATCGAGGTCACCGCCGACCTGACGCGCGAGGCGGCGCGCATCGGCACGCATGCCGTACAGCTCCTGTGCATTTCCGGAGCGGATCAGGGCATCGCCCAGTCGCTCAGTCGACTCATGTGCGATCCCGGCGGCGAGCACTTCGGGATTGCGCGAGGCGCGCCGGTGCGGCAGTTGTCCGGTCAGCATTTCGTAAAGCAACACGCCAAGCGCGTACACGTCAGTCGCGGTACCGACTGGTTCGCCGAGGATCTGCTCGGGCGCTGCATAGGCCGGCGACAACACGCGCATACCGGTGCCGGTCTCGGTCTGCTCGGACGAGATCTCGAGCAGCTTTGCGATGCCGAAGTCGAGCAGATGCGGTTCGCCGGCCGCATCGACAAGCACGTTGGATGGCTTGATGTCGCGGTGCACGACGAGCTGGGCGTGCGCGTAACCCACCGCCTCGGCGATCTTGACCGCCAATGCCACGCGCGCACGCACGTCCAGCGCGGCGGCCTTCGCATGAAGGGTGACCGGCGTTCCGGCGACATGTTCCATGACGTAGTAGGGGCTCCCCTGCGCGTCCATGCCGCCGTCGAGGAGGCGCACGATGCCGGGGTGGTGCAGGCGGGCAAGGATGCTGCGCTCCTGCAAGAATCGTCGCAGGATCGCCTGCGTGTCCATGCCACGCTTGAGCAACTTGATCGCGACGCCCTGACGGTATTCGCCGTCTGCACGCTCGGCACGCCAGACCTCGCCCATGCCGCCGCTGCCAATCGGCTCGATCAGGCGATAACGTCCCAGCACGGTACCGGCGCGCGTTTCCCAGCCGCGGTCGCGCAAGGTTCGGTGCAGCTCGGGGGCAACCTCGTCAAGTGAACGGTCGAGCACGCCGGTCTGCGCCGCGTCGGCGGCGAGCATCGCAGCAAGCCGCGCCGCACGCTGCGGATGCTCGGCACGCAGGGTGGACATCCGCGCGGCAAGCGCCGATTCGTCGAGTTCGCTCAGTTCATCGAACAGGGCGGACAGCGTGGCCCATTCGGCTGCATCATCGGCAGTCACTGCGACACCTCCGCATGCTTCCACGCGAAACGAACCGTTGCGGGGCCAGTGGTCATTCGGATGCGTCGTCGAATGCCGGCGCGCCACCGATCTGCGCGTGCAGGAAGGCGCGCGCACGCCGCCAGTCGCGCTTGAGCGAGCGCTCCGAGCGGTCGACGATCGTGGCGATCTCGGACAGCTCCAGCCCGGCATGGAACCGCATCTCGACCAGTCGGCCGAGGGCAGGATCGAGCGCCATGAGTTTCTCGAGGCCTTCCTCGAGCGCGAGCACGTCGTCGCCACGCTGTTCCGCGGCGATCGCCAGGGCGCCGTCGCCGAGTTCCAGCGGCGCTTCACCGGCACCGCGCCGTTGCGCATCACGAGCACGCACGTGGTCGACGATGATCTGGCGCATGACACGCGCGGCGATCGCGTAGAAATGCTCGCGGTCGCGGATCTCGATGTCGGCACCGCGGGCCAGCTTGAGGTAGGCCTCGTGGACCAGGGAGGTTGCATGCAGCGGCGCGTTGCCACCGGCAAGCTGGCCGCGCGCGAGCATTTTCAGCTCCGAATACAACGAGGCGAACAGGCTCTCACCGGCCCGGCGATCGCCGTTGCGCGCGCGCTCGATCAGTTCGGTGATGTCCAAGTCCACTCCCCGGTGACGGGGTGATCATGACCCGTGCCTACTGGCTCCGCAACCGCTTCAGGCAACCGCGCGCAGCGGCTCGCGTGCCGACATCGGCACGGCAGGGAAATGGCGTGCGGCGACGTCGAGCAGATCGGCGAAGACACCCGCCGCGGTCAGATCGATCCCGGCCCCGGGCCCGGCGATGGTCAACGGCGCATCGCGGTAGTAGCGACTGCGCAGCCGCAGCGCGTTCTCGCAGGCGGCCAGGCGCCCGAGTGGATCACCCAGCGGCACGCGTTCCGGCCGCAGGCACGCAACACCGTCGGCGTAGCGTGCACGGTAGATCCAACATTCGCCTGCCGCCGCCGCCAGTTCCGCCGCGGCACGCCAGTGCGCGTCGAGCGCAGCCAGCTTGTCCAGCAGGCGTGAAGCATCGGTCTCGGCCAGCACGGCCGGATCGACCAGCGGCGTGCAATCGATGTCGGCCAGATCGACGGCGATGCCGAGCGCGCGCAGCAGGATGACGAGTTTGCGCGCGGCATCGATGCCGGCGAGGTCGATCCCCGGGTGCGGCTCGGCATAGCCGATGCGTACCGCCTCGCGGACTGCTGCCGAGAAGGCCGTGCCCTCGCGGACACGCGCGAGCACGAACGACAACGTGCCCGAGAGCACGGCTTCGAGCGATTCCACCACGTCGCCGGCACTGTGCAGCTCGCGCAGCGTGCGCAACAGCGGCAGCTGTGCGCCGACCGAGGTCTCATAGAGGAAATGTGCGCCCGAACCGGCAGTTGCCGTGGCGATCGTGCGTGCCAGCACGGCGTCCGCCGCTGGGCCATGCTTGCTCGGCGTGACCACGTCGATGCCTGCGGCCAGCCACTCCGGATAGCGAGCGGCAACCTCGGCACTGGCCGTGCAATCGACCAGCACCAGTGGCCGCAGCGGCAGGGCGAGCAGATCGTGCGACCAGTCATCGATGTCGGCCGCCGCTGCGCCAGCGATCCGGGCGTCGATCGAACCCAGCGCCATGCCCTCTGCGGCGATCACGGCCTTGCACGAAGTGGTCACGGCGACCACCCCGATGCATTGGCCACGCGCGGCGAGTGCGGCTTCCTGCTCGGCGAGCAGTTCGCGCACGCGCCGGGCGACGCGGCCGCTGGCGCCGACCAGGGCGACATGCACACCGGCCGGACCGTTGCCGCTGAGGAGCGCATGGTGCAGGACCTGAACCGCAGCCTTCGTCTCCGGGCGTGCAGTGGCGACGCGCACGGCGCGTTCGGCGGCGGACCACCAAAGTGCATACGGCACGATGCCGGCCTCGGCCAGCACGCGTCGGCATCGCGGCAGCACGCCGATGCCCAGGGCATCGTCGAAGATGCTGACCGTGCCGACCGCGACGGCTTCGTCGCCTGCGCACCGGTCTTCGCCGATGAGTGCAACCGAGATGTCGGCGCAGACGTCTCGGCCACGATCGAACACATCCTTGGCCTGGTCGGCGGCAGGTCCGCGCACAAGGTGGAGGTCATCGCGCCGCGCGATGCCACGCAAGGGCTCGGCCTCGGCGCCGCCGATACGCGTGCCTTCGCCGTCGGCGGCAAAGCTGTTGACGATGGTCAACGGCACCGGGGCGTCGAGCAGCGGCTCGAGCGTGCGTGCGTGGATGACGCTGGCGCCGGCGCGCGCGAACCGGTGCGCATCGACCAGGGAAAGCCGGCGCAAGAGACGCGGACCGACGACATCGCGAGGGTCGGCACTGTAGCAGCCGGCGACGTCGGTCCAGATCTCGAGCGGCCAGCCGAGCGCGGCGGCAAGCAGCGCAGCGCTGTAGTCCGAGGCATTGCGTCCGAGCGTGAGCGTGCGCGCCGCCGAGTCGGCGCCGGTAAAGCCGGGCATGATGCGCACGAGGGGCCGCCAGAACGCTTCGCCGCGAGCGTGGATCCGCGTGCGCGTGACCACCTGGTCCACTTCGACGCGGGCGCCGTCGCGCGTGGCGCGGATCAGCACCTCGGCCGGCACGATCGCTGCATCGACACCGCGCGCCTGCACGGCGCCGAGCAGCAACCAGGCCGAGAGCTTCTCGCCGCCAGCCAGCACGATGTCACGCGCCGGGGCACTTCCTGCGGCAACCGCCCACAACGCCTCATGGAAACGCTCGCCAAGGCGGTCGAGCGACCACGGCGCCTCGGTCGGCTCGACGAAAGCCAGTGCCCGCGCCACCGCGCGGTGTTCTTCGATCAATGCGTCGAGGGCGGCCAGCGCCTTGCGCGGCGAAACCGCAGCCTGCCCAAGGACCGCAAGCAGGCGGTCGGTCACGCCGGCCATCGCCGAGACAACCACCGCCACCGCCCCCTCGGCACGCGCCGCGCGCACGGCCTCGGCCGCGCGCGCGATGCGCGCCGCATCGCCGAGCGATGTCCCGCCGAACTTGATGACGCGCGATCGCATGCCTGGCTCCTCGTTCATATGCACGATTCATTTGGACGTATGGACGTCCAAATGGACGCGCATTGGACCACCGGGGATGTGGTGCGTCAAGCCATTCCGCAAACACACGCCCATCTCTCCACACACAGGGAGAAGCCTTGCCTGCAGGAACGCCTTCAGGCGCGACGCCTTTCGATGATTGCGATGAAGAGCGGAGTGTGTCAGCGGATGCGCATGCGGCGCAGCCAGACCGGCAACACCAGTGCGTTGCCGAGCACGGCCAGGGCCATGTCCTTGTGCGCATCCCAGGCATCACCCTGCGTGCCGAGATAGGCCTCGCCGAGATCGCCGCCGAACAGACTGGCCGCCAGCCACTCGAAAAGTTCATAGGCCAACGCATGCGAGGCCATGAAGGTGAACGGCACGAGGAAGCGCCAGACTCCCCGGGGCCGCACCCGCGCCTCGATCACCTCGACCGCTGCCGGCGTCACCAGCACGCCGTAGAGGAAATGCACCAGGCGGTCGTACTGGTTGCGCTCGAAGCCGAACATTGCGTCGAGCGAACCCCCGCCGCTGATCGCGGCGAACCAGGCCTCGTACGGCACCGCGGAGTATTGGTAGTGCGCACCGATCTCGTGCAGTACACCAAACACGAACAGACAGGCATAGGCCGCATCCGACAACGGCAGGCGGCGATACGAATGGACCAGCCAGGCCAGCGCGAGCACGACCAGGACATTCTCCAGCAGCCAGTCCTCTCGCGTCGCCGGAGCGATGCCGAGCACGACGGACAGCCCGATGAACAGTGCCAGCAGGATCGCCGGCACATGCCGACGTGCCGGCTGGGTCATCATAGGGCTGGCCCGCGCAATCATGCCGGCAACCACAGGCGCGCGAGGCAACCCTTCGCATCGGCACGGTTCTCCAGCGTCACGCGGCCGCCATGCGCCTCGGCGATCTGGCGCGCGAGCACCAAACCGATGCCCGAGCCACCGGGCTTGGTCGTGAAGAACGGCACGAACAGGTTCTCGCTCGGCGGCAGGCCGGGGCCGCCGTCGACGATCTCGACGATCAGGCCGTCTACCGCATGCGTCCAGCGCAGGCAGACACCACCGCTCCCTTCGAGCGCGGCGCGCACGGCGAATTCGCGCTCGCGCCGGATTGCCAGCGACAGTTGCAGGTTCATCGCGTTGGTCACTGCGATGGCGAGCAGGAACAGCACGCCGGCCAGCAGCACACCGAGCGCCGTGCGCACCGGTGCGGCGATCACCTCGGCGAGCGGCACGATGGCAAAGCCGCGCGCGTCCATCGTCTCACCGTGCGCGGCGAGCAGGCGCGCGGCCAACGCGCTCGCCTCGAGTCTTGCCTGCACGAGGCCATCGCCGGATGCAAGCAGGGCGAGCATCGACCAGTTGTGCGCGCTGCGGCTCCAGCCGAGCATCGTGGCATCGACGCCGACCCAGGCCGCGCTGTCGTGCGGGAAACCGAAGCCCGGTGGCATCACCCCGACGATCGTATAGTCACTGCCGTCGATCGAAATGCCGCTGCCGAGCACATCGGCGCGTCCCTGCAACAAGCCCTGCCACAGCGCATGGCCGATCACTGCGGAGGTCGCTCCGGTGCGCGCATCGAGTGCACGCCCGAGCCGCGGCGCCTGCCCGAGCACACCGAAGAAGTCGCCGCCGACGAAGGCAACGTGACTGCGCATGATCTGTCCGGGGATAGCGATGGTGGCGTCACCGTCGCCATAGTGCGTGGCCTTCTCGAACATGGCGACGCCGTCGCTCAGGTCGGTCACGTTCGGCCCGGTCAGGTCCATGCTGCGGCCGTTCCCGTCGATCTCGTTGACCTGCACGACACGTTCGGCATTCGGATAAGGCAGCGCGCGCAGAAGCACCACATCGATCACGCAGGCCATGGCAATGGCAAGACCGAGCCCGGCCGCGAGCAGCAGCGTCGGCAGGGCGAACGCCGCGCGATGCGTGGCGATGCCGCGAAGTGCCTGGCGGAATCCGTTGGTGAACAGGTTCATGGGGACCTCGCGGAGCGGTGGAAGGCGGACCTGGGAGCGTGGCGTCGGTTCATCATGCGGCGCTGCTCTGTTCCCTTCCCCTGCAAAGCGGGGGCAGCAAACAGAATGAACTATTCATCGCTCAACGCCTCCATCGGCGCGACGCGCGCGGCACGCAGCGCATGCAGAAGATCGTCAAGCGAGGCATTCACCACCACGCTCTCCATCGTATCGTCGCTCTCATCAAAGACCGGCGCTGGCAGGACCGCATGCACAGCGTGTGGCGGATGTCGTGGCTCCATGCGGCAAGCATCGGCAGGCTCCCGGCAGGCACGATCGAAGGTGGTGGATCAGCCCGTGCCACGCGCCGGGCGCAGCAGGCGCTGGTCTTCCTCGTGTCGCAGGCGGTGCATGGTTTCTTCGTATACCACGCGGCCGTCGAACATGAAGATCTTGCGGTCGGCAAAGTCGGCGTAGCGCGGGCGTGGGTGACCATGCAGATCGTCGAACCTGACCCATGCAATTCGTCGAGCAGCTGCATGACCGCCTCGCCATTCTTCGAATCGAGGTTGCCGGTCGGTTCGCCGGCGAGCAGGATCGACGGCTGGCCGACCAGGGCTCGGGCGACGCGTTTGCGCTGCTTGAGTTCGGGGCGGGCGATATCCATGCCGATGCTGGAGCACACCTCGTGCCAACCCCGGGATGGAAATACAACCATCTGATTTAAATGGATTTAATGGGTGACTCCGGGACCGGACAGGGTTCCCGATGTCCGCTTGCGAACACCCCCGCGGCAAAAGCGTTCACTCTGTCATGTCCCTTGGCCGCGGTCTTTTGCGTGTTGATTCAGGGCATCATGGCGCCGCGCCAGGAAGCGCCCGTCACGGACGCCACGAAAGCAATGCGCGCAGGATGCGCCATCCATTGCACAACCAACCAACACTCCGGGGAGAATCCATGACCGCCATCCTTTACATGATCGTCGCCCTTGTTATCGGCATCGCCGTCGGTGCCGGCATCCTCATGCTCGCAGCACGCGTTGCCGCTGGTTTCATGCCGAAGTTCCTGAGCGCGGTAGCTGTCGTCGTCGTCCAGTTCATCGCAGCCATGATCGTGGGCTGGATCCTTGGCATGGTGCTCGGCAACGGTACTTTCGCCGGCCTGGTGTCGCTGGTCGTCGTCTTCCTGGTCTACTCGGCCATCACCAACCTGTTGCTGAAAAAGCCCGATGGCAGCCAACTGGGTTTTGGCAAGGCCGCCCTCGTCACCCTCGTGCAGTTGATCATCCAGATCATCCTGGGCGTCATCCTGGTGTTTGCCTTCGGCACCGCGCTGTTGGGCATCTTCGGTGGCATGGCCGCGGTCGGCGGCTGAGTCGCAAGCCTCGTTTCATCTTCCGGGGCGCCGTGAGGCGCCCCTTTTTTTCGCGGCCCGTTCGCTCAGGGCTCGACGCCCCACGGTGGAGGTGGTGGCGTGACCGCCCTGGACAGATCGAACTCAACGCGAAAATGGCGGCTCGGCCGACGCAGTTCGTAGGCGAACATCCGGCCCGGCTCGACATCGATCGCCCATACGTTATCCACCGAAACGCCGAGACCAGCGGCGAGGAACATCGCCTTCGATTCGGCATCGGCCGGAAATTCCTGACGCGCAGCACTGCCCGCCGTGGCAGCGATGCTGTCGCCGCCGTACATCGTCAACGTATCGGAAGTACCGTCCTCATGGCGATGGTCGTGCTTGAGGCGCAGGCCCTCCTGCGTGCGCGTGACGACCCAAGTGCGTGAACGGTCGGTGCCGGCATGGAACGGGATGCGCACCTCGCCGGCCGTGCATGTACGCACGTGCATGACGGCAGGGCCGGCAAACAGCTTCGCATCGGCCTCATTGAATACGGCGAGACGTCCTTCGAAGGCCTGTCCGCACAGCGCCTGCAGACGAGCGAAGAAGGCATCGGCGGGCAAAGAGACTGGATTCCGCGCAACCTGCGGGTTCGTGCAGGCGACGAGCGGGGCGATCAGAACGGTCAACGGGAATGCGCGCATTCGGCCAAACTAGACGGCGCGCGGCATGATCGCAAGCGCAGGAAACCAACGGGTACCCTCCCACCCCGCGCGAACCTCAATCCAATCAATGACCTGGCGCACCCACAATTCATGGCACGCCAATTGCTTCCTCCTACTGCGGGCATCCCATGCCCGGTACAGGGGAAACACGCATGGCCAGCTTGTTCGGCAAACCGCTCCAGATCTTCGCCACCCGCCCTCGCATCGGCTGGGAAACGCGTGGCGAAGGGCGTCTTTCAGTCGCCCTCATCGACAACGTGCCGGTCGCCGGGATCTCCGGCCCGCTGCCCAGCGGCGGCTTCGCCCTGGCCTGGTGGTCGTCGCGCAATGCCGACGCATCACCGACGATGGAACTGCATGCCACGATGGAAGCGGCGCGCAGCCGCGTCGAACAAGTCACTGCCAGCCTGATGCGCGCAGCGGCCTGAGCGGCGGCGGACGCCGCCCACATCCTCGGGCAGCCACGCAGATCGCCGACCCGTCACTGCGCGCGCAGCGCTACCTGCTCGATAGCCGCGGCGATGCCGCCGGCGTCGCCGATCTCGATGACGCGCTGCGTACCGGACTCGAAACCTGGCTCGAGTTCGAGTGACCAGGTCGAGTGGTAGGGCATGTAGACGCCCCAGCCGCCGAGCGCGACCACCGGGGCGATGTCCGAGCGCAGCGAGTTGCCGACCATCGCGAACGCCGTCGCCTCCACACCGCACTCGCGCAGCACGTGCGCATAGGCCGCAGCGTCCTTCTCCGACACGATCTCGATGCGATGGAACAGGTCGCCGAGCGCCGAGCGCCGGACCTTGGCCTGCTGGTGGATCAGATCGCCCTTGGTGATGAGCACGATGCGATGCCTTGCGGCGACCTGCTCGACGGCCTCGCGGATACCGGGTAGCAGTTCAACCGGATGTGCCAGCACCTCCTTGCCAAGGCCAACCAGGCGATGCAGGTCGCCCGAGCTGATGAGGCCGCCGGTGATGTCGAAAGCGGCCTCGATCATCGACAGCGTCATGCCCTTGGCGCCGTAGCCGAAAACGTGGATGTTGCCAGCCTCGATCGCGAGCAGGCGATCGTGCACGCGCGCGTCGGCGAGATCGACGTACCGGCCGACGATGCGCTCGAACTCGGCCTGCGCGGCGTCGTAGTAGTCCTGGCTGTGCCAGAGCGTATCGTCGCCGTCGAAACCCACCAGTTCGAGCATCACGCGCCCACCAATCGTTGCGGGGGACGGATTCTAGCGTGCGCCCGTTGCCGCCGAAGGGTGATCTTGCCCCCGCTCGACGAAACACCTCTCTTCCGGAGGAGCCCGTTTACGACGGTACGACCCGCTTCAAGACAGTTGCTGAGTTAAGCCGACCTGCGTAGTGGAGGCAAAGCCATGGCAAGCTTCTTCTGCCATGGCTTTGGTGTAACGAAGCAAGTTCGGCTTGAACGAATTGTTAGGTTGCACCCGCCTATTCCCCTTGCGCATGCTTTGAACCGCCCCGGGAAACGTGGAGGCTCCAACTCTTGAGAGAATGGAGCCATGAACAAGTCGAAGAAGTTTTCCCCTGAGGTCCGCGAGCGTGCAGTCCGGATGGTGCTGGAGCATCGCGGGGAGTACCCGTCGCTGTGGACGGCCGTGGCGTCGATCGCCCCCAAGATCGGCTGTGTGCCGCAGACGCTGCTGACGTGGGTGAAGCAGCACGAGGTCGATGCGGGGACGCGCGATGGCGTGACGACCGCGGACGCCAAGCGGATGAAGGAACTGGAGCGCGAGATCAAGGAACTGCGCCGGGCCAATGAGATCCTGAAGCTGGCGAGTGCTTTTTTCGCCCAGGCGGAGCTCGACCGCCGGCTGAAGCCCTGAGGACGTTTGTCGCCACGCACCGGAGCACGTTCGGGGTCGAGCCGATCTGCAGGGCCTTGCAGATCGCCCCGTCCGGCTACCGGCGACACGCGGCCCGCCATCGCGAGCCTGAGCGACGCCCGGCGAGGGCGAAGCGCGACGAGGCCCTGATTCCCGAGATCCACCGGGTATGGCGGGCCAACCTGCAGGTCTATGGCACCAACAAAGTGTGGCGACAGCTCGGCCGTGAGGGCATCACGGTGGCTCGATGCACGGTCGAGCGACTGATGCGCCAGCAGGGCCTGCGCGGCGTGATGCGCGGAAAAGCGGTGCGAACGACGATCAGTGATCGCAACGTGCCGTGCCCACAGGACAAGGTGAACCGGCAGTTCCGCGCCGAACGGCCGAACCAGCTGTGGGTGTCGGACTTCACCTACGTTTCGACCTGGCAGGGCTGGCTGTACGTGGCCTTCGTCATCGACGTGTTCGCCCGCCGCATCGTGGGCTGGCGGGTCAGCGACTCGATGCGGACGGACTTCGTACTCGATGCGCTGGAGCAGGCGCTGTACGCACGCCAGCCGGAGCGTGACGGCACGCTGATCCATCACAGCGATCGGGGTTCGCAGTACGTGTCGATTCGCTACAGCGAGCGGCTCGCCGAAGCGGGCATCGAGCCGTCCGTTGGCAGCCGAGGAGACAGCTATGACAACGCGCTGGCCGAGACCATCAACGGGCTCTACAAGGCCGAACTGATCCACCGCCGTGGCCCCTGGAAGACGAAGGCGGCGGTGCAACTGGCGACGCTGGAATGGGTGTCGTGGTTCAACACCCAGCGCCTCCTCGGATCGATCGGCCATATCCCGCCGGAAGAGGCTGAGGCAAACTACTACCGGCAACTCGCCGAGAGGCCCGTTGCCGAGCTGGTCTGACTTAAACCAAACAGCCTCCACGAAAGCCGGGGCGGTTCAAGTTCCGTACGTGGTCCAGCGACGGCTTTTCCCGACCAATTTGAAATCTCGCCAGTCCGTAAGCGCTTCGGATCGCCATGTGGCAGATAGATTTTGATCGTAGCGCTAGGCATATGTCTTGACCGTATAACACCCGAGGAGCGGAGCGCGTCCGCTGGATTGAGTTGTTAGGCTTCACCGCGCACGCCCGTTCGTAACATGCTCTTTGAAGCCCTGCCTTGCCTCAGTTGTGAAAGCCGAAAGCTCTCTCTCCGGCACCGCGAAAACCGAAACTCCGTGGCGGGCTGCTTGGACAGGGAGCGTGGCCTCGAATTTCCCGGCTGGCACAAATAGCTTTGAAGGGAACTGCCGCTTGTGACCCCACGCGGTTTTGAAGAGACGCTTTGCCTCCAACTCAGATGGCTCGTGTTGCTTAGTGGGCACCATGGCAGTAGCCAGGATGAAACAACTTGCCGCATCCATGAGGCACACTGCGTTGAACGAGCCGTCTTGCGCGGTGTTGATTGGCGTGTCATTGAGCTGAAAGACAAGCCAAGCTTCGTTGACGTTGAATTGGTTTGGATCTAGCACGAACAATCCTAGTGAAGCCTAACACCTGAGTTAAGCCGACTTGCGCAGCGCAGGTAACGGCGTGGCAAGCTTTACCTGCCACGCCGTTGGCGGAGCGAAGCAAGTTCAGCTTGAACGAATTGTTAGGCAGCAGATTCCAGTTGCCAGCCCGGGAAAACCAATACGGCAGGATGGCAGTGAAGGGCGCTGCCAAGCACTTTGGCGCGCTCAACTCCAAGGTTGACGCGACCGTTCTCGATGCTGGAAATAGTAGTCTGCGGGATGCCGCAGAGCGCCGAGAGCTGAGTCTGGCTGAGGCCTTGCAGCTCGCGGATGATGCGAACCGACTCACCAGGGGTGACGTCGATGCGCTTCTTGGCTGGAATGAACTTGCGCATATCAGCGTTTCCGATAGTCATGCGGGGTGACGCGAACAACCTGAACAGTCATGACTGCGGCCTCCACGGAGTAGATGACCCGCCATTGCTCGTTGAGTCGGGATGACCTGAATCCCTCCCAGTCTCCGGAGAGCGCTTCGTCGCGGAAGCCTTTGATGGCGCGCAGTCCTTGCGGGCCAGAGAGCATTGCGATGTCTTTCCATTTCTCGTAGCGCTTGAGGATCTCGGTTGGCACGCGCCCTGAGGAGAGCTCTTTGTCCGCTTGGCGGTGTTCCAGGATCGTCCACATGTCACATTGTGGCTAGTACAAATATGATCTGTCAAGTGCCAGTGATGTGTGGCTGCTGCCTAGCACCTGAGTTAAGCCGACCTGCGTAGCGCAGGCAAATGCGTGGCAAGCTTTACCTGCCACGTAATTGCCGGAGCGAAGTAGGGTCGGCTTGAACGAATTGTTAGCTGCCTGTCCGGGCATCTAGCAACCTTAGCAGGGTTTGAAGTGCACTTGCGGGGTACTCGATGCTGATTGGAGTGGTTGCCAGCGGCGGCGGATCCTCGGCGTTACGTACGGATTCGGTCAAGCCGCTGGTGGTGCCGTAGATTGGGGCATTGACTGTGAATGCATTTGGCTTTGGAGGATTTCCGAGCAAGGCTTGATGCAGGATGGTTGCGTTGAGCAAGACCAATGCTGGGCCAGGATGCATGCCGTCGGAGGCGAACCAGCCCAAGGCGGGCGACGCTGTGCGAAGTGTTTGTAGCTTCTGAGAAATTTCAAGGTACGGTATACCGGCTTCGGCAGCCGCGGCAGACTCTGCTGCGACAAGGGAAACCGATGCTGCTGGGTTGTCTTGGTAGGTTCCGAGTAGATACGTCTTGGCGCCAGCCTTTTTGGCAAGGGCGACGATTGCCTGAATGGTTTGCCGCGAATCTGAGCATGAGTTAGGGCCGAACGAGCACAAGAGGTCACCACCGCGCTCCTGCAGCACAATAGCTGTATAGCGCTTCGCAGCCAAGGCTCTGGCAATGGAGCCATCATTGAAGCGCTGGGTGAGAGTTGCGCCGCCTTTGACGATCATATCGCTTGATATTTCGACGCCGTTTGCATGAGCTAACGCATCGAACACCGCAGGTGTATTTCCCACATATGTGAGACTGTTTCCGACAAACAAGACCGAATGGCTGTGTGTTGATGTTCGCGTTGAATTGCCAGACGAACAAGCAGCAGTGAGGATTAGGAAAAGGAAACACAAGATGCGCATAGGTCTCCAAAAGGCAGCTAACGCCGCAGTTCAGCGGCCGCGTAACCACGTGTCCAGCGCGACGCACGTGCGGCGCGCGCGACGCCGTATCACGGTCCGCTGCAACTGCTTGTTAGGCGGCTGGCACAACACTGAATGCCTCTCGAGGCGGTAGTTGCTGGTTCTGAAACGTGCGCACGCTCCTGCGTCCGAAGTAGTTGAAGAGCAAGAGCCCCATACGATCGCTGACAGGCCGACCCTCGAGTGGGTAAGCAAGAACCCAGCGATACGGACGCCCGTTTGAGTAGAACACCTGCAGCGAGGAATCGGCGCAAAGAAGCGAGCGGACGATGAACCGCCCCGGGAAACGTGGAGGCTCCAACTCTTGAGAGAATGGAGCCATGAACACGTCGAAGAAGTTTTCCCCTGAGGTCCGCGAGCGTGCAGTCCGGATGGTGCTGGAGCATCGCGGAGAGTACCCGTCGCTGTGGACGGCCGTGGAGTCGATCGCCCCCAAGATCGGCTGTGTGCCGCAGACGCTGCTGACGTGGGTGAAGCAGCACGAGGTCGATGCAGGGACGCGCGATGGCGTGACGACCGCGGACGCCAAGCGGATGAAGGAGCTGGAGCGCGAGAACAGGGAACTGCGCCGGGCCAACGAGATCCTGAAGCTGGCGAGTGCTTTTTTCGCCCAGGCGGAGCTCGACCGCCGGCTGAAGCCCTGAGGACGTTTGTCGCCACGCACCGGAGCACATTCGGGGTCGAGCCGATCTGCAGGGCCTTGCAGATCGCCCCGTCCGGCTACCGGCGACACGCGGCCCGCCATCGCGAGCCTGAGCGACGCCCGGCGAGGGCGAAGCGCGACGAGGCCCTGATTCCGGAGATCCACCGGGTATGGCGGGCCAACCTGCAGGTCTATGGCACCAACAAAGTGTGGCGACAGCTCGGCCGCGAGGGCATCACGGTGGCTCGATGCACGGTCGAGCGACTGATGCGCCAGCAGGGCCTGCGCGGCGTGATGCGCGGAAAAGCGGTGCGAACGACGATCAGTGATCGCAACGTGCCGTGCCCACAGGACAAGGTGAACCGGCAGTTCCGCGCCGAACGGCCGAACCAGCTGTGGGTGTCGGACTTCACCTACGTTTCGACCTGGCAGGGCTGGCTGTACGTGGCCTTCGTCATCGACGTGTTCGCCCGCCGCATCGTGGGCTGGCGGGTCAGCGACTCGATGCGGACGGACTTCGTACTCGATGCGCTGGAGCAGGCGCTGTACGCACGCCAGCCGGAGCGTGACGGCACGCTGATCCATCACAGCGATCGGGGTTCGCAGTACGTGTCGATTCGCTACAGCGAGCGGCTCGCCGAAGCGGGCATCGAGCCGTCCGTTGGCAGCCGAGGAGACAGCTATGACAACGCGCTGGCCGAGACCATCAACGGGCTCTACAAGGCCGAACTGATCCACCGCCGTGGCCCCTGGAAGACGAAGGCGGCGGTGGAACTGGCGACGCTGGAATGGGTGTCGTGGTTCAACACCCAGCGCCTCCTCGGATCGATCGGGCATATCCCGCCGGCAGAGGCTGAGGCAAACTACTACCGGCAACTCGCCGAGAGGCCCGTTGCCGAGCTGGTCTGACTTAAACCAAACAGCCTCCACGAAAGCCGGGGCGGTTCACGAAACCGAGACAATCTTCCACGATTTGCGCATAGCTCATGCGCGGCGTGTTGTAGTCCCACGGCGCGCCATGCCAATCGCCGGCGTAAGGGTAGAGCCCATAAGCTTCGGCCTCAATCGCGACGTCAAAGCCCGTGGCGCTGGCCGCGGGGAACTTCAGCGTGCGCTTGCCGGATGGCTCGGAGATCCATTGATGCACAAGTGCTGGATAGCCAGCAATGACGCGCTGAGCCATTTCGAAGAATGTTTCAGGCAAAGATGCCGCCGACATGGTTGCCGCCTAACACCTGAGTTAAGCCGAACTGCGTAGCGCAGGTGACGGCGTGGCAAGCTTAACCTGCCACGCCGTTGCCGTAGCGAAGCAGTTTCGGCTTGAACGAATTGTTAGGCGGCGTACCTAGAAGTATCCGCCCTCTGCCTCTAGCCACATCTGATATCCCTCTAGCTCCTCGGTGTTCACTGACGACTGTTGAACAAACGTGGCTTCCCAGCCAGAGAAGCTCTGATTGGATACGGGGAGGTGCCCCATGCCCAAGGGTTCCTCCTCCCGTTTGTCTACGCCCGCCATGTACAAGGTGGACTCATCAATGTGCGAGGGAGGTGCGGGATACACGTTGCTGTAGATGCGAATGTGTACGCCATGGTCGTCCACTTTTAGGATCTTGAGCGGGACAAACCTGCCGTTCTCTTGTGGAGTCACGTAGAGACCGCCCTCAAGCCACTGACCTGCCGCAACTGGCGAGGTGGCAACTGCGGAGCCGAACAGAACTGCGAATAGCCTTTTGAGCATGATTAGCCGCCTAACACCTGAGTTAAGCCGAATTGCGCAGTGGCAACGGCTGCGTGCTAGCGTAGCGTAAGCACGCAGACGGTGCCACGAAGCAATTTCGGCTTGAACGAATTGTTAGGCATCAATCCCACCACGCAATAAGAGCGGAATCTCTGTCTGCTTGCGGTAACGAGTCACCAAGTGCATCTGAGTCCGCAGGCCCAATCTCATCGGGCTGAAGATCCGCAATAGCTGTGCGCAACGCTTCAGGCGTCACGTTGCCTGTAACTACTACGGTATCCGAGAACGGCCATGCGTCATCGCCTGGGTCGAGCTCAGTGATTAGGGCATACACCGCCGAAACATCAGGCCGTTGCAGGAGCCCCACCAATGTATCGCGGAACAACCCAATGCCTGGGTGAGGGTAAAGATTGCAGCCGATCGAGCCTTCATCGTCGTTTCCGTCAAAGAACTTGTCTATCGGAACTAACTGGGGTTCTGGCTGGCTCTCGAGCTGCTTCTTCAAGGCGTCGCTCTTTGCTTGGTCCACGGAAATCCCTCTATTGATGCCTAACTACAAGTAGACCCCGAATCCGAGGTGTAGCATGGATCGTTCAGCATCGGCGCGGTGCGCGTCAAGCGGCTTTCCTGCATGAAATCAATCCTTTGTCCGATTCCAGGGGCGACGGATTTCACTGAACGTCCCTGCGTTGTCGACGGATGCGGGGTGTTATGGAATATCACGATGGATCGGAGGGATAGCAAGTGGTGCGGCGGACCGGCCCGCTCGGCGCCTGTTCGACGAGATTCGGCGCATATTGCGGCTCAAACACTACAGCTTGCACACCGAACGGGCGTACACCGGATGGATCCGCAGGTTCATCCTTGCCAGTGGCCGTCGACACCCTCGGGAGTTGGGGGCGGCGGAGGTTGAAGCCTTCCTGAGCGGACTGGCCGTGCAGGGTCGCGTGGCGGCGAGCACGCCGAACCAGGCGTTGTCGGCGATCCTGTTCCTGTACCGCAATGTCCTTCGGATCGACTTGCCATGGCTGGAAGGCGTGGTGAGGGCGAAGCGGCCGCGCAAGCTGCCGGTGGTACTTTCGAGCGGCGAGCTGCATGGTTTGCTGGCGGCTGTGGGCAGGCGAACCACGAAGCACCCCTCTTCCACAGGCGCACCTTCAGCAGCGCTTCCCCTTCGTGTGCCCCCGTGTCGAAGAGCACCGCCCGTAATCGGGCCCCTGCGGAACTTGGGATCAGCCCTCCTCCGCCGGCACCCACTCGCCTTCGGGGGAGCAGCGCCAGGCGACGTCGCTGATGACTTGGCCATCCGCTCCGAAGCTGCGTTCGCGCAGGTAGGGCGCTTCTTCGACGTGGTGCAGCACGAGCGTGCTGGCGCGCGTGCCGTAGCGCGTGCCGGTGATGTACACCGGCGCGAGCAGGCGCTCGAGTTCGGCACCGACGCCGGTATCGGGCAGGTCGGCATCGGCCGGCTGCCAGCGGTCGGCGAGCAGGCCGAGCAGGGTCTTGTCATCGGCCAGGCCGCGCCGCGTCGCTTCGACGAAACGCTCGCGCAGGCGCCGCGCCTTCGGCCAGTCGGACAGGCCGGGGCCATTGCTGAGCACGTGCACGCCGCGCGCGAGGCGACTGCATGTCGCACTGGCGCCTTCGACCAGCCACGCCGTGCCAGCTTCGCCGAGCACGAGATTGAACGGCCCGAACTGATCGCGTACGGCGACGATGCGTTCGGCGTATTCGCCGGCTTCATCGGCACCGACCACGAAATCGCGCACCAGCGCACCGCGCGAACGCGGCGCGCTTGCCGGCAGGCCACTGCGCAGGTTGGTCACCGCGGCGAAACGCCCGTCGTTGCGCTGCGCCAGCCAGCTGCCATGGGCGACGAGATCGCGACCACCGACGACGTCCGCTGCCTCGCGCCACGGCGCCGCCACGGCACTGGCGCGCGTATGGAATTCGTCACGGTTGCCAAGCAGGACCAGCGGCCAATCGGGGAAACATTCGACGGCGACGAGCAGGAGGCACATGACGGCGGTTGTGGTGCCGCGACCGATCAGCCGGCCGGTGCGGAAGCTTCGAGCTTGCGCTCGATGGTGGCCAGACGTGCATTGCCCGGATCGAGTTCGCGCGCGGCCTTGAGTGCGCGCACGGCATCCTCGCGGCGCTGGTCGGCGATGCGCGCATCGGCTTCGTCGAGCCAGGCGCCGACGAGGCGTTCGCGCATCGCAGTCGCCGCGGTGTCGGACGGCGCGAGCTGGCGGTACGCCTCGTACATCGCCCGCGCGCGCGGCAGCGATTTCGCCGCCAGCGCCTCGTCGTACAGCGTGCGTGCGCGCGCCGGCAGGCGCGCCATGCCGTCGAGTGCGGCGCGGTTGTCGCCGTCGATGGCGAGCGCGGCGCGGTACTTGTCATAGGCCGAGTTGCCAGGCGGTTCGATCAGCCGGCCGGCCTCGACCGCAGCGAGGGCTTCCGCGACGAGCTTGCCGACGCGCTCGACATCGGCCGGTGTCAGCGTCGGCCGGGATGCCGCGATCGCCAGGCGCTCACGCAACTCGCGCAACTCGATGCGCGCGGTGCGTAGCTCGGCGAGGTCGGGGGAAAGGCGCGCCGCTTCGTTGAGCAAACGCTCCGCCGCGCCGGGATTACTGTCCTCGACCGCGGCACTGGCCTGCACGACGAGGGCCTGGGCGACGCGGCGCAGGCCAGCCTGGGCGCGTGCATTGCCCGGCTCGCGCGCGAGCACCGACTCGAACACGGCCTGCGCGGAATCCGCGGTGCCGCTCACGCGGCCGGCGCGCAGCCGGCTTTCGGCGCGCGCGAGATCCTGTTCGATCGCCTTGGCCGCGTCGTCACGCGCGCGTCCGAGGCGGGCGCGCAACTCCGGCAATCCGGCATGGCCGGGCAGGATGCGGGCGATCTCCTCGGCCAGCCGGTTGGCCTCCTCAAGGTCGCCGCCATCGAGCGCCGTGCGCGCCTGCGCATCCAGACGTTCGCCACTGCGCGCGAGGCCGGCACGCGCGACGGCATTGCCAGGATCGGCCGACAGTGCACGCTGGTACAGCGCCACGGCGCCGTCATCACCAAGCACGCGGCCGGCGTCGAGCGCATCGCGCGCCGAGCTGACCAGTCCCTCCACCTCGCTGCCGCGCGATTCAGCGGCCACGATCGAACGTGCCAGCTCCTCGACCGCGCTGCCACCACCGAGCAGTTCACGCGCCGAGGCCAGCGCCGCGCGCGCGCCTTCGGAATCGTTCGCTTCGAGCGCGGTTCGCGCACGCGCGAGCAGGCGGTCGGCGACCTCGCCGAGTCCGCGGCGCGCGATGTCGTTGTCGGGGTCGAGCGATCGGGCGCGCTGGAACAGCTCGCGCGCGCTCTCGCCGGCGCTGCCGTCGAGACGGTCCGCGGCGAGCGCCTGCTGCGCGCGGGCGAGGATGTCGTTGAGCTCGGTGCTCGGCAGCATCGCGCGCAGGCGATCCTGGTATTTCCACACCGAGAAGCCGGCCACGCCGACCAGCACGCAGGCAAGCGTCACCCACAGCGACATGAGGCTGCGCCGCGCCGGGCGTGCCGCCACCCGTGCGCGACTGGCGCGCTGGATGTGCTGGTCGGTGGCGGCGGCGATCTCGTCGAGGCGGCCAAGCGAAGGTTCGGCGCGATGCCGCGCGCGCATTTCCACCGGCGATGGCCGCGAGGAGATGCGCGTTGGCGTCACTGCTCCTCCATTCGCATCGCGACGGAAGCCAGGCGGCTCGCCAGCGAGTTCGGGCAATTCGCCTGACGTGATCGCCTGTTCGAAACGCGCGATCGCCGCGGCGGCTTCGGCGCCAGTCTGGAAACGCTCGGCCGGTTCCTTGGCGAGCAGACGATCGATCAAGGGCTGCAGCACGGCCAGCGTCCCCGCCAGCACCGGCACGGGCTGGGTGATGTGCATGATGCCGACCGCGAGCGAGTCCTCGGCGTGGTATGGCACGCGACCGACCAGCATCTCGTAGAGCACGACGCCGAGGCTGTAGAGGTCGGAGCGTCCGTCGATCGGCCGGCCGCGAGCCTGCTCGGGACTCATATAGTGCGGCGTGCCGACCACCGCACCGGTGCGCGTCATGCGCGTCGACGAATCATTGGCGCGAGCGATGCCGAAATCGGTCAGCGCAGCCGAACCATCGTCACGCAAAAGGATGTTGTCGGGCTTGATGTCACGGTGGATGAAACCCTTCTGCTGCGCGTAGTTGATCGCGGTGGCGATCTCGCGGATCACGCGCAGCGCAAAGGGCACGCTGCGAGGCCGGCCGTCCTTGCCCAGTACCGGGCCACCAGCGAGGTACTCCATGGCGATGTAGTGATAGTCACCGGCACGGCCGACGTCGTGGATGCCCACGACATGGCGATGGTGCAGGCGCGCGGCGATCTTTGCCTCACGCAGGAAGCGCTCGCCGAAACTCGGATCCGCCAGCAGAGCCGGTGACATGACCTTGAGCGCGACTTCGCGATCCACCGATTCCTGGATGGCGAGATAGACCGTGGCCATGCCGCCACGGCCGAGCTGGCGCAACAGGCGGTATCCGGGAATCTCGATCACGGGCGGTCCGTATCCAGGGCATCGGCCCGCGCTGCGGGCGAGGTGCCTAGCATATCAGGCGCTTGCGGCCCGCCAGCCGTTCCCTGGCCTGCCCCGATCAAACCCTGCACGGTCGAATCGGCTGCTGCCGCCCCAAATCCCCGGGGAATTGCTTCGTTCGCGGCAGACAAGAATCGAGCCCCTTTTACGCCAGGCGGCGTGCCTCGATCACGTTTGGCACGGCAAGGATGCGTGCGAGCAAGGCCGAGAGCTGGCCGAAATCAGTGACGCGCAGGCTGAAGTGCATCGCAACCTCGCCACTGGCGGCGTCGACCCGTGCATTGATCGCGACCATGTACACATTGGCCGCGGCGATGACATTGGTGACGTCCTTGTGCAGCGACTTGCGATCGTAGGCACGCACGAGCACGTCGACCTCGTAGGACTGCCCGGCGCCGCCGCCCCAGTCGACTTCGACCACGCGCGCCGGGTCACGCTCGCGCAGGCGCGCGAGCTGCGCGCAGTCGGCGCGGTGCACGCTGACGCCACGCCCGCGCGTGATGAAGCCGAGCACCGGATCACCGGGCAACGGCTGGCAACAACGCGCGAGCGCAGTCATCAGGTTGCCGACACCGTCGATGACCACGGCATCACGCCCCCGCGGCGGCGGTCGCGGCGCCTTCGGCTGGCTGCGTTCGCGCGGCGCGACCTGCTCGTGCAGCGCGCGCGCGACCTGGGTCGCGGTGATGTCGCCGAGGGCGAGGCCGACGTGGACCTCGTCGAGGGTCTGCAGATCGAGCTGGGCCGGCAGCCGTTCGAGATCGACCGCACCAAGAGCAAGGCGGCGCAGTTCGCGTTCGAGCATGGCGCGGCCGGCGGCGAGGTTCTGCTCGTGATCGATGCGCTTGAACCAGGTGCGTACCTTCTCGCGGCCACGATGGGTGTTGAGGTAGCCGTGATGCGCGGACAGCCAGTCGCGGCGCGGCTCGGACACCTTGCCGGTGAGGATCTCGATGCGGTCACCGCTGGCCGGCTGGAAGTTGAGCGGCACGATGCGCCCATCGACCTTGGCGCCGCGACAGCGGTGGCCGACATCGGTATGGATCGAGTAGGCAAAATCGAGCACGGTGGCGCCACGCGGCAGGTCGATCACCTGTCCCTTCGGCGTCAACAGGTAGACACGATCCTCGATGACATCGGTGCGAAAACCAGCCAGCAGGGCCGCATCGTCGTCGGCCGGATCCCGCGCCTCTAGCAGCTGACGCATCCAGGCGATCTTGCGCTCGAAGCTTGCGTCACCGCCTCCGCCTTCCTTGTAGCGCCAATGCGCAGCGACGCCGAGCTCGGCGTGCGCATGCATGTCGGGCGTGCGGATCTGCACCTCGAGCGTGCGCCCACCGGGGCCGATCACGGCGGTGTGCAGCGATTGGTAGTTGTTGCCCTTCGGCTGCGCGATGTAGTCGTCGAACTCGCCGGCGACGAACGGCCACAGGCCATGCACGACGCCGAGCGCGGCGTAACAGGTCGCCACGTCGGCTACCAGCACGCGCAGGGCACGGATGTCGTGGAGCGCGGCGAAATCGCCACCCTTGCGCTGCATCTTCCGCCAGATCGAATAGATGTGCTTCGGCCTCCCGGCAACATCAGCCTCGATGCCCGCGGCTCGCAGGGCTTCGCCGAGTTCCTTGCGCGCAGCCGCGATCCAGGCCTCGCGGTCGCCACGGCGCTCATCGAGCAGATCGGCGATGCGCCGATACGTGTCCGGCTGCAGATAGCGGAAGGCGAGGTCTTCCAGCTCCCACTTGAGCTGCCAGATGCCGAGCCGGTTGGCCAGCGGCGCGTGGATGTCAATGGTGAGCTGGGCCAGGGCGCGCCGGCGCTCGTCATCGAGCGCGGCAGCGGCACGCATGCGTGCGAGCTGACGCGCGAGCAGGATGAAGACCACACGCAGGTCGCGCACGATCGCCAGCAGGAGGCGGCGCAGGCCTTCGGCACTGCCGCTGGTGCCGCTGCGCGTCGCATGCAACGACCACACCCGTTCGGCCGCGCGCTGGCCCTCGACCAGCCCGATGACTTCAGTACCGAACGGACGCAGTTCGGCCTCGTCTACGGCGATTCCGGCCGCTTGGGCCTCGTAGAGAAGGAGCGCCGCCTGTGCCGCTTCACCGGTGCCGAGCGTGGCGAGCAGGGCTTTGGTCGTGTCGCGCTCGGTCGCAGTGGCATTCCATGCCGCGCGCACGCCCGCATCGGCTGCGGCGAGCTTCGCATCGACGAAGTCGAGTGCGGCGACCTGAGCGGTGCGATCGTCGGAAGCAGCGTTCACGTCACTCCCGCTGGACGGACGCGGATCGCAGCAGCACGCCTGCTGGCGCCGCGCGGGAACCGGGAAATAGTCGGCGACGGATCGAAAGCCGTCGCCACCACATGCGCGGGATCAGTACGTGTACCAGACGCTATCGTCGAGATACCAGTCCTGCATCTCCTCCGTCACGCCGAAGGAGACAGCGAGATCCAAGCGCAGCGCCGCAAAGGCCTGCCTCGGTTGTCCGGCGGAGGAGGTGCCCCTGACCGAACGCGAGACGAGCACATGGGCAGGAGCATGGAACCCGTTGGTGAAACCAAGGCCCTGGCGCACGAACTGGGACGTCTGCACTCCAGTGTTCGGGAACAGCGGAACAGCCGCACAGAGGCCTGCCGGGGGCACCCAGTTGTCGTCGTAGTCAGTGCCCGACAACGGATCCAGCAGACACCACTCGACCGTCCCCGACAGCACGCTGTTGTTGTAGGCATCGACGAGCATGACATCGACCGACCGGAGCGACGCCGCACCGACTGCCTTCTGCACTTCGACGCGCACGAGAGAGACCTCGCGGCCCGATGCATGGCCAGGGAACTGCTTGGCGACCACCTTGAAGTTCTGGTGCGAGCCGGACGGCCAATCCTGAGGTGGCCGGATACCGGGCCCGGCATCGAAGGTGTCGCCTGGATAGTCGCCGAAGCCGCTGCCGAACAGACCGCGATCGGCATTCCACGCGGCGGCAGTGTCTCCCGGGAGTGCGGTCAGGCAACGCGTGAGCGGACTGGCGGGCGTCTGGACTTGGTCGGCGCGCATGGCGAACCCGGTCCCCGTGGGCAGGTATTCGAACGCACCGACCTTGAAGTCCGGAAACTTCCAGACATCAGCAGCAGCGCCCGACGCCTGGTAGCGTGGCTCGAAACCGAGATTGCCGACGGCGGACTGGACGTTGGCGCAGAACATGTGGCGATCGAGATAGGCCAGCACCCCGGTCACCCCGGGGCCCTTGCCCTCGTACTCGAACTGCACGTCGCCGGCGAGCGCCAGCGTGGCCTGATCGCCGGCAAGCATGTTGTTCAGGTCATTCGGGTTGCTGGTCGCCTGCCTGCCGCCGACCAGTACGGAAATCTCGGCATGCGCAAGCGGGGCGAGCGCAAGGGCCACAAAGGCGGCGAGGGAGGAGCCTGCCAAGGAACCAAAGCGATGTGTCATCGGTATATCCGGAAAAAACGGGATGCACAGTCCATGCACGATTCCTGCCACCCGACTCGGGCCAAACGGCGGGTCGATGCTAGACTGTACAGGCTGCAATTGTACCTGCTGACCGTATTCGATGCACCTGTTAACCTCCCGTTAGACAAAGGTTTTTTTCGTTTAGTCGATCACGTTGTCAAGGATTCAGGATGGCCTTACGCCCGAACGTCCTCATCGCGGTGCTAGCCGTGCTGCCCACCGCGCTGCCCGCCGCCGCTGCCGACCCGACCATCAGCCGCATCGAGGAACGCATGTCGATCGAGGAATTCAGGGCGGCCGGACTTGACCGTCTCGCACCTGAACAGCTCGAATACCTCAATCGCTGGCTCGGCTCGAAGGGCGTCGAAGCCGCAGCGCTGCCGATCCGCCAGCGCGACGGCAAGGTCGACTACTACCCGGATGAATCGGCACGCGAGATCGTCGAGTCACGCATCGTCGGCACGTTCAGCGGCTGGAGTGGACGCACCATCGTCACGCTCGAGAATGGCCAGAAGTGGCAGCAAAGCGAATCGGGCTCGCGCGGCGACGTCAACATGAGGAACCCCATCGTCATCGTCAAGCCGATGTCGATGGGCAGTTGGCTCATGATCGTCAAGGGCTGCAACTGCAGCGTCCGCGTCAAGCGCGTCGGCTGACCTTCAATCGTCTTCGGAGATATCGCATGTACTTCCCGCGTTTCCTCGCCGTCCTGCTGGCCACCCTTGCTGCCGCGCCAGGCGCTTTCGCGCAGAGTGCCCCAACCCTGGAGGAGCGCCTCAGCGAAGCCCAGTTCAAGGCGTTTGGCCTCGACAAACTCACGCCGGAGGAACTGCAGGGCCTCAACGCCTGGCTGCAGGGTGACGTCGCCTCCAGAGTGGCCGCAGCGGCACCTGCCGGCGACCGCGACTACGCGCGCGGCTTCAAACCGAAGGATTCCGAGCGCGTGCAGATCAAGGCCCAGCTCGTCGGCACGTTTCGTGGCTGGAGTGGCAATACCATCTTCAAACTCGACAATGGCCAGGAGTGGCAGCAGGCCGAAGGCGGTTCCTACAACGCGCAGACGGTCGAGAACGCCGAGGTCACGATCAAACCGAAGGCCTTTGGCAACTGGTTGCTCGTCGTCGAGCAGTGCCAGTGCCGCGTCGGCGTGCGTCGCATCAAGTAAACCTCAGCCAAGCGCCTCCAGCGCTTTCGCCAGGCGCTTGGGCGATACCGGTTCCGGGGTGCGCAGTTCCTGCGCGAACACCGACACGCGCAATTCCTCGACCAGCCAGCGCAGCTCGTCGAGCGCGCGCTGCTCGACGCCGACCTCGTTGCGACGCTTGAGCACCTCGCGCCAGTAGCGCTGCACGCCAAGCATGCGCGCCTGGTCGCGCGCCGGGTCCTGGCGCAGACGTTCGGCGCGCAGGCGCATGGCCTTGAGGTAGCGCGGGAAGTGCACCAGCCGCGGCGGTGGCGTCGTGCGCAGGAAACCCGGCGCGAGCAGTTCCTCGCGCTGCTCGCGCAGGTCGTCATAGTTGGCCTTGGCGAAACCGATCAGCGGTGGCTCCAGCCACGGCAGGAGTTCGGCGTGCGCATCGATGATCGCCTCGGCGAGTTCGAGGCGTTCGACCGCTGCCGGGAACAGCTCGGTGGCGAGAGCCGCCTTCAGGTTTTCGAACGCGCTGCGCGTGCGCACGTCGAGGTCATGCGCATCGAGCCGGCTGCGCAACGCCGCTTCGACGAGATCGGCGCGCAAGGCTTCGGCGCTGCCGAGCGCCGCCCAGCGCAACGCGACCGCATTGGCCAGGGGCAGTTGCCGACGCGCCTGCTTGATGCGATCGGCAAGTGCGCGCCGCAACAGGCGCTCGACCCCGAGCCGGTGCGCGGCAAAGGCTTCGTCGCGTTGCTCGAACACGCGCAGGGCGACGCTTTCGCCGAGGTCGACGAAGGCCGGGTACGCGTGCAGGCCGCCTGCGGAAACGATCGCGTCGGGAATCTCCTCGACATCGAAACCGGCGACGTCCTCGCGGGCGAGGTCCGCATCGGCACGCTGCGAGAATGCGACCCGCGCTGCACCCGCCCACTGCGCCTGGATCGCACCGAGGTCGCGCCCTTCGGCGAGCACGCGACCGCGCTCGTCGCTGACCACGTGGCGCATGCGCAGATGCGCCGGCAGCTCGACCGCAGCGAACTCGGCCGCATCGACGGCAACTCCGGTCACGCGCGCAAGGTATTGCGCAAGCGCCGTCGCCAGCGGCTTCGCGCGCGCACCTTCGTCAAGCGATTCGACGAAGGCACGGGCGAAATCCGGCGCCGGAACGAAATTGCGCCGCAGCGGTTTCGGCAGGCCGCGGATCAGTTCGGCGACCTTGCCGGTCAGCAAGCCCGGCACCAGCCAGTCGGCACGTTCGGTGGTGATCACGTTGAGCAGGGCGAGCGGCAGGTGCAGGCTGACGCCATCGGCAGGATCGCCCGGCACGAAACGGTATTCGAGGCGCAGGCGATGCCCGCCGATGGCCAGGTGGGTCGGGAAGTCCTCGGCGGCGGTACCGGTTTCGGCCGTCAGCACGTCGGCCAGCGACCAGCGCAACGCGGCCTGCTCGGCCGGACCAGCCTTGCGGTACCAGGCATCGAGCGCCGCGCTGGTGTGGATGTCGGCCGGCAGGCGGCCGCTGAAGAACGCGGCCAGTGCTTGCTCGTCGCGCACCAGCCCGGCACGACGCTGCTTGGCCTCGACCTCGTGTGCCTGGGCCAGCGTGCGTGCATTCGCGCGGATGAAGTCGGCCTTGGCGTCGAGATCACCGCGCACGAGCGCCTCGCGCACGAAGATTGCGTGTGCCGTGGCCGGATCCTGGCGGCCGAACTGCACGGGCCGGCGCTCGACCAGCACAAGGCCGAACAGCGTGACCTGCTCGTGGGCCATGACCGCGCCGCGCTTGCGCGACCAATGTGGGTCATGCCAGGTCCGCCGCACGAGATGTGCGGCCTGCTGCTCGATCCAGGCCGGCTCGATGCGCGCGCACTGCATCGCATGGACCTTGCCGATGTCGAGGATTTGCCCGGCCAGCAACCATTGTGGCGGCGATTTCGCCAGCGCAGATCCGGGAAAGATGCCGAAACGCCGTTCGCGCGGCCCGCGGTACTGGCTGCGCTCGTCCTTGCGCCCGACCTGGGTCGGCCAGCCACTCAGCAGGCAGCGGTGGATGGCGTCGTACAGGCCGGGATTGGCGGGCCGGGAGTCGGAATCGACGGCAACAGCTTGCCTTCCGCCAGCGTGCTTCAGCGATTCCGCACCTCCCGTCCCCGGCTCCAGCAGCAACAACTGCCGATGCAGCTCACGCCATTCACGCATGCGCAGGAACGACAGGAAACGTGCCTGGCACCAGTCACGCAGTTTCGATTGGGTGAGGTCGGCGTGTGCGGCATCGTAGGCGGCCCAGAGATTGAGCACACCGACGAAGTCGGACTTCGGATCGGCGAACTCGGCATGCGCGGCATCGGCCTGCTGGCGCGCGTCGGCCGGGCGCTCGCGCGGATCCTGGATGCTGAGGAAGGCGACCAGCACCAGCAGTTCGCGACGCACACCGAGCCGCGCGGACTCGACCAGCATGCGCGCCAGCGCGACGTCGACCGGCACCGCGGCGATCGCCCGGCCGATCGACGTGAGCCTGTAGCCGCCCCCGCGTGCGCCCGCCGCTTCCTCGATCGCTCCGATCTCCGCCAGCCGCCGATACCCATCCCCGATCGCCCGCTCCGACGGCGCCTCGACGAACGGAAACGCGGCGACGTCGCCGAGGTCGAGGCTCAGCATGCGCAGGATCACGCCGGCCAGCGAGGTGCGCAGGATTTCCGGGTCGGTGTAGCGCGGGCGCTGTGCGTAGTCGTCCTCCGCGTACAGGCGATAGCAGATGCCCGGACCGACGCGGCCGCAGCGACCCTTGCGCTGGTCGGCCGCCGCCTGCGAGATCGGCTCGACGTGCAGGCGTTCGAGCTGGCTGCGCTGGCTGTAGCGCTTGACACGCGCGCTGCCGGTGTCGACGACGTAACGGATGCGCGGCACGGTCAGGGATGTCTCGGCGACATTGGTCGCCAGCACGATGCGCCGCTGCGGCCCCGGGCGGAACACCCGGTCCTGCTCGCTCGTCGACAGGCGCGCGTACAGCGCGAGAACCTCGGTCTCGCGGTACTTGCGCCGCGCCAGGGCGAGATGGGTGTCGCGGATCTCGCGCTCGCCGGGCAGGAACACGAGCACGTCGCCACGCGGATCCTCGCGCGTGATCTCGTCGACCGCGGCGACTATGTCGGCGGATGCATCGCTTTCGCGACGTCGCGCGCCCTCGCCCTTCGCCGGGGCTTCACTGTCGGCGCTCTCGCGCGCACGCCAGCGCACCTCCACCGGATACGTACGCCCCTCCACCTCGACCACGGGCGCGTCGCCGAAATGCGCGGCGAAGCGTGCCGTGTCGATCGTTGCCGAGGTGACGATGAGCTTGAGGTCAGCGCGTTTGAGCAGCAGGCGCTTGAGGTAGCCGAGCAGGAAGTCGATGTTGAGGCTGCGCTCGTGTGCCTCGTCGAGGATGATCGTGTCATAGGCCGACAGCCAGGCGTCGCCCTGGGTCTCGGCGAGCAGGATGCCGTCGGTCATGAACTTGACCAGGGTGGCCTCGCCGACCTGCTCGGTGAAGCGCACCTGGAAGCCGACGAGGTCACCGACCGTGCTGCCGAGCTCGCCAGCGACGCGCCGCGCGACCGCGCGTGCAGCCAGGCGGCGCGGCTGCGTGCAGCCGATCATGCCCTGGCGGCCACGACCGGCAGCGAGGCAGAGCTTGGGCAACTGCGTGGTCTTTCCCGACCCGGTCTCGCCGGCCAGCACGACGACCTGGTGGGTGCGGATCAGTTTGACGATTTCCTCGCTGCGCGCGGCGATCGGCAGCGATTCGTCGACGCGCACCTCGGGCACGCGCGCGGCGCGCGCGGCAACCGCGGCGCGCGACACCTCGATGTCGGCGGCGAGCCGGTCGACCTCGCCTGCCTGCACTTCGGCTCCGGCCTTGGCCAGGCGGCGCCAGCGTCCGAGCAGCCGCCCGCGGTCGCGCGAGCGCGCGCCGTCGATGGCGGAACGAAGGTCGGACAGTCGGGGCATGGCGGGGCAAGCGGCGCAACGTCACGGCGGACCGTGCGCTCTGGTAATCCGTTCGGAAAGCCGCCATATGATAGCGACCACACTCACCACCACGGGAGTTCGATCATGGCCATCGACATCGGCATCTCGGCGAAGGACCGCAGGAAGATCAGCGAAGGACTCGCCAAGCTGCTCGCCGACAACTATTCGCTGTACCTCAAGACCCACGCCTTCCACTGGAACGTCACCGGACCGATGTTCAACAGCCTGCATGTGATGTTCGAGACGCAATACAACGAACTCTGGCTCGCCAACGACCAGATCGCCGAACGCATTCGCTCGCTCGACGTGTTCGCTCCTGGCTCATATTCGCAGTTCGCCAAGCTGACCTCGATCAAGGAGGAAAGCGGTGTGCCGGACTGGAAGGACATGGTCCAGCAACTGGTCGACGGTCACGAAACCGCCGCCCGCACCGGCCGCGCGGTGTTCAAGCTCGCCGATGCCGCCGACGATCAACCCACCGCCGACCTCATCACTCAGCGCCTCGAAGCGCACGAGAAGACCGCGTGGATGTTGCGCTCGCTGTTGAAGTAGCAAACACGACAAGGGCCAGCCATTCCTTCCCCCGCGAAGCAGGGGGAAGGAGTCGCTCGCGTTCGGCCAAACCGCACCACGACGGGAGGCCCTGCAGGAGCCCCTTCAGGGGCGATGCTTCTCTGGCGCTTCATGCGTGATCGCGACCCTGATCGCCCGTAAACGGGCTCCTGCAACAGCGCTCCTCGCGCGGCTTCAGTCGCGATCCGTCAACCCGCGTGACTCCTGGAACCGCTCGTCGATGTCCCGGCTGCCATGCATGACACGAACAACCTCGATGCCATATCGAGCCGGGTGAAGGACACGACGCAACGACCGAACGGAAGACTGCGGATGCCGGGCGCGAGCTCTTTGCGTTCGCGACCGATCTTCGGCTGTGTTGCCCACAGGGCAAGGCGCTCATCCAGGCGGTCCATCCAGCGGTCGGCTTCAAGCACGCTGTCCGCCGCGATGCAGCCCCATATCTCCAGAGTGAATCCGGCCCATGATGAGGGCCATCATCAGTCGTTCGGCAGCCAACCGCGCCCGTCAAGCCGTTCCCGGTGCACAGCTACAACTTCCGCCTCGGCGGCACCAGCAGATCGCCGAACAACAGACCGGCGACGAGGGCGATGAGCAGGGTCATCAAGGTGATGCCGGTATCGAGGCCGAGCAGGACGTCACGCTCGAACACGAAGCTCATGGTGCGGAAACCGACGCTGCCAGGGACGAGCAGGATGATGCCGGGTTCGCGGATCAACGCACCGGGGCGGCTGAACATGCGGGCGAATACGTTGCTCGATGCGCCGAGCACGAGGCCGCCGAGGAACACGCCGAATGCGGCCGATACGTAGGCGCCACCGGCGCGCGTGCAGATGTAGCCGACGATCACCGCCGCGATGACGATCGGATAGTGGCGCAGCGGACTGCGGAAGGTGATCGCGAATGCGAGCCCCGAGATCGGCACGACGACCCATTCGAGCCAGACCGGCACGGCCGGCGCAGGGGTCTGCATCGGCACCCAGCCGATCAGTGTGCACAGTTGCACCGCCGCGGCGGTGCCGAAGGCGAGTTTCAGCAAGGTCGTCATCGCGCCGGCCATGCGCGCGGTGCCGGAAATCAGATGCTGGCTCGACAGCTCGCGCACCGCGGTGGTCAGGCTCATGCCCGGCAACAGCACGATCAGGCTGGCGATCACCACCGACTTCACCTGGATGGGCACGATGTGCGTGGCGATGAAGATCGCCGCGAGCGTGGCGACGAGTGCGGAGATCGCCTCGAATGCCGCGGCGATGTTCGGGCGTCGCTGGGCCAGCACCGACGTCGCGCCGATGGCGAGGCCGATGACCGCGGCGGTCGCCACGCCGGCCCAGCCGGTCAGCAGGATCGCCGCCACACATGCCGAAGCGATGCCGTAGGCGACGACGCTGGCAAAGCGCGACAGCCGCGATTGTGGCGTCTCGCCGATCTGCAGCAGGCGCCGGTAGCCTTCGACGAGGTCGAGGCTGCCGTCGATGACGCGGTCGGCGATCTCGTCGACGATGCACAGGCGCTTGAGGTTGACCTCGCCCGGTGAGGCGCGCACGACCTGGGTGATCTCGGCGAGTGGCCTGCGCCCGCGTGCGCGATCGGCGAAGGACATGACGATCGACGTCGGCGTCGACAGCACGTCGCAAGCGAGGTCGAGACGCTGGGCGACGAGACTGATCGCCGCCTCGAGACGCGGCGCTGCGGTGCCGTACTCGTGCAGGCGACGCGCAAGTTCGACGACGAACTCGATGCGCGTGGTCAGTGGCGCGGTGCCGCTCATCCAAAGGCTCCCGGGAAGGCCGCGCATGATGCCTGCATCCGCGCGCGTGCGGCAGTGTCCATGGCGCCGCATGGGTGGGGAACTGATAGCCTTGGGGGTGCTCTGATCAATCCCGCAATGGCGTCATGACATTCGCAAGGTTTGCTGCGGGGTGGGCGTGGTGAAGTGCAGGCTGGTTGCCTGGGCGAGCCGCGCACGCCGCGCTGCGGGCCTTGCGGAAGTCACCCCATCATTGGGAATCAAATGGTTGGGGCCGTCCTGTCGAGCGCAGCTCGGCCTTGCGCCGGCTCGACAGACGGCCAGTCTGCCTTCGCCGTCGCGCCTTGATCTGCGCCCGCACAGGACGGTGACGCCGTTGTGGGATTGATCGGAGCATCATTGGGTAGCCCGACCGCGGCTGGCTTTCAACAACCGATCGACTGTTGAACGCCAGCCGCGATCGGCCAAAGCGGATTGCGCCTGGACCGATCGTGGACACAGCTTCGGCAACCCTCAACGGAGACGGCACGCGCGTGGTCGCCCGCGGCGACTGGACGCTGGTCGAGGTCGCGCGGCTGGCCGGGCTGGCGGCGCAGCTCAAGCGCCAGGCCGTGAGCGGGCTCGCGGTCGACGCGCGGGCGCTCGGCCGCATCGATACGGCGGGTGCGAGCGTGCTGCTCGACCTGGTCGATGGCGATGTCGCACGCATCGAGGCGCCACCGCCTGCCGCGGCACGCCTGATCGCCCGCGTGGCGAGCGCATACCAGGCCGAATCGCCCCCGGCGCGACCGACGAACGGACTTGCCGAGCGCGTCGCCCGCATCGGCCTTGCCGTGGAAACGCTCGGGCGCGACGCTCGTGCCCTGGTCGGTTTCATCGGCCTGGTCCTGTCGACCGGCCTGCGCGGCCTGCTCCAGCCGCGCCGCTGGCGGCCGACCTCGACCGTGTTCCACATCGAGCAGACCGGCTTCGACGCGCTGCCGATCGTTGCCCTGCTCTGCTTCCTGGTCGGCGCCGTGGTCGCCTTCCTCGGCGCAACCGTGCTCGAGGAATTCGGCGCCAGCATCTACACGGTCGAGCTGGTCGGCTATTCGTTCCTGCGCGAGTTCGGCGTGCTGCTTACCGCGATCATGGTCGCTGGGCGCTCCGGCAGTGCGTTCACCGCGCAGATCGGCTCGATGAAGGCGCGTGAGGAAGTCGACGCGATCCGCACGCTCGGCCTCGACCCGATCGACGTGCTGGTGATGCCGCGCATCCTCGCCCTGCTCGTCTCGCTGCCGATACTGACCCTGGTCGGCATGCTTGCCGGCATCCTCGGCGGCGCAGCCGTCTGCACGTTTGCCCTCGACGTTTCGCCGACCATGTTCTTCACCCGACTGCACGAGACCACCGAGGTGCGCCACTTCTGGGTCGGCATGTCGAAGGCGCCGGTGTTCGCTTTCCTGATCGCCGCCATCGGTTGCCTGGAAGGTTTCAAGGTGTCCGGCAGCGCCGAATCGGTCGGTACGCACACCACCTCGAGCGTGGTGCAATCAATCTTCGTGGTCATCCTCGTCGATGCGCTGGCCGCGATCTTCTTCATGGAGATCGAACTGTGAACGCCGTCGAGCCGGTCATCCGCATCCGCGGCCTGCGCAACCAGTTCGGCACGCAGGTCGTGCACGAGAACCTCGACCTCGACGTGCACCGCGGCGAGATCATCGGCGTGGTCGGTGGCTCGGGCTCCGGGAAGTCCGTGCTCATGCGCGCGATCATCGGCCTCGGCCATCCGGCTGCCGGCAGCATCCGCCTGTTCGGCGAAGAAGTGACGACGCTCGACGACGCCGGGCGCAGCGCGCTCGAACGCCGCTGCGGCGTGCTGTTCCAGAACGGCGCGCTGTTCTCGTCGCTGACCGTGGCCGAGAACGTTGCCGTACCGCTGGTCGAGCACCACGGCCTCGACCGCACGATCGTCACACGCCTGGCCGCCCTCAAGATCGCCCTCGCCGGCCTGCCCGCCGAGGCCGGCGCCAAGTACCCGGCGCAGCTTTCCGGCGGCATGGTGAAACGCGCCGCGCTGGCACGCGCGCTTGCGCTCGATCCGGACATCCTGTTCCTCGACGAGCCGACCGCCGGCCTCGACCCGATCGGTGCCGCCGCGTTCGATCGCCTGATCCTGACCCTGCGTGACGCGCTCGGCCTGACCGTGTTCATCATCACCCACGACCTCGACACGCTGTACGCGATCTGCGACCGTGTCGCCGTGCTCGCGCAGAAGCGCATCCTCGTCGCCGACACGCTCGACGTGGTCGAGCGTTGCGACGACGCCTGGGTACGGGATTACTTCCAGGGCCCGCGCGGCCGCGCCGCACGGCACGCGGCCGTGGTCGCAGCGGCACCGACCACCTGACGAGTCATCGACCATGGAAACCCGCGCCCACCACTTTTTGATCGGCAGCTTCGCCATCCTCGCCTTTCTGCTCGGCCTCGGTTTCGTGCTGTGGCTGTCGAAGACCGGTTCCGAACGCGAGTTCCGCTATTACGACGTCGTCTTCACCGAGGCCGTCACCGGCCTCTCCAAGGGCGGACTCGTGCAGTACAACGGCATCAAGGTCGGTGAGGTCGCGCAGTTGTCGCTCGATCCGAAGGACCCGCGCAAGGTGATCGCGCGCGTGCGCCTCGACGCCAGCGCGCCGGTCAAGAAGGACACCGTCGCCAAACTCGGTCTGCTCGGCGTGACCGGCACCGCCTTCATCCAGTTGAGTGGTGGCACGCCGTCAAGCCCGCGCCTGGAGGCAACCAGCGAAAGACCGATCCCGCTGATCGCAGCCGAAGAATCGGCGCTGGCCAGGCTGTTGGCCTCGGGCGAAGACATCGTGGTCAGCGTCAACGAGGCCCTGTTGCGCGTCGGCCAATTGCTGTCGGCCGAGAACGTGCAGCACGTCTCCACTACCCTGGCCAACATCGACGAGCTCGTCGCCACCGTATCCAGCCAACGCGACAACCTCGGCGAGGCCGTCGCCCAACTCGCCGACGCCAGCAAGGAACTCAAGGGCACGTTGCACACGCTCAACCAAATGGCCGGCACGACCAATCAGCTCGTGCGCGACGAGGCACGCGCGGTGTTGCAGTCGACCGACAAGGCGATCGCCTCGATCGAGCGCGTCGCAGTTTCCACCGAGAGCATGCTCGAGGAAAACCGCGCCGCGCTGTCGAGCTTCAGCGAGCAAGGCCTGCGTCAGGTCGCGCCGACCCTGGCCGAGCTGCGCGAGACCCTGCAGGCCTACAAGCAGCTCGGTGAACAGCTCGGCAATTCGAACTCGCTGCTGCTCGGCCGCGACCAACCGAGGGAGTACAAGCCGCGATGAGCCGTGTGATGCGTCCGTTCACGATCGTTGCCCTGGCCACACTGCTTGCCGGGTGTTCGGCACTGGGGGGCAAGCACACGCCGTTCTCGATCCACTCACCCAAGCTGTCGCCGTTTGCCCCGGCGGCCACCACGCCGGTCGACTGGCAGTTGCAGATCGCCCTGCCGCAGGCGAGCAGCGCGCTCGACAGCCCGCGCATCGCGGTGATGCCGCACCCGGGCGTGCTCGAGGTCTACCCGGCCGCGCGCTGGCGCGATCCGGCGCCACGCCTGTTGCGCAGCCTCGTCGTCGAGGCCTTCGATCTTTCCGGCCGCGTTGGCGGTGTCAGCGGCGCCAACGTCGGCCTCAGCGCCGACTACGCGCTGGCGATCGACCTCCGCGACTTCCAGGCCGAAGTCGGCCGCGACGGCACGCGCGCCGCGATCCGCCTGCAGGCCCGACTGTTCGACCTGCGCGGCAACCGCATCGTCGCCACGCGCGCCTTCGACGAAACCGCGGCGGCCGCGAACAGCGACGTCGGCAACGTGGTTGCCGCCTTCGAAACCGCACTCGCCCAGCTGATGCCCGAACTGGTGAACTGGACCATCACCAGCGGCAATGCGGCGTGGGCAGAAATGGCGAACAACGCATCCCCGTAGAAGCCATTCGGTTTCCCGACATCAATGCGCTGTAGGAAACGCCTTCAGGCGTGATGCGTTTTCCAGACATCAATGCGCTGCAGGAAACGTCTTCAGGCGTGATGCGTTTTCCAGACATCAATGCGCTGTAGGAAACGCCTTCAGGCGTGATGCGTTTTCCGGACATCAATACGCTGTAGGAAACGCCTTCAGGCGTGATGCGTTTTCCGGACATCAATACGCTGTAGGAAACGCCTTCAGGCGTGATGCGTTTTCCGGACATCAATACGCTGTAGGAAACGCCTTCAGGCGTGATGCGTTTTCCAGACATCAATGCGCCGTAGGAAACGCCTTCAGACGTGATGCGTTTTCCGGACATCAATACGCTGTAGGAAACGCCTTCAGGCGTGATTCTGTTTCTTTGGGGCGTTGTACGGCCAAGGCATCGCGGCTGAAGCCGCTTCCTACAGGCCGCTTCCTACAGGCCGCTTCCTACAGGCGCTTCCTGCGGGGCGGCCTCGATGCCTGTGGGAAACGCCTTCAGGCGTGATGCGTTTTCCGGACATCAATACGCTGTAGGAAACGCCTTCAGGCGTGATGCGTTTTCCGGACATCAATACGCTGTAGGAAACGCCTTCAGGCGTGATGCTGTTTCTTTGGGGCGTTGTACGGCCAAGGCATCGCGGCTGAAGCCGCTTCCTACAGGCCGCTTCCTACAGGCGCCTCCTACGGCCGCTTCCTACGCCGGCGCAAGCGGATACACCGGCGCGGCATCGAGACGCGCTGCGCAGACCTCGGCAAGGTCGATCAGGCGCAGGTCCGAACCCGGTGCGCCGACCAATTGCAGGCCGACCGGCAAGCCGTCGTCGAGTGTCCCCATCGGCAGGCTGATCGCCGGGCAACCGGCCAGGCTGGCAAAGGCGGTGAGATCGGCATCGTTCGCCCGCTCCCCTTCGGCGATCGCATACGGCCCATGCGGTACGCTCGGCAGCACGAGCACATCGATGGCCTCGAACAGGCGGCGCGCAAGCACGACGGCGCGATCGATCATGCGATCCGCAGCGGCGTAGTCGACCGCACTACGCGCCTGTGCATAGCCGAGCAATGCACGCAGGCGCGGTGACGGGCCGCGTGCCTCGTCGGCGAGGTCCTCGGCGAGTTCCAGAGCCAGTTCGGCTTCCATGACGAGCAAGCCGGCACGACGCATGCGGGTGAAGTCGTAGCCCGCCGTGTCGATGCGGCTGCGCTCGCCAAGTTCGCGTCCGAGCGTGTCGAGCGCGCGCGCGAACACGGCCTGCACGGCAGGTGCGACACCGATCGCGCCGAGGTCGGCGATGCAGCCGCTGCGCAGGCGACCCGGCTCCCAATCCGGCGGTGCCAGGGCGATGCGGCGCCGGCGCGAGCGCGGATCGTCGGGGTCGTAGGCATTGAGAACCTGCAGAACGAGGGCGAGATCCTGCACCGAGCGCGCGAGCAAGCCGACGCTGTCGAGCCGGCGCGCGCTCTTGACCACGCCGCGCATGGCGATCTCGCCGGGTGTCGGGCGCAGGCCGAACACGCCGCAGTGGCTGGCCGGGATGCGCGTCGAACCGAGCGTGTCGGTGCCGATCGCGAAGGCGCACTGGCCAGTAGCGACGGCAACCGCCGAACCCGCCGATGAACCGCCGGCGACGATGTCAGCACGCTGCGGATGCGCGATCGCGCCGCCCGGCGCGGTGATGCCGGCCGAACCGAGCGTGCCTTCGTCAAGCGACGTCTTGCCGAGGATCACCGCACCAGCCGCACGCAGGCGCGCAACCACGCCAGCGTCGCGCTCAACCGACCGCGCGCGCGTGCCCAGGCCGAGCGCGGTCGGCAGGCCGGCGACGTCGATATTGTCCTTCACCGCCACGGTCAGGCCGTCGAGACGACCGATCGGGCCTTGCGCCCGGCGCCGCGCATCGCTGGCCGCAGCGTCCTGCATGACATCGGGGGCAAGCGCGGTGAACGCGCGCAGACGCGGGTTCTCGCGCGCGATCGCCTCGGCATGCAGGGTGGCGAGCCGGCGCGCGTCGAGGCGCCCGGCAGCCATCCAGTGCAGCAACTGGAAAGCACTGGCGCCACGCAGTCGCGCATCGGCCAGCGGTTGGTCGTGATCGTTCATCGGCAGTCGCCATCCTGCAGTGGATGGCCGAGTATGCCGCAAGCGAATTGCCGACCACCCCGCGAAGCCGGACAATGCGCGACCGTACGTATTGCCGGAGCCAGCCATGAGCGAGCGCGAAACCATGGAGTACGACGTCATCACGGTCGGCGCCGGTCCGGCCGGACTGGCGTTCGCGATCCGCCTCAAGCAGCTCAAGCCCGACATCCGCGTCTGCGTGATCGAGAAGGCGTCGACGATCGGCGCACAGGTGCTGTCCGGCGCGGTCATCGAGCCGGAACCGCTGAATGAACTGCTGCCCGAATGGGGCGCGAATCCACCGTCACCCTGCGTGGCGGCGACGAAGGACGAGTTCTGGTGGCTGCGTGACGCCACGCGCGCGCTGAAATCGCCGCTGGTGCCGCCACAGATGCACAACCACGGCAACTTCATCGTTTCGCTCGGCGCGCTGTGCGCCTGGCTCGCGCCACAGGCCGAGGCACTCGGGGTCGACGTGTTCCCCGGCTTCGCCGCCAGCGAGGCCGTGTTCGACGAAGCCGGCGCGGTGCGCGGCGTGCGCATCGGCGACATGGGCGTGGCCCGCGACGGTTCGCAGAAGCCTTCGTACACCCAGGGCATCGACATCGTCGCACCGGTGACCGTGCTTGCCGAAGGCTGTCGCGGCAGCATCAGCAAGCAGCTCATCCGCAAGTACCGCCTCGATGCCGACCGCGATCCGCAGACCTACGGCATCGGCATGAAGGAACTCTGGCAGGTGCCGGCCGGACGGGTCGAGCCCGGCAAGATCATGCACACGCTCGGTTGGCCGCTCGATGCGGCGACCTACGGTGGCAGCTTTCTCTATCACCTCGACCAGGACCGCATCGCGGTCGGCTTCGTCGCCGGGCTCGATTATCCCGACCCGAAATTCACGCCGTTCGAGGCCTTCCAGCAGCTCAAGAACCATGCCCTGATCAAGCCTCTGCTCGAAGGCGGCCAGATCCTTTCGGCCGGAGCGCGCGCGCTCGTCGAGGGCGGCCTGCAATCGCTGCCGAAGGTCGAGATGCCGGGTGCCCTGCTGATTGGCGATTCCGCCGGCCTGGTCAACGTGCCGAAGATCAAGGGCACGCACCAGGCCCTGCGCTCGGGCATGCTCGCCGCCGAGCACGTCGCCGAACACGGCACGAGTACGGGCTGGGATGCAAGGCTGCGCGACTCGGTCGTGGCGAAGGAACTGCGCAAGGTGCGCAACATCCGCCCGGGCTTCAACAAGGGCCTGTGGTTCGGCCTCGCCAATGCCGCGTGGGAGACCGCGACCGCCGGCCACTCGCCGTGGACGCTGAAGAACCACGCCGACCATTCCGCCCTGAAGCGCGTCGACGAATACGAATCACCGGACCGCCACTGGACCGAACGCACGCTGCCGCCGCGCGACCGCCTCGCCAGCGTCTACTTTGCCGCCACCGAGCACGACGAGGACCAGCCCGTCCACCTGCACGTCGCCGATACCAACATCTGCATCACTCGCTGCGTCGCCGAGTACGCCAACCCGTGCACGCGCTTCTGTCCGGCCGGTGTCTACGAGATCGTCGAGGACGAGGCCGGCAAGCGCCTGCAGATCAACGCCGCCAACTGCGTGCACTGCAAGACCTGCGACATCAAGGACCCGTACCAGATCATCACCTGGGTCACCCCGGAAGGCGGCAGCGGGCCGAACTACCAGGGCCTTTGACGTGCACGTCATGGCCTCTGCCTGCTGCGCCTCCGGCATTGCAATCGCGACTGAAACCGCTCCCACAAGAATGGTGCGGCGCTGAACGAAGGTCCGTGGGCGCGACTGACCAACCGTTCGGCTGTTGAAGACCGGTCGCGATGCGTTGGTACAGCCAGGGCTCACGGCTGAAGCCGTTTCCTACAGCGTCGCGCCTCGCAGGAAGCGGCCTCAGCCGTGATGCTCCTGCGACGAGCGTGGTGTCCCGACAACGGGAATGCCCAGACCGCGCACCTGCCCCGAGCGCGGCAGGCCGAGGCCGAGGCGCAGGCCATCGCCGATGCGGCTGGCATATTCGCGCATGACCGCCGCCGACCCGGCGTCGAGCACCTCGCCCGCGGTTTCGCCCCACATCGCCAGCCAATGCTCGAAGTGCTCGACGCCGATCGCATGCGGCCGGTGCTTGGCCATCGGGTTGCCGCGATAGGTGCCGGCGCGCAGCACGGTCGAGCACCAGAACGAGGTCAGCAGGCGCTTGTGCTCCGGCCAGTCCTCGACCACCGGGTTGAACACCGCACCGAGCATCGCATCGGCACGGACCTTGTCGTAGAAGCGGTCGACGAGCGCGGCGATGCCTTCCTCGTCGAGTCGGTGAGCGGGCATGGATGAGCGGTCCTGCATGGCGGCACAAGCATGGGGTGGCGACGATGCGCCACGCCCTGACGCCGATCAAGTGGACGAGACGCCACACCCGCCGGTGTGGGAAGCTGCGCGGCTTTCCGCACCGGACATCCGCATGATTACGCCCCGGATCGCCCTCGTCACCACGCGCGCCGCGCGCGGGCTCGATGACGACATGGAACCACTGGTCGATGCGCTCACGCAGGCCGGTGCGCAGGTGGCCGTGGTCGACTGGGACGATGCCACGCTCGACTGGGCCGCGTTCGAACTCGCCGTGCTGCGCTCGCCGTGGGACTACACGCAACGGACCGACGAATTCCTCGCCTGGCTGGACCGCGCGTCAGCGCTGACGCGGATGCTCAATCCGCCCGATGTGCTGCGCTGGAATGCCGACAAGCACTATCTCGCCGATCTCGATCGTGCCGGCGTGGCGATCGTGCCGAGCCGCTTCGTCGACGTCGGCGATGATGCCGCGGCGGCGGTCGACGCCTTCCTCGGCGATTTCCCGACGTTCGCCGACATCGTCGTCAAGCCCTGCATCGGTGCGGGCTCGCGCGATGCGCAGCGGCATGCGCGCGACAGCCGCGCGGCAATGCTGGCCCACGTCGAACGCCTGCTCGCGGCCGGCCGCGAGGTGCTGCTGCAACCGTATCTCGCCCGCGTCGACGAAGCGGGCGAAACCGCGCTGATGCATTTCGACGGCAGGTTCAGCCATGCCATCCGCAAGGGCCCGCTGCTGCGGCGTGGCAACGATCCGACGCGCGCGCTGTTCGCACCCGAGCACATCACGCCACGCACCCCGGGCGCGGACGAACTCGAACTGGCGCGACGAGCGCTGGCCGCGATCCCGTTCGCCGGACCACTCGCCTACGCGCGCGTCGACCTGATCCGTGACGTCGACGGAGCGCCGGTGCTGCTCGAACTCGAACTGGCCGAGCCCTCGCTGTTCTTTGCCCACGGCGAGGCCTCGGCGGCGCGATTCGCCGATGCACTGCTCGCGCAAACCCGCCAGCCGCGTTGAGCATGGCTTGACCAAACCGGGCGCAGCGCACACTCCGATGCGGCTTGGCGGGCTTCATCCAGGACTTGTCCACAGCCCTGTCCACGGCGGGTGTGGATAACCCGGCCATGCACCGAACGAACACCGGGCTTGCGTCGTTCCGGGTTACAATCCCGCGGCTTTGCACACACTGAAGGGAACCCTGCAGCGATGAAGATCCTGGTCGGTTACAAGCGCGTCGTCGACTACAACGTGCGCATCCAGGTCAAGCCGGACGGCTCCGGCGTCGTCACCGAAGGCGTCAAACAATCGGCCAACCCGTTCGACGACATCGCCCTCGAGGAAGCGCTGCGCCTGCGTGAGAAGGGCGTCGCCAGCGAGGTCGTGGTCGTCACCATCGGTCCTGCCGACGCCCAGGCCCACCTGCGCAACGGCCTCGCCATGGGTGCCAACCGCGCCATCCACGTGGTCACCAGCGATGCAATCCAGCCGCTGACCGCCGCGCGCGTGCTGCTCAAGCTGGTCGAGAAGGAGCAACCGGACATCGTCCTTCTCGGCAAGCAGGCGATCGACGACGACTGCAACCAGACCGGCCAGATGCTCGCTGCGCTGTGGGACCGTCCGCAGGCGACCTTCGCCTCGAAGGTCGAGGTGAACGGCCGCGCCGCACGCGTCACGCGCGAGGTCGATGCCGGCCTCGAAACGATCGAGGTCGATCTGCCTGCCGTCATCAGCGCCGACCTGCGCCTGAATGAACCACGCTTCATCAAGCTGCCGGACATCATGAAGGCGAAATCCAAGCCGCTGGAGACGATCGCCTTCGCCGACCTCGCGGTCGAATCGGGAGATCACCTGACGACCACGCACTACGCACCACCGGCGAAGCGCGCCAAGGGCGTGATGGTCAAGGACGTCGCCGAACTCGTGTCCGCGCTCAAGGCGAAGGGGCTGGTCTGATGAAGCCGCACCTGATCGGCGCCCTCTGCGCCGTGCTCGGCAGCCTGGCCGCCTGTTCGGACCGTGCGGCCGAGAAGCCGCGCGCGGACGAAGCGATCGCGCGCAGCGAGCCGACCTCGGCGCCGGCCGAGGCTGCGGCCCCTGCCGATCCCTCGGCGGGACATTGCGCGCAGGTCGGCGGCAACTGGAACGAAGCCTCCGGGCAATGCCAGGTCAACGCGGCGATGTGCGCGAGCACCGGCGCCGGCACCTGGAGCGAAGGCGTCGGCTGCGTCACCGCCGGTATCGCCAGCGAAGCCGACTGCGTCGGCTTCGGCGGCATGCGCTGGGACGGTAGCCAGTGCGTGCTCGCGTTCCTCGACCGCAACGATCTCAAGAACATCGGACTTTAATCATGGCCAAGGTACTCATCGTCGCCGAACACCTCGACGGCAAGCTCAACAACAGCACCGCACGCTGCGTCACCTGCGCGCAGGCGCTCGGCGCCGAGGCGGTGGACGTGCTGGTGCTCGCCGCCGATCCGGCCGGCGTCGCCGCGGAAGCGGCAAAGGTCGAAGGTGTCGCAAAGGTCGTCACGGTCGCGCGCGCCGAGAATGCGCACGCACTCGCCGCAGTGCTCGCGCCGCAGGTCGTGGCGGTCGTCAGTGACGGCTACAGTCACGTGCTCGCGCCGTCGACCACCTTCGGCAAGGATCTCATGCCGCGCGTCGCCGCCCTGCTCGGCGTCGCCCAGGTCTCCGACATCATGGCGGTGGAGTCGGCGCACAGCTTCAAGCGCCCGATCTACGCCGGCAATGCGATCGTCACCGTCGAAGCACCGACCGGCAGCGTGCTCGTCGGCACCGTGCGTACGGCCTCGTACGCGGCCGCAGCCAGCACTGCGAACGCCGCAGCGATCGAAGCGCGCACGCTCGACGTCGCCGTGCCCGCACACACACGCTTCGTCGAACTCGCCCAGGGCAAGAGCGATCGCCCGGACCTGCAGGGCGCATCGCGTGTCGTCTCCGGCGGGCGCGCGCTCGGTTCAGCGGAGAACTTCGCCATCATCTACGCGCTTGCCGACAAGCTCGGCGCGGCGGTCGGCGCATCACGCGCCGCGGTGGACGCCGGTTACGTACCGAGCGATCTCCAGGTCGGCCAGACCGGCAAGATCATCGCCCCCGAGCTCTACTTCGCGGTCGGCATCTCCGGTGCGATCCAGCACCTCACCGGCATCAAGGACGCCGGCACGATCGTGGCGATCAACAAGGATGCCGAGGCGCCGATCTTCGAGATCGCCGACTTCGGCCTCGTCGGCGACCTGTTCAAGCTCGTGCCGGAGCTCGAGCAGGCACTGTAGAAGCCCCTGTAGCTGCAGGAGCCACTTCAGGGGGATGCTTTCCCCGGCGGTGTACGAAAATGCATCGCCCGTGAACGGGCTCCTACGGCAGCGGGTCGGACTCCGCGTCAGCGCAATCGTCCTCGCCGCAATCCTCTTCAGGTTCCTCATCCTCGCAGATGTCCTCGTCTGCGCAGGGGTCGTAGCCGGGCACGTCGCGGAACCTGTCCGGGTGGCGTTCGAGGAAGGCCTCACCGGCGGCCTCGGCGGCAGCGATGCGCGCCTCGTCGGACGGATGCGTCGACAGCCAGGCCGCTGCGTCGCCGTAGTCCTCGTGGGCTTGCTGCAGGTTGCGCATCCCCTCGGCGAACCAGGCCGGTGATTCGCCCATCGCTTCGAGCGTGGCGAACGCGTAGCGGTCCGATTCTTCCTCGAAACCGCGCGAGTAATGGTTTTGCAGCAGGAAGGTCGGCACGCCGATGACGACCGAACTGGCCGCGCTGACGTCGCCAGCGAAGAAGGCGCCGAGCACGATCACGAAGGAACTGCGCAAGGTCTGGCGCAAAGCATGGCGATGCTGCTGATGACCGAGCTCGTGGGCGATGATGGCGTCGAAGGCGCGGTCATCGCTCATCGCTTCGACCAGATCATCAGTGACGACGATGGTACCTCCCGGCAGGGCCAGCGCGTTGGCGCCGACCTCGTCGGAATGGCGAAACTCCAGCCGATGCGCGCGCACCGTCGCAGCGGCCGCGACCACGCGCTCGAAGCGTGCGCGCAGTTCCGCTTCGCGCGCGCTCTCCAGGCCGCTCGGTCCGAAGCCAAAATGATCATCGAGCTGGGCAAGCACGCCATCACCGAGCCGGTCCTCGACACTCATCGGCACCTGTTCGGCAATGCGGTCCGCGGCCCAGGGGATTCCCCAGACGACCGCAACGACGAGCGCGGCGACGCACACGACGATGGAAGCCGCGACTGCGTGGGCATGGCGTTCGAGCCGATCGACGAGACGTTGCAGGCGATCCTCGCTCGGGAACCAGGCGTCGAGCAGCGGGTGGTCGGCGACGAGCAGACGTGCGCCGTCGTCAAACGCGATCGTGCGCGGCGTGCGGCCGAGGCGTGGCGTGATGCGCAGGCCGGCAAGCGCCGCGCTGCGCTCGACGCCATCGCCGGCGACATGCACGACGCCGGCCGCGTCGCGGCTCACCATCACCTCATGCATGCGGCTGGTGACGCCGTCGAACCAGTGGGCGGAAAAGGTGTTCACAGGCCGATGTCGATGTCGAACAGGCCGTCGACTTCGGCCGCGGTGGCATCGATCTCGCCACGGCGTTCGGCGACGAGTTCCTGGAGGTCGTCGGCGGCAAGCAGGCAGAGCGATTCGGCGCGGTAGCGCGCGATGCGGATCTTCGCCCACGGGATCAGCAGGCCCGCGCTGGCGAGGATGGCTAGCGTGTTGAACGCATAGATGCCGAGCAGCTTGTGCCCCTTCAGCGTCGAGCGCAGGCGCCGGCCGCCGATGTCGACATGGTTGTAGACGAGGTTGATCAGCGCCGCCTGCAGGAACACGAAGACCACGAAATAACCCGCGTAGAAACCGCCGACGACCGTCATCAGGTACCAGAACGGCGGCTCACCTCCGGATTCTCCCAATGCCGCCGACGCCGCGGCGAGACCGATCACGGCAAGGAAAAAGACAAACATCAGTGCCGACAGCGCGCCCCAGGCGATCAGGTAGGGAATGTAGAAACGCCCAGGCGCGAGGACGAAACGAAACCCGTGGCCACCGTAGCGGTGGTGCTCGACGACGAACTGCTTCTGTTTGCCCTGGACCCACGGGTAGAGCATGCCGAGCGTGAGCACCGTCGGGATCAGCAGCAGCAGGTAGCGGACATAGGCCTCGGCATAGTCGGGAATGAAACGGAACACGAGCCCGCGCCACGACGAGTAGCGTGCGCGAAAGGCGAGACCACGCACGAGCAGCCAGGGCGTGGCGAGCATGATCACGCCGATGAGCACGAGCTGCCAGACCAGGCTGTACTGGCTGGCCAGCACGTAAGCGACGAACAGGGTCACCGCGATGATGCGGCCCTTGAGGATCGGCCAGGGCTTGGCAAGGAACTCGAACGGCACGCCGGCCAGATGCGTACTGGCGTAGAAGTAGCGCTGCGTACGCACCTTGGCCCAGGCCGAGTAGAGGCCAAGGGTGACGATGCTCAGGGCGAGGTTGACGATCCAGATGCGGAAATACTCGCGCGCATCGCCGTCGAAGGCGAAGCGATGTTCAACCATCGGAGCCGGCGGAGCCGGCCACCAGGCCTGCACGTCGGCAGGTGGTGCTGGCGGAACTGGCGGTGACGCAAGCGCACCGATGACGTCCTCGTGCATTCCTTCTCCCCGGCCCACGCCGGGAGTCTGTCGGACCTCGCGGGCCTCCGGCGCGCGCAGTCTACGCGACGCGCGCGCGCGCGCGAACCCCGGACGCCGGCCCGAGCAGCAGATCGGCGGCATGCTCGGCAATCATGATCGTCGGCGCATTCGTATTGCCGCCGGGCAGGGTCGGCATGATCGAGGCATCGACCACGCGCAGGCCGGTGAGGCCGTGCACGCGCAGTTCGCTGTCGACCACCGCATGGGCATCGATGCCCATGCGACAGGTGCCGACCGGGTGGTAGATCGTTTCGGCCTTGCGGCGCACAAAGGCTTCCAGCATGCGGTCGTCATCGCCATCCACGCCGGGGAAGATCTCGGCGCCGCGATATGCGTCGAACGGCGCCTGCGCGAAGATGCGCCGCGACAGGCGCACGCCCTCGATCATCATCGCCAGGTCGTAGCCTTCCGGGTCACTCAGGTAGTTCGCATGGATTGCCACCGGCTGCGCGGGATCGGCCGAGCGCAATTCGAGACGACCACGGCTGCGCGGGCGCAGCGCGCAGGCATGCACGGTGTAGCCGCAACCGTCGAGGCGATGACGGCCGTGGTCGTCGAGCAGGGCCGGCACGAAGTGCAGTTGCATGTCGCAGCGCTCATCGGTGGCCAGGCGCGTGCGCACGAAACCGCCGCATTCGGCGATGTTCGAAGTACCGATGCCGCGTCGGTGCAACAGGAATTCGAGCGCGACGGCGACATCGTTGGCGCGGTCGTAGCTGATCGCTTCGGTCGAACGCTGCAGGGTGCAGATGTCCAGATGATCCTGCAGATTGGCGCCAACACCCTCGAGCGCGTTGCGCACGGTGATGCCATGCGCGCGCAACTGATCCGCCGGGCCAATGCCTGAAAGCATCAGCAGTTGTGGCGAGTTGACTGCGCCCCCGCAGAGGATCACTTCACCTGCTTCGGCGCGGCGCAAGCGCCCACGCTGGCGATAGTCGACACCCACCGCGCGCGTGCCGCAGACGAGCACGCGCTGGGCCAAGGCATGGGTACGCACCTCCAGATTCGGGCGGCCGCGCGCGCGGCCCAGCCAGGCCTTCGCCGTCGAGCAGCGCGTACCGTCACGCTGGGTCACCTGGTACCAGCCAACGCCCTCCTGGCTAGCGCCGTTGAAATCGGCATTGCGCACCTGGCCGGCAGCAACGGCGGCCTCAAGGAACACTTCCGACAGCGGATTGTGGTGGCGCAGGTCGGCGACACTGAGCGGCCCACCGCTGCCATGCCAGGCATCGGCACCGCGTGCATTGTCCTCGCTGCGCTTGAAGCGCTCGAGCACCGCCGCCCACGACCAACGCGCATCATCCACGGCACGCGCCCATTCGTCGTAGTCGGCGGCGACACCTCGCGTATAGCACATGGCATTGATCGAACTCGACCCACCGAGAACCTTGCCGCGCGGCCACCACAGACGGCGCCCGTCAAGGTTTGGTTCGGGCTCGGTCGTGTAGTTCCAGTTGAGCCGTCGGTTCGTCGCCAGCTTGGCCAATCCGGCCGGCATGTGGATGAACGGATGCCAGTCGCGCCCACCGGCTTCGAGCAGGAGCACACGCTTCGACGAATCGGCGCTCAAGCGCTCGGCGAGCACGCAACCGGCGGAGCCGGCGCCGACGATCACGTAATCGTAGCTCATGGCAGTCCTGCAGATGGTGGGTCCGACGAGGCTAGACGGCGAGCATAGAGCACATGCTCGAACGCACGCCGAGTCGCACGGGTGCGCGAGCGGTGTCAGGCCAGTACCTCGACCGCAGCGCCGACCCGCAACGTGCCGACACCGCGCGGAATGAGGTTCTGTCCGAACGACACGCCTTTCGGCGTGCGCCGGTAGGTCAGCAGCGTGCGCAAGGGCTCGCCATCCGCGGAGAATTCACCACGCCCGAAGTCGAGCGTGGTGAACACGCAGCGGATGCACGGCTTGACCACGTCGAATTCGATGCCGCCGATACGCACACGCTTCCAGCCGTCCTCGGCATGCGCGGCCACGCCGTCGACGACGAGATTCGGACGGAACCGCAGCATCGGCACGGGCTCGGCGAGCCTTGCATTGAGCGCGTCGAGAGCGGCCTGCGAGATCAGCAACAGTGGGTAGCCGTCGGCAAAGCTGACGAGATCGCCTGGCTGCGCATATGCCGGATCGACCGGGCGCACAGCCGACTCGTCCATGTGGACGAACGCGGCCGGAAAGCCGAGATACGCGCTGATCCAGGCGTCGGCCTCGGGCTCGGCCATGCGTGCCGAAACGACGCTGCCCCACACCTCCACCCTGCGTCGGGCTGACACGTCGGCGAGTGCACGCACTATCAGTGCCGGCATGCCGGGCGCATCGATGTGCAGGCCCTCGGCGGCTGCCCGCGCCCGCAGCAGGACCAAGCGCGGCAGCTTGCGCGCGGTGAGGAAGCGGCCGCTCTCATCGACCACCATCCAGCGCCGATCAGCGACGAGGCCACGCGCCTCGACTTCGGCCTCCGCGGGCGACAGCGGCGCGCAGGACTTGAGCGGAAAAACGTGCAGTGCCGTCAGTGTCGGCTTCATGTTGTCTCGTCCTGGACACGTCCGGACGGCAGCTTGCGTTGCTCGCGCCACAGGCCCCAGGCGCCGACGCCGAAGCAGCCGGCGACGAACATGCCGACACCGAACACGGCGTGGCTGCCAAACGCCGCGACGAACTTGTGCAGCCAGACGAAAGTGAGATCGCCGCCGCGATAGATGACCGTGTCGATCGCCGCACCGGCCTTGTAGCGCCACTCGCGCGGCACGCGCGTGTAGATCGTCTCGCGCGCCGGCTTGTTGAGGCAGAACTCGCTGCTGCGCGTGACGATCTGCACGATCGCCACCATCAGCGGCAGTGGATTCGCGGCAAGCAGGGCGTAGCCGATGAAGATCGCCAGCGACGGCAGCAGCAAGGCCGGGGCGACGCCGAAGCGCGACAGCAACCAGCGCGTGACGAAGACCTGCACGATGAGGGTCAGTGCGTTGATGGCGAGGTCGATGTTCGCGTAGAAGGCCGTCGCCTCGCGCGCATCGGTGTAGAACCTGCGCACGATCGCGGCCTGCTCGTTGTACAGCAGGGTGCCGACGCCGACGCCGAACAGCACGACCATCGCCATCCAGCGCAGCAGCGGTTCGCGCATGACCAGGGTCAGGCCGGCGAGCACACCGCCGCCCATCGCCGTCTCGCGGCTGCGATCGCCGCGCGCCTGCTCGCGCGCGACCGCCCACTGGCGCAGGCGCATCTGGCAGGCCAGGCACAACACCAGGAAGCCGCAGGCGACGAGCATGAGGTTGGCGATGCCGACACGCTCGACCAGCACGCGCGTCAGGATCGGCCCGAGAAAGGCACCGATCGTGCCGGCCGCACCGATGTAGCCGAAGTACGCACGCGCTTCGACGTCGTCGAACACGTCGGCCATGAAGCTCCAGAACACCGCCACCGCGAACAGGTTGAACACGGCGATCCAGACGAAGAACGCCATGCCCCGCCCCGGCATGCCGCTGTCGAAGGCCAGGTAGAACAACAGCAGGGTGGCGATGAAGAACAGGTACACGACCGGCAGGAACACGCGCCGCGGGAAGCGGCTGACCAGCAGGCCATAGGCCGGCTGCAGCAGCAGCATGACCAGAAAGGTGATGGTGAACAGCACCTGCAGGGTGAACGCGCCGGCATCGAGGCCGTGACTGGCGAACCAGTCGATCAGCCAGGGCGGGAAGACCGCGCGCACGTCAGCCGATGCGCCCATTGCCTCGCGCACCGGACGCAGCACGTAGTAGCCGCTCAACAGGCAGAAGAAGTACAGGAACGCCCACAGCAGCGGCGGTGAAGCGCGTAGCGCGGCATTGAAGCGCCCGAGGCCGGAAGCCGGCTTGGCAACGTCGTTCATCGGCATCCGGAGGAAACGCGGCGTCGCGCGCACGGTAGCGGCCGGCCGCGCGCGGTGCAATGCACAACCAGTTCCTCCTTTCTCCCCGTTGGGTACGGAGAGAAGGAACAGATGGCATCATTCCAGCCCCGGTACGGACCCCGAACATGACGATCGAGACGATTTCCGAACAGCGCAGCTTCGGCGGCACGCAGGGCTTTTACCGGCATGTCTCGGAGGAAACCGGCGGGGTGATGCGCTTCGGCGTGTTCCGGCCACCGCTCGGCCGCGGTGACAAGGCACCGGTTCTGTACTGCCTCGCCGGCCTGACCTGCACCGAGGAGACCTTCGCGATCAAAGCCGGTGCGCAGCGGCTCGCCGCTGAACTTGGCCTGGTCCTCGTCACGCCCGATACCAGCCCGCGCGACACCGGCATCGACGGCGCGACCGGCGACTGGGAATTCGGCGAGGGCGCCGGCTTCTACCTCGATGCAACGACACCGGCGTTCGCGTCAGGTTTCCGCATGTACAGCTACGTGACGAAGGCACTGCCGGCCGTCATCGCGGCGAACTTCGCCGACGCCGACCTCTCTCGCGAATCGATCCTCGGCCATTCGATGGGCGGCCACGGCGCGCTGACGATCGCACTGAAGAATCCGGACCGCTATCGCTCGGTGTCGGCCTTCGCACCGATCGTCGCACCGAGCCTGGTGCCGTGGGGACAGAAGGCGCTGCCGCGTTACCTCGGCGACGACGCGCAGGCCTGGCGAGCATACGACAGCGTCGCCCTGCTCGAGGACGGCGCACGTTTCCCCGGCACGCTGCTGGTCGATCAGGGCCAAGCCGACAAGTTCCTCGAACCACAGTTGCAGCCGTGGCGCCTCGACGCCGCCGCGCGCGCCGCCGGCCAGGCACTCACGCTGCGCCTGCACGCCGGCTACGACCACAGCTACTGGTTCATCCAGAGCTTCATCGAGGACCACCTGCTGCACCATGCAGCGGCGTTGCATGGGTGAGGTGCGCGCGCTGGCGCACGGCGACGAGGATCGCCCCTGAAGGGGCTCCTACGAGGGATCCTTCGGCGAGACCCACATCGTGATGTCGGCGTCGAACACGACGACATCGCCCGCGTCGCGCACTTCGACCAGGGCATGCACCTCGCGCGCGGAGCCGGCCTCGATCGCCGGCACGCGCGCAGTCGCGACGAGGACGCCGCGCGCCTTGGCAAGGTAGCGCACGGTCATGCCCTTCGGGATCCAGCGCATGGCATCCGGAATCGTCGCGTCGGTGGCGAGGCCGCCGGCCAGTTCGGCCGCATTGCACAGCGCGATCGCGTGCACCGTGCCGATGTGGTTCTGGATCGCGCGGCGCTGGCGCAGGCGCACGACACAGGCGCCCGGTTCGAGGCGTTCGATGGTCGGACGGATCGAGGCGAAGTACGGCGCCTGCCAGCAGATCAGGCGCGAATAGAGCCAGCGCCCCGGCGTCGATCCGCCGAGGCGCCGGAACAGCGCGAGTGCGCGCGAGGCCACGACCTCAGGCCACGCTGCGCAAGGCATTCGGCGGGGACTTCGCCGTGGCCGAACGCAGTTCGGCCGGGTCGAAGTCGTCGACCGAGATGAACTCGAACGAGGCCGCGCGCACATGCTCGAGCAACTGGCGTTCGGCGGAGTCGATGAAGCCTTTCGCTTCCGCATCGGCGATCTGCGCAGCGAAATCGAAGCCGGCGACTTCGCCGGACTTGACCGCCTTCAGGAACTTGCGCTCGACCGGTTCGGCGGCGATGACCTCTGGCAGCAGCGCGTTCATGCGACCAACCGGGTTGTTCGCGGTCGGCGTGAGATAGGCGCCGTCGACGAGACGCGAGCGCGCTTCGTTCGGTGCGGTCAGGATCGCGGCGACGCGACGGCCGAGACGATCCGACGGCGGCACTTCGCGGCGGCCGAACGGGAACACCAGCGCACGCAGCAGCCAGGCCACCGGACGCAGAGGAAAGTTGCGCAGCACGCCGTCGAGTGCGCCCTGCATGCGCCAGGCGCATTCGTGGAAGGCCCAGGCCAGCAGCGGGCGGTCGGTGGACGGGCGGCCATCGTCCTCGTACTTCTTGAGCAGACTCGAGGCGATGTAGAGGTAGGAGAGCACATCGCCGAGGCGCGCCGAGATCTTCTCCTTGAACTTGAGCTTGCCACCGAGCACGAGCATCGAGGTGTCGGCGACCAGGGCGAGCGCGGCGGAGTAGCGGTTGAGCTTGCGGTAGTAGCGGCGCGTGCAGGCATCCCCCGGCACGCGGCCGATCTTCGCTGCGGTCAGGCCGAGCACGAAACTGCGCGCGGCATTGGAGATGCCGAAGCCGATATGCCTGAACAGCACGCGGTCGAAGGCGCGCAGGCGCGTGCCGTAGTCCTCGATCGCCGCGGCCTGCATTTCCTCCAACACATGGGGATGGCAGCGGATCGCGCCCTGGCCAAAGATCATCAGGCTGCGCGTCATGATGTTCGCGCCTTCGACCGTGATCATGATCGGTACGCCCTGCCAGGCGCGGCCAAGATAGTTGCCGGGACCGAGGATGACGCCCTTGCCGCCATGCACGTCCATGGCATCGCGCGAGACTTCGCGCGCCCACTCGGTGGCGTGGTACTTGGCGATCGCCGAGGGCACCGCCGGCCGCTCGCCACGATCGACTGCCGCGGCCGTGGCGCGCGACAGCGCCGCCGTCGCGTAGGTGTAACCGCCGATGCGAGCGAGCGCATCCTCGACACCTTCGAAGCGACCGATGGCGAGGCCGAACTGCTTGCGCAGGCGCGCATAGGCGCCGGTCGCCGCCGCGCCCATGCGGCTGCCGCCGGTTGCGGTCGATGGCAGCGAGATCGCACGGCCGACCGACAGACACTCGACCAGCATGCGCCAGCCCTGCCCGGCCATGTCCGGGCCACCGATCAACTGCGACAGCGGTACGAACACGTCCTTGCCGCGCACCGGGCCATTCTGGAACGGCACGTTGAGCGGGAAGTGGCGGCGACCGATCTCCAGCCCCCTGGTGTCGCGCGGAATCAGCGCAAGCGTGATGCCGAGATCCTCGACGTCACCGAGCAGGTGGTCGGGATCGTGCATGCGGAAGGCGAGGCCGACGATGGTCGCCACGGGCGCCAGCGTGATGTAGCGCTTGTCGAAGGTCAGGCGGACGCCCAGCACGTTGCCACCCTGCCACTCGCCCTTGCAGACGATGCCATAGTCCGGGATCGCGGTCGCGTCGGAGCCGGCGTATGGACCGGTGAGGGCGAAGCATGGAATCTCGCGACCATCGGCCAGACGCGGCAGGTAGTGATTCTTCTGCTCGTCGGTGCCGTAGTGCAGGAGCAGTTCGGCCGGGCCGAGCGAGTTCGGCACCGCCACCGTCGAGGACACCGTGGCCGACATGCTGGCGATCTTCTGCAGCACGGCCGAGTGCGCGAGTGCGGAGAAGCCAAGGCCGCCGTACTGCTTCGGGATGATCATGCCGAAGAACTTGTTGGCCTTGAGGTATTCCCACATCTCCGGCGGCAGGTCCGCCAGTTCGTGCGTGATCTGCCATTCGTCGATGCGCTTGCACAGCCCCTCGACCGGACCGTCGAGGAAGGCGCGTTCCTCGACACTGAGTTCGGGCCTGGGCTGGGCGAGCAGCTTTTTCCAATCGGGCTTGCCGCTGAACAGTTCGCCCTCGAAACCGACCGTGCCGGCCTCGAGCGCGATCTGCTCTGTCGGTGAGAGCTGCGGCGTGATCTTGCGGTAGATCGCCAGCAGCGGTGCGCTGATGCGCTTGCGGCGGAAGTCGTCGAGGTTGAGCGGCAGCGCGACCAGCGCGAACACCAGCAACGGGATCGCGGTGGCAAGCCAGTGCGAACCGGCGAGCAGGCCGGCGCCGACCATGGCGACGACGGCAGCGATCGTCCACGCGCGCAAGCCGACGCGAACATAGGCGGCGCCCAGCGAGACGAGCAGCAGGGCCAACAGGGGGGTGAGTTGCAACATGACGGATTCTCCTCGGTCTCGTTGCGTCTGATCACGCGGGGGGCAGGGACTGCAGGAAGTCGAATACGTGCGCACTGAAGACGCGGTTCTCGTCACCGGCAACCATGTGCGTCGCCCGTGGCACTGTGACATGACGGGCGTGGGGTACAAGCTCTAGAAATTCGGCGATCGTCTCTGCGGAAACGACGTCGCTGGCGCCACCGCTGACCAGCAAGGTCGGCACCCGGATCTTGCGCGCCGCCTCGAACAGGTCGCCCTGATGGCGCGCCGAATCCTCGGCGATCGGCGCGAGCATGCGCGGATCCCAGTGCCAGCGCAGCCGTCCGTCGTCGCCACCGACGAGCAACCCAGCCAGGCGCTCGGATGAACGCCGCGGGCCGCGATGCGGCAGGTAGGCGGCGATCGCGTCGGCAGCCTCGTCGACATGGGCAAAGCCATCGGGATGCGCGCGCATGAACTCGACGATGCGGGCGACTCCGGCCGGCTCCCAGCGCGGCGTGATGTCGACCAGCACCAGCGCACGGCAGTGGGCAGACTCGCGCGCCGCCATGACCAGGCCGACCAGGCCGCCCATCGAGGCACCGACCACTACCGGTGGCGACGTCGTCTCGGCGCAGACGGTGGCGAGATCGTCGACGAACTGATCGACATGGTAGTCGCCGCTGCCGAGGCGATCGCTCTCGCCGTGGCCGCGGGCGTCATACGCCAGCGCGCGCCAGCCCGCCATGCCGAGTTCGGCGAGCGCGCTGCGCCAGGCGCCACGGGTCTGGCCAAAACCGTGCGCGAAGACGATGGTGGGTGCGGTGGCCGGGCCATGCTCCTCGACGGCCAATGCCACGTCGCCGGAGCGCAGGCGGCGCAGGCGTGGGGAAGTCACGGCGGATGGTTCGGCTTTGACCATACGGGCAAGTATGGAATGAAACGAGCGTTCGAATCAACGTGACGCACGCGCATGCCAGCGGTCACCGTCCACCGCTCGCTTTCCATCGCCGCTCGGCCTCGGGCACACTCGAACGCATGACCACCGCCGCCTCGACGACCAGCGAGCCCCGCGCGCGCCTGAGCGCCGCCGACTGGGAAACCGCCGCGCTCGATGTCCTCGCCCGCTCCGGCCTCGGCGCGGTCGCCGTCGAATCGATCGCGCGCGCGCTCGGCGTCACCAAGGGCAGCTTCTACTGGCACTTCGCCAACCGCGAAGCTCTGGTCAAGGCCGCGATCGAGCGCTGGGAGCGTCGCGACGAGGACGATGTGCTGCGTCAGGTCGAGCCGATTGCCGACCCGCGCGAACGCCTGCGCGAGCTGTTTCGCCGCGTCGGCGGCGAGGCGCAGTCGCACCTCATCTATGCCGCCCTGCTGCAGGCCTCCGACCACCCGCTCGTGCAACCCGTCATCGAACGTATCTCGCGCCGTCGCCTCGACCTGCTCACCGAGGCCTACCGCCAGGCCGGTTTCGAACCGCGCGCCGCCAGCCATCGGGCCCGCCTCGCCTACACGGCCTATACCGGCTTCCTGCAACTGCACCAGCACCACGGCATGCCGCGCATGGACCACGATGACTTCGAGGCCTATGTCGCGCATGTCATCGAGACGCTGATTCCGGGGTGAGCACGGGCTTTTCCTGCGCGTGCCGCGCGTTTGCAACGAAGTCTGACGACGACTCTTCGGTCATTCTTGCCCGTATGACGCGCACGAATGCTCCTCGCTCTTCAGCAGGCGCAGGACATTCGCGTGGACAAACAGCTTCTCGCGCCTGGCTTTCTGCTCGCGAAGCAGGCCGAGGTCGACCAGTTGCTGGAGGCAAACCGACGCCGTCCGCCGCTTCGCGATACCTTTCACGACGAGGTTCCGGATACGGCAGCAGGGCTGCCTGGGATGTTCTGATCAATCCCGCAATGGCGTCATGATCAGAGCATCCCTTGGCGACGCCACGGTGGTTGATGCGGATCATGGCGAGCCAGCGCCGCCGATGCGACCGTCGATGGCCGCCGCCACGCCATGGAGCATGCGTTCCGCCATGATCGAACACCTGGACCTGCGTGACCTGCCGCCGCCGGAACCCCTGAACCGGATCGTCGAAGCGCTGCGCTCGCTCGCGCCCGGGCATCGTCTGGACGCGCTCACGCCGTTTCCACCGATGCCGTTGCTGCCGATCCTGCAGCGCCAGGGTTTCGCCTGGCGCATCGACGAACTGCCGACAGGCCATGCGCGGGTGAGCATCTGCCGGAAGGAGGATGCCTCCGTGTTGCTGACGGCAGATCCGCTGCGGTGAGCGGGCTGGACCTGGCCCAGGCACCACCGCCCGAGCGACCCCTGCGCTGGCTGTCCAGCGTGCCGATCTGGGGCATGGCGGCAGGTGGCTGGCTGCTGGTGCATGGCGAAACGGCGCTGACCAGCCGCTGGTCGCTGCACACGGTGGCGCTGGTGCACCTGTTCACCCTGGGTGTGCTGGGCAACGCCATGCTCGGCGCCCTCCTGCAGTTCGTGCCCGTCGCCGCGGGCAGTGCGATGCCCGTGTCGAAACAGGCCGGCTGGCTGCATGTGGTCTACAACCTGGGGCTGGTGCTGTTCGTGGTCGGCCTCGGCCTTGGCTTCCCGGCTGTCCTCGGGATGGCTGCGGCCCTGCTCGCCCTTCCACTGCTCGCATTCGCCCTTGCCGCATTGCCGGGCCTGTTCGCGGCAGGTGCACGACGCAGCCTGCGCGCCGGCATCGGCTTCGCGCTCGCGGCGCTGATCGCGACCGTGCTGGTCGGCCTGCTTGCGGTCGCCATCCTGCGCGGCGATGCCGCCCTGCCGCTGGAGCACATCGCCGATGTCCATGCGGTGCTGGGACTGCTCGGCTGGAACCTGGCCCTGATCGCTGCGGTCGGCAGCATCACCCTGCCGATGTTCCAGGGCACCGTGACGGTGCCGGCGCACTGGCTGTCGCGCTGGCTCCTGCTGACCGGCATCTGCCTGCTCGCCGGAATCCTGCTGCGTCTGGGCAACGGCTCGCCGACCGGTTTGGTCGTGGCGGCGGCCGTGCCGGCGTTGCTGCTGGTCGCTGCATCGTTCTGGCTGCCACTGCGCGCGCTGCACCAGCGCAATCCGGCACTGAGGGCGTTCTGGCGGTTCGGCACACTGGCGGTCGGCACCGCCTGCTGCCTGGCCCTGCTGCAGACCGCACAGGTGCTGCCCGCCTCGACCGCCATGCTGGCAGGAGCACTCGGCATCGGTGTCGGCTTGCCGATGATGGTCATCGGCATGTTGCTGGAAATCACCGCATTCCTGACCTGGATCGGCTTGCGACAGGCCTGCCCGCGTGGGGTCCGCGTGCCCGGCACCGGTCGCCTGCTGCCGGAGTCCGACAAGCGTGTCGTGCTCGCCGCCCATCTGACCTGCCTGCTCGCCCTGCCCGCCGCGGTGCCGTGGCCGGTGCTGGCCAAACCGGCCGGGATGCTGCTCGCCAGTGCGCATGCGCTCACGCTGATCTACATGCTGCGTTGCCGCCAGCGTGCGCGCCGGTTCCTGCAGGCGTCGGCTTGAGCAGCGCGCGCGCACGGGGTCGCGCCCGCCGCGCCGCAAGGCATGCGGATGCAGGTGCCCCGGCGCGGACCTGGCCCGTACATCCGCATCCGCCCCGGTCATGCCGGCTGCCGGCCACGCACGGCTCGATCACCATGGCTTGATCCCGGTCAGCGCGGGCCGCTGTCATCGCCACTAGCCTGCGTCGGGCCGGCATCAGCAGACCCTGCATGACGATCACCCCATCCGTGTCGCCAGCGCCATCCGCAGCGGATCCACAGGCTGCGCAGCCATCGTTGCGGGCGGCCTCGTTGCTGCTCTCCGCGACGCGCCACGCCATCGACCTGATCGACGATGCAATGGTCGCGCTGCTGGCGATGCGGCGCGTGATGTCGGCGCAGGCCGGGACGGCGAAAGGCATTCTTCGGCGCCCGCTGCGCGACCAGGCCCGCGAGTGCGAGATCCAGCGGCGCGCGCGGCGCCTGGCCGCCCGCATGCGCGTGCCGACCGAAACCACCGACGGCCTGATCCACGTGCTGATCGACGATGCCTGCCGACAGCAATCGCACCACGCCTCGGCTACGCCCTCCCCCTCCTTGCCGTCCACGACCGATGCCGACATGAGCAACCAACGCGCCCTGCTGCGACTGATCCCGCCACCGCAACGCTTCAAGCCGTTGCTGCGCTGGGCGCCCCCCACGTTGATGGAGAAGGTGATCGAACTGGCCTTGTCCCGAGCACTCGCGCGCGAGCACATCGGGCGCCCACTGGACCATATCGCCGGTCGGCGCCTGGGCATCGAAGCCGCAGACATCGGCGTGACCTGCGTGGTGCAGTGGAGCGGGGGGCGCTTGCGCGCGGTGCAGGCGCCGGCCGAAGCCAGCGTGCGTGGCAGCGTGACCGACCTGCTCCTGCTTGCCGCCCGCCTGGAGGATGCCGACACCCTGTTCTTCCAGCGCCGGCTGGTGCTGACCGGCGACACCGAGCTCGGGCTGACCGTGCGCAACCTGCTCGACCGGATGCCTTGGGAGGCCTTGCCGCTGGGGTTGCGCATCGCCCTGCATCGTGGCGCGCGCCTGGCGCGGGCGGCGCGCGAGGCCTACCACGCCTGATGATCCGCAGACGCATCCCCGTCCATCCGGGCACATCAAGTCTTTGCCCCGAGCGCAACGGATAGCGAGCGGCCCCTACTGGCGCAGGCCGATGCGCCGCGTCACTCAGGCAATGCGAGTTCGTGCCTGCCCGGCTGCCCGTGCCAGTAGCCATTGCGCGCAGCGCGTGGCGGCGGTGCTGTCGGCGCGGCCAGCATCTGGCGGAAATGGGCGACCACCTCGGCCATGCCGTCGGCCTGCGGATACAGGCGCAGCACATCCACGCCGCAGGCCAGCAGGTCATCGCGCTCGGGGGCGAGGTCGACCACTTCCGCACTCTGGATCTGGATGCCGTTGATGGTCAGGAACGGATCGCCCTCGCGGGTGGCCAGGGGCATGCCATCGGCGTGTTCGATGCAGCGGAACCCGCACTGATCCTTCGGCACATCCAGTGCTCGGGCCGTGAAACACCGTGCTGAATAGGCCAGCGGCATCCGCCCCCAGGCCATCAGCTCCAGTTCCGGCATGCGTCCGCCCTGCGCCTGCAGCGCGTCGCGCAACTCGCGCAGCAGGGCGCGCCCCTGCTCCACGCCGGGCACCCAGCGGCACAGGCCGTCCTCCATCAACAAGGCCAGGGCATGATGGTTGTAGATGTTGAGCGTGGGGCCGCCGACGAAGGGCAGCCCGCGCTCGCGGCAAAGCTGCACGGCCGAGAGGTCGTTGGCCTCCACCAGGAATCGCCCGTTCTCGACCTGTCGGCGCAGCACCCCCAGCTCCGACTCCGCTTCGATCAGGGCCAGCGTGGACAGCACCACCTGCTTGCCGGCGTCGGTCAGTTCGTGGGCGAGGCTGAGCCAGTCGCGCAGACCCAATTCGCGGCGCTTGCTGCAGACGGTCTCGCCGAGATAGACGATGTCGACCGGCCATGCCGCCGCCGCGCGATAGAACGCCAGCGTGTGTTCGCGCGGCCAGAAGTACTGCAGCGGTGCCAGGCTCAGTTTCATCGGTTCAATGCCAGGCACGGTGATAGGGGCCGAGGGTGGTCTGCTGGCCTTCGGCGTGCGCGGCCAGCGCCTGCTGCCAGGCGGATTCGGACTTCCACTGCTGCGGGCTCACGCGGTAGCGGTCGATCGCCGCGCGCCAGGTTCGCGTCACCGCACTCACATAGGCCGCTCCACGCTGGCGGCCCTCGATCTTCAGTGCCACCACACCGGCCTGTGCCAGACGCGGCAGGATGTCCAGCGTGTTCAGACTGGTCGGTTCCTCGAGGGCATGGAACACCTCGCCACCGACCCGATAACGTCCCTTGCATACGGTCGGATAGCCGGCCGGTTCGCCATCGGCGAATCGGTCGATGAGCAGGCCGTTCAGGCGTACCGAGCGGCTGCGGTCCGGATGTTCGTCCCAGCGCACGAACTTGGCCGGCGAACATACGCCATGCCGGTTCGGTGACACGCCGGTGACGTAGCTGGAAAGCTGGCATCGACCCTCGACCATGATGCACAGGCTGCCGAACGCAAACACCTCCAGAGGCACCGGTGCGGTTTCGCACAGGCGCTCGACCTGCTGGATCGACAACACGCGGGGCAGCACTGCCAGGGAGATGCCGAAACGTTCGTGGGCGTAGCGCAGCGCGGCCGCCGTGGTTGCCGAGCCCTGCACGGAAAGGTGCCGCGCCAACTGCGGATGTCGTCGCGCCGCATGGTCCAGCACGGCCATCTCGGCGGCGATGATGGCATCGGCGCCGAGCGCCGCGGCCTGGTCCACCGCCGTTCGCCAGTACGGCAGGCGGGCGCTGTCGGGGTAGGTGTTCAGGGCCAGATAGACCTTGCGTCCGCGCGCGTGCGCATACGCGATGCCCTGGCTCAACTCGTCACCGTCGAAGTTCAGGCCGGGGAAGGCGCGTGCATTGGTCTGGTCGCGGAAACCCGCATAGACGGCATCGGCACCGGCATCGATTGCCGCCCGCAAGGCAGGCAGGTTGCCCGCCGGACATACCAGTTGCATGAGGGATTCCCGTACCGGCCCGCCGGTGATGCTCGATTCGCGGACAGCCGGCGTCATTGATCCATGTCAGCTCATGGCGACTTGCACAAGTCCGCCCACAGGGCGTCGATGCGTCGCTCGACCTGCGGGTCGGGACGGATCGGACGCCCCCAGTCCCGGCTGGTTTCCCCGGGCCATTTGTGGGTGGCGTCCAGCCCCAGCTTGGAACCCAGGCCCGCGACCGGCGAGGCGAAGTCCAGATAGTCGATCGGCGTGTTCTCGACCAGCAAGGTGTCGCGCGCGGGATCCACGCGGGTGGCGATCGCCCAGATGACCTCGCGCCACTCACGCACGTCGATGTCGTCATCGGTCACGATCACGAACTTCGTGTAGGTGAACTGGCGCAGGTAGGACCAGATGCCCATCATCACCCGTCGCGCGTGCCCGGGATACTGCTTGCGGATGGACACCACGGCGATGCGGTAGGAACACGCCTCCGGCGGCAGGTGGAAGTCGATGATCTCGGGAAAGACCTTGCGCAGGATCGGCACGAACACGTCGTTGAGCGCCATCGACAGCACGGAAGGCTCGTCGAACGGCGCCCTCCCCATGTAGCTGCCGTGGTAGATCGCGCCATCACGCAGGCGCATCCGCTCGACCGTGAACACCGGAAACATGGCTTGCGCGTTGTAGTAGCCGGTGTGGTCACCGAAGGGCCCTTCCAGCGCGGTATCGTGCGGATGGATGAAACCCTCGAGCAGGATCTCCGCACCGGCCGGCGCATCCAGCCCGGTCAGATCGCTGCGCCACACGCGCGTGCGCGCACCGCGCAGCAGGCCGGCGAACTCGTACTCGGACAGCGTGTCGGGGACCGGAGCCACCGCCGCCAGCATGGTTGCCGGATCGGCACCGATGGCCACCAGCAACGGGAATGGTTCGCCGGGCCGGGCCGCCTGCCAGGAGGCATGGTCCTGGGCTCCGCCCCGGTGCTGCAGCCAGCGCATGATCAGGCGGTTGCGCCCGATCACCTGCTGCCGGTAGATCGCCACGTTCTGCCGGCGCTGGTGCATGCCGCGCGTCACCACCAGACCGAAGGTGAGCAGGCGTCCGGCATCTTCAGGCCAGCAGCGCTGGATCGGCAGGCTGCCGAGGTCGACATCGCCCCCTGCCACGACCTGCTCGCAGAAGGCCGCATGTCGAACCCGCATCGGCGCCGCATGGGCCAGCTGGGCGAGGCCCGGCCATGCGTGCAGCATCTCGCGCAACGACGAAGGCCAGACCGGCTCCTTCAGTTCGGCGAGCAGCTCACCCAGCTCACGCAGCGATGCGAGTGGCCGGTCGCCGATGGCCAGTTCGATCCGGCGCCGATGGCCAAACAGGTTTCCGAGGGCCGGCAGCGCGGAGCCCTTCGCGTGCCGCATCAGCAGCGCCGGCCCCTGCTCGCGCAACGCGCGCAGGCACAACGCGGTGCTTTCCAGGTCCGGATCGACCGGCGCGTCGACCTCCCGCAGCTGGGCATTGGCCGAGAGGCAGGCCAGAAACTGGCGCAGGTCGTGAAACGCCATGCCGCATTCACCCCGCCGAGGCCGCACCGGGCGGCAGTCTGCACGGGCGCAACCGGCCCGCGCCTTGACGGCGGTCAAACCTGCCGGGATGCGGCTGGGCGCCAGTGTGGGCCGAGCAGGGATGGCCTGACCGAGGCGGCCTGATCCACCCGCCTCCACGCTGCGATGCGGCAGCGGACCTTGCCAAGCCCGCGGTTGCCTCGCTAGTTTCGCGGCCAATCCGTTCACGTGCCGGCGAGCAAACCCGGCCACCCGAGGAATCCATGTCCAGTTCGCTTGTGTCCTTGAACCGCTGGGTCGAGGAAGTCGCCCGCTTGACCGAACCTGCCGCGATCCACTGGTGTGACGGCTCGGAGGCCGAAAAGGCCGCCCTCACCGCACTGATGCTCGAGCGCGGCGACCTGATCGCGCTCGACCAGGACAGCCACCCGGGCTGCCACCTGCACCGCTCGCATCCGTCCGACGTCGCGCGCGTCGAGCACCTGACCTTCATCTGCACGAAGGACAGGGACGACGCCGGCCCAAACAACCACTGGATGGATCCGGCCGAGGCGCACGCGAAGATCGACGCGCTGTTCGCCGGCTGCATGCGCGGACGCACGCTCTATGTCGTGCCTTACTGCATGGGGCCGATCGATTCCCCGATCTCGCGCTGCGGCGTGGAGATCACCGATTCGCCGTACGTGGTCGCCAACATGCGCATCATGACGCGCATGGGCGCCGCGGCACTGGCACGCATCGAGCGTGAGGGCGTGTTCGTGAAAGGCCTGCACTCGACCGGCGAACTCGACCCGGACAAGCGCTTCATCATGCATTTCCCCGAGGAACTGGCGATCAAGTCGATCGGCTCGGGCTACGGCGGCAATGCCCTGCTCGGCAAGAAATGCCATGCCTTGCGCATCGGCTCGTGGCAGGCACGCAGCGAGGGGTGGCTTGCCGAGCACATGCTGATCCTCGGTGTCGAGAATCCGCAGGGCGAGACGCACTACGTCGCCGCCGCCTTCCCGTCCGCCTGCGGCAAGACCAACCTGGCCATGCTGATCCCGCCCGAGGGCTACCGCGCCGCCGGCTGGAAGGTGTGGACCATTGGCGACGACATCTGCTGGATGAAGCCGGGCGCCGACGGCCGCCTGTGGGCGATCAATCCGGAAGCCGGCTACTTCGGCGTCGCTCCGGGCACCGGCCGCAAGACCAACCCGAATGCGCTGGCGATGCTCGGACGCGACACGATCTTCACCAACGTCGGCATGACCGCAGACCGCAAGCCGTGGTGGGAGGGCCTCGACGAAGGCACCCCGGCGCTGGACTGGCAGGGCCGCCCCTACGACCCGGCCAACGGTCCGGCCGCGCATCCGAACTCGCGCTTCACGGTCGCCGCGAAGCAATGCCCGAGCTGGTCGCCGCGCGCCGAGGATGCGCAGGGCGTGCCGATCAGCGCGATCGTGTTCGGTGGCCGCCGACCGTCACTGGTGCCACTCGTGTTCGAGGCGCGCGACTGGGCGCATGGCGTCCTCGTAGGTGCGGCGATGGGTTCGGAGACGACCGCGGCGGCGACCGGCGCGGTCGGCGTGCTGCGTCGCGACTCGATGGCGATGAAACCGTTCTGCGGCTACAACTTCGCCGACTATTTCGCGCACTGGCTGTCGTTCGACAAGGCCGGCGCGAGATTGCCGAAGATCTTCCACGTCAACTGGTTCCGCCGGGGTGCCGACGGCAGATTCCTGTGGCCCGGCTACGGCGAGAACCTGCGCGTGCTCGAATGGATCATCGGCCGCTGCACCGGCAAGGCCGGTGCGCAGGACACGCCGATCGGTGCGCTGCCGCGCGCGCAGGACCTCCACCTCGACGGTCTCGAGCTCGCCCCCGGCGCGATCGAGGAGCTGCTGCACGTCGATGCGGTCGGCTGGCGCGACGAACTGGCCAGCATCGGCGCGTACCTCGACTCGTACGGGACACGCATGCCTGCGCGCCTGCATGCCGAGTGCCGCCGCATTGCCGACACCCTCGCCGGTGCGCCGAAACAGGCGCGCGCCGCGAATGGTTGAGGGTGACGGTCTTTCTTCGTAGGAGTCCCTGCAGGGGCGATGCTCCTTCTTCGTGCCCCCGTGTCAAAGAGCATCGCCCGTGAACGGGCTCGTGCAGGGGTTCCTGCGGGGCATTGCCGGTAAACCTTTCCGCCGCAGCCGGCATCGAATCGGGCACCATGAGTACCGCCTGCCTGCCGATGCCGCTTGCGATGATCGATGCGCCACGGTCCGAACCCGAGGATGCCGCGCTGGTTCGCCGTGCGGCGAGCGGCGACACGCGGGCGTTCGAAGCGCTGTACCGGCGCCATGTCGGCCGTGTGCACGGCGCCGTCTGGCGCCTGTCGGGCATGAACGCGACACGTGCCGAGGAACTGACCCAGGAAGCCTTCGTGCGCGCCTGGCAGAAGCTCGGCAGTTTCCGCTTCGAAAGCGCGTTCACGACCTGGCTGCATCGCCTCGCGGTCAACGTAGCCTTGATGGACCTGCGCAGCCGCTCCCCCGAGGACAGCATCGAGGACGACGCGCTCGATGCACTCGGCGAGGCGCCACGTCCATTCTGTGCCGGCGAGCGTGCCGACCTCGAACGCGCTGTCGCCACCCTGCCGCCACGCGCCCGTGCGGTGCTCGTCCTGCACGACATCGAAGGCTGGAAACACGAGGAGATCGGCCATGAACTCGGCATGGCGGTCGGCTCGTCGAAAGCGCAACTGCATCGTGCGCGCGCTCTGCTGCGGCGCGCACTCGGAGAAGGCCATGAATGACTTCGAGATCCAGCGCCGCCTGCGCGAACTGCGCGTCGTGCGCGAGCCCGGGCGCGACCTCTGGCCTGACATCCGTGTACGTCTGCGGACGGTGCAGTCCGCGGCGCGCACGCGGGCTCGTCCGCGCCGCTGGCTGCCGCTGTCGGCCGCGGCGATGTTCGCCGTCGCCACTACGACCGGCCTGTTCGCCATAGCGGTGCAGCGTCAGGGTGCGCAGCCGACGGCGCCGGACCGGGCGGCCGTGTCAGTGCGCGAACAGATCGAACGCGCCCGCGACCTTGCCCTGCGCGACTACCCCGACCTCGCCGGTGCCGAGATCGTGCTCGACAGTGCCAACGCCGAACTCGAGCGCGCCCTGCGCGAACAGCCCGGCGCAACCTATCTCGTCGATCTCGCCAACCTCACCCATGCACAACGGCGCAAGCTCGCCCGCCTCGGCCTTCAGGCCGGCCAAGGATAAGCCACGATGAAAACCACCGCTCCGCTCCTGTCCTGCCTCCTGTTCGCCGGCGTGTTCGGCAACGCCATCGCCGGCACGCCGATCAACGAGACGCGCAGCGTCGATGCGCGTGCGCGCATCGAGGTGTCGAACGTGCGCGGCGCAGTCAACGTCAGCACCTGGAATCGCGATGAGGTCGAGGTCACCGGCACGCTCGGCGACGGCAGCGGTGGGCTCGAGATCGAGGGCAGCGGCTCGCGCCTTTCAATCAGGGTCAGGGGTGCCGAAAACCGGGGTTGGCTGAGCGGCTGGTTCGGCGGCGGCGCGGGCACACGCATGGAGGATACGATCCTCGACATCAAGCTGCCGCGCGAAGCCGAACTGGACATCGGGGTCGTCAGCGCCACGGTGGCAGTGTCGGGCCTGGCCGGACGGCGCCTCGAAGTGAACAGCGTGAGCGGCAAGGTGCGCGTCGATTGCCAGGCGCACGAAGTCGAGATCGGCAGCGTGAGCGGCGGGATCACCCTGGCCGGCCGCAACGGGCGCGTGCAGGCCGCCACCGTGTCGGGCGACATCGATGCCGGCACGAGCGCCGAGCGATTCGGCCTGGAGACGGTGTCCGGTCGCATCAACGTCGAGACCTCGGGCTACCGCGAACTCGAAGCCGGTTCGGTCTCGGGCGACATCAACGTGCGCGGCACACCGGCGGCCGATGCACGCCTGGAGTCGGAAACGATGAGCGGTGACGTGCGCGTGCAGCTCAACGAGGGTTTCGCCGGTCGGATCCGCGCCGAAACCTTCAGCGGCCGCTTGCGCAGCGACTTCGGCACGGTCACGGAATCCGGCCACGGGCCCGGCCGTTCGCTCGACGCGACGATCGGCGAAGGCGCTGCGCGCCTGCGCATCGAAACCTTCAGCGGCGACATCGAGATCCGGGGGCCGATTCCTTCAGACGTTCACGGCGCCGGCATTCCACGACGTCCCTGGACCGCGCCTCAATCGAGTGAATAGCCGAACTGTTGGCGGAATTGGTCGGCGAACTCCTCGTAGTCGAAGCGCTGGTTCTGCGTGCCGGGATGCTCGACCTTGAGCGCGCCCATGAGGTTGCCGATGCGGCCGATGGTCGGCCAGTCGTAGCCCTTCATGATGCCGTGGATGAGACCTGCGCGGAACGCGTCACCACAGCCGGTCGGGTCGGTGATACGACGTTCATGCGCGGGCGGCGCGTCATGGGTGGTGCCGCCGGCATGGATCTTCGCGCCACGCGGACCACAGGTGGTGATGTAGGCCTTCACGCGCTTGGCGATCTCGGCCTCGTCCCAGCCGGTGCGCTCCTGCAACAGGTTCGACTCGTAGTCGTTGACGGTCACGTAGTCGGCCATCTCGACGAAGCGGCGCAGTTCCGCGCCGTTGAACAGCGGCATCGCCTGACCGGGGTCGAAAATGAAGGGGATGCCGGCTTCGACGAACTCGGCGGCGTTCTGCAGCATGCCTTCGCGGCCGTCCGGGCTGACGATGCCGAACTGGATGCCGGGCACATCGCGCACGTGGTTCTCGTACGAGCGCATCATCGCGCCGGGATGGAAGGCGGTGATCTGGTTGTTGTCGAGGTCGGTGGTGATGAAGGCCTGCGGGGTGAACAGGTCGGGCAGTTCCTTGACGCGGTCGAGGCGGATGCCGAACTCCTCGAAGTGCTCGCGATATGGACCAAAATCCTGGCCGACGGTCGCCATCGGCACCGGATCGCCACCGAGCAGCTTGAGGTTGTAGGCGATGTTGCCGGCGCAGCCGCCGAACTCGCGGCGCATGCGCGGCACGAGGAAGGACACGTTGAGGATATGCACCTTGTCGGGAAGGATGTGGTTCTTGAACTGGTCCGGAAACACCATGATGGTGTCGTAGGCGAGTGAACCGCAGATCAGGGCCGACATGATCGAGGGGAGCTCCGTTGCTGGGGATGCGCCGGCAGGCGGCGATCGGTGGAAGCCGCGCCAGTGAGGGCGGCCGCAAAGGGCGCGATCTTGCCCGACTTGACCTCGATGCGCACGCGGCGCGCGCCACGCGACCGCGGGCCGCCCTCCATCGGCGCTGCACAGATCGCCGCAAACCCGCGCAAAACAAGGCTTTCTTAACGTCGATCCGGCTTGCGGGGGCGCCGGAGCGTCTCTACACTGCGCGTTCTTCGTCGATCGCAAGCCCCGCATCCTTCGCCGGCGTGTTCCTTCCCGGATCGCGCCGTGCCCCGGTGGCCAAAGGCACGCTCCACCGCGTCGCCGGCAGCACCCTCACCGAAGATGCCGGCCTCCGACCGACCATCCCCTGGACGAAATCCGATACCCATGTTCAAAGGCTTGCGCGGACTCTTCTCGAACGACCTGTCGATCGATCTCGGCACGGCGAACACCCTCATCTACGTGCGCGGTCAGGGCATCGTGCTCAACGAGCCCTCGGTCGTGGCGATCCGCCAGGACCGAGGGCCCGGCGGACCGCGCAGCGTTGCCGCGGTCGGCGTCGACGCCAAGAAGATGCTCGGCCGCACGCCCGGCAACATCGTCACGATCCGGCCAATGAAGGACGGCGTCATCGCCGACTTCACCATGACCGAGGAGATGCTCAAGCAATTCATCCGCAAGGTGCATCGCTCGCGCATGTTCCGCCCCAGCCCACGCGTACTGGTCTGCGTGCCGTGCGGCTCGACCCAGGTCGAGCGTCGCGCGATCAAGGAATCGGCCGAGAGCGCCGGCGCGCGCGACGTGTTCCTGGTCGAGGAGCCGATGGCTGCGGCGATCGGCGCCGGCATCCCGGTCGGCGACGCGCGTGGCTCGATGGTGCTCGACATCGGTGGTGGCACGTCGGAAGTCGCAGTGATCTCGCTCAACGGCATCGTCTACTCGCAGTCGGTGCGCATCGGCGGCGACCGTTTCGACGAGGCGATCATCAACTATGTGCGGCGCAACCACGGCACCCTGATCGGCGAAGCAACGGCCGAGCGCATCAAGGTCGAGGTCGGCTGCGCGTTCCCGCAGTCGGAGGTCAAGGAAATCGAGGTGTCCGGACGCAATCTGGCCGAGGGCGTGCCACGCATGTTCACGGTCAATTCCAACGAGATCCTCGAGGCACTGCACGAGCCGCTCGCCGGCATCGTCAGCGCGGTGCGCAGCGCGCTCGAGCAGACTCCGCCGGAACTGTGTTCGGACGTCGCCGAACGCGGCATCGTGATGACCGGTGGCGGTGCCCTGCTGCGCGACTTCGACCGCCTCCTGTCCGAAGAGACCGGTCTGCACGTGCATGTCGCCGACGAACCGCTGACCTGCGTCGCCCGTGGCGGTGGTCGCGCGCTCGAACTCGTCGACAAGCACGGTGGCGACTTCTTCGCACAGGAGTGACCAGGTTCCCGCCGTGCATGCATCCTGCGGTTCCGACGAATAGCCCCGCATGCCGCTGACCCGAACCGACAAGGTGCCGTTGTTCGCCGAGGGTGGCGTCAGCACGCTGCGCCTGATCGTGTACCTGACCATGGCGATGATCGTCATGGTCGTCGACCATCGTGCCGGCTACCTCGAGGGCCTGCGCCAATTGGCCAGCCGTGTGATCGAACCGGTTTACCGGGTGGCCGGGCTTCCGGCCGAAGCCGCACGCGCGGGGCGCCTGGCGATCGCCACGCAGTCGCAACTCGCCGAGGAGAACCGCACGCTGCGCGAGGCCCTGCTGCTCGCCCAGGCGCGGCTCAACCGCATGGCGGCGCTGGCCGAGCAGAACGAACGCCTGAAGGCACTGCTGGACGTGCAGAACAACCTCGGCCTCGGCGTCCAACTCGCGCACCTCGTCGACGTCGACCTCGATCCGTTCCGCCAGCGCGTGGTCATCGACGTCGGCCGCGCCCAGGGCGTGGCGGTGGGCCAGCCGGTCCTCGATGCCGGCGGCGTCATGGGCCAGATCGTCGAAGTGCTGCCGAACACCTCGGTGGCGATGCTGATTACCGACCCTACGCACGCGATCCCGGTCACGATCGAACGCACCGGACTGCGTGCAATCGTCTACGGCACCGGCGGCATCGATCGCCTGCAATTGCCGACCATTCCGATCAGTGCCGATGTCCGGGTCGGCGACCGCCTCGTCACCTCGGGTCTCGGTGGGCGCTTCCCGGCCGGCTTTCCGGTCGGCGAGATCCTCGAGATCAGCAATGACGAGAGCGGCATGTTCGCCGCCGCGCTGGCCAGACCGGCCGCCGCTCTCGAGCGCAGCGGCGACGTGCTGCTGCTGCACGACCTGCCCCAGCCGATGGGTCCGCCACCACCGGACGCATCGCCGGACGGACGGGAGCCAACGCCATGAACCGCCAGCGCGCACACCTGTGGCTGTTCACGGCGAGCATCGCGCTCGCTTTCCTGTTGCAGCTGCTGCCCTTGCCGCAGGCACTGCTGCCGCTCAAGCCGTTCTGGCTGGCCCTGATCATCGTCTATTGGGCGATCGAGGCGCCCGAACGCATCGGCCTCGGCTTCGCCTTCCTGCTCGGCCTGGCCGGTGACGTACTCAGCGGCGAACTGCTCGGTGAGCAGAGCCTGCGCCTGGTCATCCTCGCCTTCATCGTGCTGCGGTTCCGTTCGCGGCTGCGCTTCTTCCCGATGTGGCAACAGGCACTGGCCGTGCTGGCCCTGCTGCTCAACGACCGTGTCGTGCAGATCATGGTGCGCGGCTTCTCCGGCGAGGTCATGCCGGGCGCAACGTTCTGGATCGCACCGTTCGTCGGCATGCTCGCCTGGCCATTCGTGTTCCTGCTGCTCGACGACCTGCGTGCCCGCCTGCGCGTGCAAGAGCCATGAAACCCCGGCCGATCAAGGACACGCGCCAGGAGGCTTCGCTGTTCGTGCGCCGTGCTCTGGTCGGCTTTGCTCTGATCCTGCTTGCGCTGTCCGCGCTTGCGGCGCGCTTCTGGTACCTGCAGGTCGAGCGCCACGACGAACTGCGGGCACGTTCGGACTCGAACCGCATCCTCACCCGTCCGCTGGCGCCGGCGCGCGGCCTGATCTACGACCGCAACGGCGTGCTGCTGGCCGAGAACGTCGCCGCGTTCCGCCTCGAGATCACCCCCGAGCAGGTGAAAGACATGGACGCCCTGCTCGCCGACCTCGCCGCCACGATCGGCGTCAACGATGATGACATCGCACGCTTCAAGGCACTGCGCAAGGGCAAGCGCGCCTACCAGAGCGTGCCGTTGCGCATGAAGCTCAGCGAGGAAGACATCGCGCGTTTCGCGGTCAATCGCTGGCGCTTTCCCGGGGTCGACGTGGTGCCCTATCTCACGCGCTACTACCCGAAGGGCAAGGAGTTCGGCCATCTGGTCGGCTATGTCGGACGCATCGACGACAAGGATCTTCAGCGCCTGGAAACCTCGCGCTATGCCGGCACCACGCACGTCGGCAAGACCGGCATCGAACGCTCCTACGAGGAGCTGTTGCACGGCCAGCCCGGGTACGAACTGGTCGAGGTCAATGCCGACCGGCGCCCACTGCGCGTGCTCGAACGCGTCGCGCCGACGCCGGGCAAGAACCTTTACCTGACCATCGACGTACGCATCCAGGAGGCCGGCGAGGCCGCTTTCGCCGACCGTGCGGGCGCTTCGGTGGCAATCGATCCACGCAACGGCGAAGTGCTGGCCATGATCAGCGTGCCGGGCTTCGATCCGAACCTGTTCGTCAACGGCATCGGCAACGCCGACTACAAGGCCCTGCTCGAGGCGCCGGACAAGCCGCTGCTCGACCGCGCCCTGCGCGGCAGCTACATGCCCGGCTCGACGATCAAGCCGTTCATCGCCGCAGCAGGCCTCGAATTCGGGCTACGCCGCCCCGGTGACACGGTGCTGTCGACCGGCGAGTTCCACATCCCCGGGCAGAAGCGTGGTTACCGGGACATCCGCGCCGGTGGCCATGGCACGGTCAACCTCGAGCAATCCATCGCGCAGTCGGTCAACACGTATTTCTATTCGCTCGCCCTCGACATGGGCATCGACCGCCTGGCCGAGGGCATGGCGCGCTTCGGGTTCGGCGCACCGACCGGCATCGACCTGGTCGGCGAGGCCGGAGGGGTGCTGCCCTCGCGCGAGTGGAAACGTGCGCGCTTCAATCAGCCGTGGTATCCGGGCGAGACCGTCATCGCCGGCATCGGCCAGGGCTACTGGGTGGTAACCCCGCTGCAGCTCGCGCGCGGCGTGGCCACGCTGGCCGCGCGCGGCGTGCCGCAGCAGCCGCATCTGCTCTATGCCACCCAGGACGGCATCGGCGACGCGCCGATGCGCCACATGCTGTCCGCACCCGGCGAGCCGGTATTCAGCAATCCGGCACACTGGGAAGCCGTGCGCGACGGCATGGTCGCCGTGGTCCACGGCCCGACCGGCACCGCACGCACGATGGGTGTCGGCTTTCCCTACATGATCGCCGGCAAGACCGGCACGGCCGAGCGCTATTCGCGCACGACCGAGGCCTGGGAGCACATCTCGCAGGTGGCGATCGAGCGCCACCAGGTGCTGTTCGAGGCGTTCACGCCGGCCGATGACGCGCGCATCGCCGTGATCGTCGCCCTCGAGGCCGGGCGTGCCGGCGGCCGCGACGCGGCGCCGATCGCGCGCACGATGCTCGATGCCTGGCTGGTCAGCGAAGGCGGCCCCGCGCCGAACCCGCCACCGCTCGCCGGAGCAGGCCCATGAGCGAAGTCGTGCTCGCGCGCCTGCGCCGTACCGCTGTCTCGCTGTTGGGCAAGCCGCGCATGGACCTGCCCCTGCTCGGCGCATTGCTCGTGCTCGCCTTCGTCGGCCTCGCCACCCAGTACAGCGCAAGCGACCTTGATCGAGGCCAGGCGCTCGCCCAGGGTGTTCGCCTCGGTCTTGGCGGCACACTGATGTTCGTGCTCTCGCGCATCTCGCCGTCGACCCTGCGCAACTGGACGCCATGGGCCTATGCCGGCAGCGTCGCCCTGCTGGTGCTGGTGGCGATCCTCGGCGAGGGCCGCGGCGCGCACCGCTGGCTCGACCTCGGCTTCGTACGTTTCCAGCCCTCGGAACTGCTCAAGCTGACCATGCCGATGATGGTCGCCTGGTACCTCAACCAGCGACCGCTGCCGCCGGACTGGCTCTCGCTCGGCGTGGTCTGCGTACTGATCGCGATCCCGGCCGGCCTGATCGCCGAGCAGCCCGACCTCGGCACCGCCCTGCTGATCGTCGCCAGCGGCCTGTTCGGCGTGTTCCTGGCCGGCCTCGCCTGGTGGCGCATCGGCCTCATCGTCGCCAGCGTCGCCGCAGCGGCACCGATCGCCTGGCATTTCCTGCACGAGTACCAGCGCAACCGCGTGCGCATGCTGATCGACCCCGATTCCGACCCGCTCGGTCTCGGCTGGCACATCATCCAGTCGAAGATCGCGGTCGGGTCGGGAGGCGTCTGGGGCAAGGGCTGGAACGCCGGCACACAGTCGCGCCTGGAGTTCCTGCCCGAACACACCACCGACTTCGTGTTCTCGGTGTTCGCCGAGGAATGGGGCCTGGTCGGCGTGCTGATGCTGCTCGCGCTCTATGTGTTCATCATTGGCCGCAGCCTGTGGATCGCGGCCAATGCGCGCGACACCTATTCACGCCTGCTGGCCGGTGCGATCAGCATGTCCTTCTTTGTCTACGTCATCGTCAACGGCGGCATGATCACCGGCATGCTGCCCGTGGTCGGCGTGCCGCTGCCGCTGGTGAGCTATGGCGGCACCTCGGCAGTGTCCCTGCTGGCTGGTTTCGGCGTGCTGATGTCGATCCACGCGCATCGCAAGCGGGTGGCGGGGTGAGCATCGCGCAAGCTACAGTAGGCGCGGTTTTCCGCGTGGGCGCGTCGATCTTGAAGCCATTCGTGTCGTTGTACGGTCTCATCCTCACCGGCGGCCTCGTCGCTGCATGCAGCTCCACCGCCACCGCCCGGCCCGCACCCGACCCGGCCCACGTCGAATTCGCGCGCGAACTGGCCGTCAACGACGGCCTGGTCGAAGCCGACGTGCTTGCCATGCTGGCGAAAGCCAAGGTGCAGCCGGCGATCCTGGAGGCGATCGCGCGCCCGGCCGAGGCCAAGCCGTGGAAGGACTACCGACCGATTTTCCTTACCCGCAAGCGCATCGACGACGGCATCACCTTCTACCGCGCCAACCGCGAACTCATCGAACGTGCCGGGGCGGAGTTCGGCGTCGCCCCCGAAATCGTCGTCGCCATCATCGGCGTCGAGACCAGTTACGGTCAGATCGTTGGCAAATGGCGGGTGCTCGACGCCCTGGTCACGCTCGGCTTCCACTATCCCCCACGTGCGAAGTTCTTCCGTGGCGAGTTGCGCCAGCTGTTCCTGCTCGGCAACGGTCACCTCGCCTATCCGCTCGATGAACTGGTCGGCTCGTATGCCGGCGCGATGGGCTGGGGCCAGTTCATCCCGACCAGCATCGCCAACTGGGCGCGCGACTACGATGGTGATGGCCGTATCGACCTGTGGAACTCGGTGCCGGACATCGTCGGCAGCGTCGCCAACTACTTCGCCGCCCATGGCTGGGAAACCGGCGCGCCGGTGGCCACGCGCACGACGCCGACGGCAGAGGCGCGCCCGCTCGAGCCAAAGGGCCTCGAGCCAGCCTACCCGCTCCAGCAACTCGGGGAATGGGGCTACGCACCAGCCGACGCCGTCGACGATGCCACACGCACTGCAACCCTGCTCGTGCTCGAAGGCGCCGAAGGCGCCGAACACTGGATCACGTTCCGCAACTTCTACGTGATCACGCGTTACAACCGCAGTCCGCTGTACGCGATGGCGGTCTGGCAGTTGTCGCAGGAAATCGCCAAAGGCATTGCCGGACCAGTGCCATGACCGCACTGCGTGCCTGCGCCCTTGCGCTGCTCGCACTCACGCTGGCCGCATGCGTCGCGCGCAAGCCGCGCCCGCAGCCGCCAAGCACATCATCACCGGCAACACCCGCTGCACCGGTCCACGAGACGCAGCTGCCGCAATCGCAGCGCTACCGCAAAACCCGGGACAGCGAACCGGACGGCGTTCGCGTCGATATCGCCAGCCTGGTCGAGCCGGTGCCCAAGCCAGAGCCGCGTTCGCGTTACGGCAACAAATCGCCCTACAGCGTGCTCGGCAAGAGCTATGTCGTGCTGCCCGATGCACGCGGCTACGTCGAACGCGGCATCTCCTCATGGTATGGCGCGAAGTTCCACGGTTACATGACCTCGAGCCTCGAACCCTACGACATGTACCAGTTCAGCGCCGCGCACAAGTCGCTGCCGCTGCCGAGCTGGGCTCGCGTTACCAATCTTGAGAACGGCAAGAGCGTGATCGTGCGCGTCAACGACCGTGGCCCGTTCCATGACAACCGCCTGATCGACCTGTCCTATGCCGCCGCGGTGCGCATCGGCATCTGGCCCAAGGGCACCGGCCTGGTCGAGGTGCGCGCAATCGATCCTGCGCATCCCGAGGCGACGCCGCTGCCGGCACCCCAGCCGGTCGCACCCGGCGAACCGCACATCTACCTGCAGCTCGGCGCGTTCGCCGAGCGTGCCAACGCCGAGCGCATCGAACGCGAGCTGCGCGCACAACGCTTCGGCAATGTGCGTATCGTTACCATCGACGTGGATGGACGCACGATCCATCGCGTGCGTCTCGGTCCGCTCGCCGACATCGACGCCGCCGACACGACAGGCAAGCGCCTCGAACGGCTCGGCTTCGGTACACCGCGCGTGGCGATCGACGACTGATCGGGCGACAATGCCCGCTTCCGGCCAAATGAACCGAGGATCCTTTCCCCAGATGAAGCTGTTCAGCCTTGCCCTCGCCGGCACCACCCTGGTCGCCACCAGCCTCGCCCAGGCACAGGCGCCACAGCCGGTGCCACAGCCGGTCGCGCCTGCCGCCACACCCGCGCCGGCGCCGCCGCCGCCGAATCCACCGGCGAAAAGCTTCGTGCTGATGGACCATGCGACCGGCCAGATCCTCGTCGAGGGCAATGCGGACCTGCGCGTCGAGCCGGCCTCGATCACCAAGATCATGACTTCGTACGTCGTTTCGGCCGAAACCGCGCACGGCAAGATCAGCCTGGACGACATGGTCACGATCAGCGAAAACGCCTGGCGCTCCGGTGGCGCCGGCACCGATGGTTCAACCAGTTTTCTCGCCCTCGGGAGCCAGGTGCCGCTGCGGCAGTTGCTGTACGGCATGATCATCCAGTCCGGCAACGATGCCGCGATCGCGCTGGCCGAACACACCGCTGGTTCCGAGCCGCTGTTCGCCGACCTGATGAACCAGTACGCGCGGCAGCTCGGCATGACCGGCACGCATTACGTCGACGCCAGCGGCCTGCCGAACGAGAACCACTACACGACTGCGCGCGACGTCGCCATCCTGTCGCGCGCACTGATCCGCGACTATCCGGCCGAATACGAGATTTACAAGATCAAGGACTTCGAGTGGAACGGCATCAAGCAGCACAACCGCAACACCCTGCTGTGGCGTGACTCCAGCGTCGATGGCATCAAGACCGGCCACACCCGCGCAGCGGGCTTCTGCCTCGCCACCTCGGCCCTGCGCAACGGCCAGCGCCTGATCGCCGTGGTCATGGGCGCGGACAGCGAGAAGGCGCGCGCCGACGCCAACCAGGAGTTGCTGAACTACGGCTTCCGCTTCTTCGAATCGCACCGCCTCTACGAAGCGGCGAAACCGCTGGCCACACCGGAATTGTGGAAGGGCGAGTCTGACACGGTCGCCGTTGGCGTCGCCGAGGACGTCAACATCGTGCTGCCGCGCGGACGCTATGGCGATCTCAAGGCGCGCATGGACCTGCCCGCGCGGATCATCGCGCCGCTCGCCAAGGGCCAGGCGATCGGTTCCCTGAAAGTCGAGCTCGACGGCAAGGTGCTCGTGGAGCGCCCCATCATCACCCTCGCCGATGCACCCGAAGGCGGCTTCTTCACCCGCCTCGGCCATGGCGTCATGCTCTGGTTCAAGAGTGACGACAGTGCGGCAACCAGCGTGCCGCCGCAGGAGCCGTGATGCGCGACCTCGGCGACCTCGCTGCACGCAATCCCGACCAGGGTTTCCAGTTCCCGGGTGAATTCGAAGTCACCGTGCTCGGCCGTGCCGACGCCGGCCTCGAGGCGAAGCTGCGCGGCGTGCTGGGCAGCCTCGGCCTGCCTGTCACCGAGGGCAGCGTGCGCACCAAACCGTCGAGCGCCGGCAACTACGTGTCGGTGTCGGCCAGCTTCGCCTGTCCCGACCGCGCGCACTACGATGCCGTCCACGCCGCCCTGCGCGCCGACCCGGCGGTGCGCTGGACCTTGTAGGCGTCGTTCACGGGCGAGGCCCACTCCGTGGGAGCGGCTTCAGCCGCGATGGCGCGCGCTGGGTGCAGGCGCCGGCGACGAAGCGGAGCGCCGGCAATGGCTTCCGGCATGGATGCAAAACCCGGACGTTCGCGCGAGGATGCCGTTGTGAATGCCTGTTCCGACCCCCACACCGCGGCGATGACCCGTCCGCTCGTCGTCCGCCGCCTCGGCCGCCAGCCGTACGAACGCGTGCTCGAGGCGATGCGCGCATTCACCGATGCGCGCGATGCCGACACCGTCGACGAGTTCTGGCTGCTCGAACACGACCCCGTGTTCACCCTCGGCCAGGCCGGGCGCAGCGAACACGTGCTCGCGCCGGGCGATATCCCGGTGGTCAAGGTCGAGCGCGGCGGCCAGGTCACCTACCACGGCCCCGGTCAGATCGTCGGCTACCCGCTGCTCGACCTGCGTCGCCTCGGCCTGGGCGTGCGCGAACTGGTCTGCCGCATCGAGCAGGCGATCATCGACGCATTGGCCGACTGGAACATCGTCGCGATGCGCCGTGAAGGCGCGCCCGGTGTCTACGTCGGTGAGGCCAAGGTCGGCGCGCTCGGCCTGCGCGTGCGTCGCGGCTGCACCTTCCACGGCCTCGCCCTCAATGTGGCCATGGACCTCGAACCGTTCCGGCGCATCAACCCTTGTGGGTTCCGCGGCCTCGCCGTGACCCAGGTGCTAGACTTGGGCGGCCCGGGCTCGCTGGCGGCCGTCGAGGATGCCCTCGTCGAGGCGTTCGCCAGGCAGTTCGGTTTCCGGCCGCAGCCGGCCGCTGCGGAACTCCCCATGCGCAGGTGCGATACCGCTACCGGCGCGGTCGACGCCGCATGAACGAGACCCGCACCATCCCGCTGACCGTGGTCGGCGAAAAGCAACTCGGCGAGGACAAGATCGCGCGCAACCGCGCGACCTTCGTCGATGCACCGACCCTGCGCAAGCCATCGTGGATCCGCGTGCGCATCCCGCCGGGCAACGCCGTCGCCCAGCTCAAGTCGAAACTGCGCGAGAACCGCCTCGTCACCGTATGCGAGGAAGCCTCGTGCCCGAACATCCACGAGTGCTTCGGCAAGGGCACGGCCACCTTCATGATCCTCGGCGAGGTCTGCACACGGCGCTGCTCGTTCTGTGACGTCGCCCATGGCCGACCGAAGGCGCCCGATCCGCTCGAGCCGGCCAAGCTCGCCGGCACGATCCGCGACATGCGCCTGCGCTACGTGGTCATCACTTCGGTCGATCGTGACGACCTCGCCGACGGCGGCGCCGCGCATTTCGCCGCCTGCATCCGCGCGGTGCGCTTCGAGAACCCGGGCATCCGCATCGAGATCCTCACTCCGGATTTCCGCGGCAAGGGCCGCATGGAACGCGCCCTTGAGGCACTCGCCGCGCATCCGCCGGACGTGTTCAACCACAACATCGAGACGGTGCCGGAGCTCTATCGCGAAGTGCGGCCCGGCGCCGACTACGCGTGGTCGCTCGACCTGCTGCGCCGCTTCAAGGCGCAACACCCGCACATCCCGACCAAGTCCGGCATCATGCTCGGCCTCGGCGAGAACCTCGACCAGGTTCATCGCACGTTGAACGATCTGCGCCAGCATGATGTCGACATGGTCACGATCGGCCAGTACCTGCAGCCCACCGCACACCATCACCCGGTCCTGCGCTACTGGACGCCCGAGGAGTTCGCCGCCCTCGCCGACCACGGCCACGCGCTCGGCTTCGAGCACGTCGCCTCCGGCCCGATGGTGCGTTCGTCCTACCATGCCGACGAGATGGCCCACGCGGCCGGTTTCGTCGACGTCGCCTGATTCCGTTACCGGCGGGCCGTGCCCGCCCTGATCGACCTGGAGAGTTGCATGCGTCGCATCGTTCTGAGCCTGGCCCTCGTCACCGCTCTCGGTACGGCCGTGGCCAAGCCCGCCGAGACCGCCTCGGCGGTTGCCCTCAAGCCGACCTCCGACCAGGCCGAGGCCGCGATCTGGGCGATGCGCTTCCTGTCGCGCTTCCACTACAAGCCGGTGCCGCTCGACGATGCGATGTCGGAAAAGATCTTCGACGCCTACCTCGATTCGCTCGACGGCGAGCATCTGTTCTTCACCCAGGCCGACATCGACGGCTTCGCCGCGACGCGCGACAAGCTCGACGATGCGATCTACGAGCGCGACCTCGGCGCACCGTTCGCGATGTTCGCGATCTACCAGCAACGCGCTGCCGAACGCCTGACCCATGCGCGCGAGCTGCTGGCCAAACCGTTCGACTTCAGCAAGGACGAAAGCTACGCCTATGACCGCGCGAAGGCGCCCTGGCCGAAGGATCGCGCCGAACTCGACGAACTGTGGCGCCTGCGCGTCAAGAACGACTGGCTGCGCCTGAAGCTCGCCGGCAAGGCCGACAAGGACATCCGCGAGACGCTCGACAAGCGCTATTCGAACTACCTCGACCGCACCCACCAGCTCAACGGCGAAGACGTCTTCCAGACGTTCATGAACGCCTACGCGATGTCCATCGAGCCGCACACCAACTACCTCAGCCCACGTGCCTCGCAGAATTTCGACATCGCCATGCGCCTCTCGCTCGAGGGCATCGGCGCGGTGCTGCAGCGCCAGGACGAATACACCGCGATCCGCGAGATCATTCCGGGTGGACCGGCCGCGATCGACGGCCGCCTCAAGCCCGGCGACCGCGTGCTCGCGGTTGGCCAGGGTACGTCCGGACCGCTGGTGGACGTGATCGGCTGGCGCCTTGACGACGTCGTCGACAAGATCCGCGGTGCCAAGGGTACCGTGGTGCGCCTCGAGATCCTGCCCGAGACGGCGGGTCCCGATGGCAAGCACGAGACACTCACCTTGACCCGCAACAAGGTCAATGTCGAAGAGCAGGCGGCGAAGAAGTCGGTCATCGACGTCAAACAGGGCGACGCCACGCGCCGCGTTGGCGTGATCTCGCTGCCGACCTTCTACCAGGACTTTGACGCACGCCGCCGCGGCGAAGCCAACTACCGCAGCGCCACGCGCGACGTCGAGCGCCTGCTCGGCGAACTGCGCGAGGAGAAGGTCGATGGCGTGATCGTCGACCTGCGCAACAACGGCGGCGGCTCGCTCGACGAAGCCACCGACCTCACCGGCCTGTTCATCGACAAGGGCCCGGTCGTGCAGATCCGCGAGACCGGCGGACGTGTCGAAGTGAAGGCGGACAGCAGGGCAGGATCGGCCTGGAACGGCCCGCTCGCCGTGCTCGTCAATCGTGCCTCAGCCTCGGCTTCGGAGATCTTTGCTGCCGCGATCCAGGACTATGGCCGTGGCATCGTCATCGGTGAGCCGACCTTCGGCAAGGGCACCGTGCAGAACCTGCTCAGCATGGACGACATGGCGCGCAACGAGAAGCAGACCTACGGCAACCTCAAGATGACCGTGCAGCAGTTCTTCCGCATCGATGGCGGCTCGACCCAACTGCGTGGCGTCACTCCTGACATCAACTTCCCGTCGAGCGTCGGCGCCGAGGACTATGGCGAGTCGAGCTACGACAACGCCCTGCCGTGGACCTCGATCGCCAAGGCCGACTACTCCCCGGTTGCCAACCTCAAGCCGCTGGTGCCGATGCTGGTCGCACGCCACGATGCGCGCACCTCGAAGGACACGGGCTGGAGGAACCTCGCCGAGGAGATCGCCGACGCGAAGAAGCTGCGCGAGAAGAAGACGATCTCGCTCAACGAGGATGCGCGGATCAAGGAGCGCAACGAACAGGAGGCCCGGCGCAAGGCGCGCGAGGCGGCGCTGGCCGGCACCGCCATCCCGGCGGAAAACCCGGTGACCAGGGCAACCACCACACCCGAACAGAAGGCAGCCGACGCCGTCACCGAGGGCGAGCACGCCGTCGCCGCCACCGAGGACGACGGCCTGCAGGCGGACGAGCGCAGCATCAGCAGCGACCTCAAGCGCGAGCAGGAGCGCAAGGCACGCCGCGACGTCGTGCTCAACGAAGCGGCCAATATCCTCATCGATCAGGTCGACCTGATCCGCAACGATACCCAACTCGCCGCACGCATCCCGGTGCCGAAGGTCGATGCGACGAATTGAGGAGCATCGCCGCTGAAGGGGCTACGGGGCTCCGCACAGCGGTGATCTTTCGTAGCAACCCGTTCACGGGTGATGCATTCCGACGCGATCGACAACTGCATCGCCCGTAAAGGATGTTCCGATCAATCCCTAAACGGGCTCCGACAAGGGGCTCCGGTAACGCCGCCTCAGGAATTCGAAGTGCGCGCGCAGGCCCTGGGCCTCGCCGCCGCGCGGCCGGCCGGGCTTGTTCGCATCGTTCCAGGCGTACACGTCGAGATGCGTCCAGGCAGTCGCTTCCGGCACGAAGCGTTCGAGGTAGAGCGCGGCGGTGATCGCACCTGCATGGCGCGAGGCGCCGGAATTGGCGAGATCGGCGACATGCGAATCGAGCATGCTCAGGTACGGCCGCCACAGCGGCAGGCGCCACAGCGGATCCTGGGTCGCGCGCGCTGCCTCAAGCATGGCTTCGGCGATCTCGTCGCGGTTGCAGAACAGCGCCGGCAGCTCCGGCCCCAGAGCGACGCGCGCGGCTCCGGTCAAGGTGGCGAAATCGACGACGAGGTCGGGCTTCTGCTCGCCGGCCCAGGCCAGCGCATCGCAGAGTACCAAGCGGCCCTCCGCATCAGTGTTGTCGATCTCGATCATGTAGCCGGCCCGTGTGCGGATCACCTCGCCAGGCCGGAAGGCATCGCCGGAGACCGCGTTCTCGACCGCCGGAATGGCCAGGGTCAAGCGGACCGGCAGTTGTTCCGCCAGGACGAGCCCGGCCAATGCGATCGCGTGCGCGGCGCCGCCCATGTCCTTCTTCATCCAGCGCATGCCATCGGCCGCCTTGAGGTCGAGGCCGCCGGTGTCGAAGCACACGCCCTTGCCGATGATGACGACATGCGGCGCGTCGGCCGGCCCATGCGTCAGCGTGGCGAAACGTGGCTGGCGCTCGGCACTGGCGGCGCGGCCGACCGCGTGGATGGTCGGAAACTGTTCGAGCAGCTCGCCGCCGCTCCATTCCCGATAGGTTGCGCCATACCGCTCGGCGAGGGCGCGCACGGCGCCGGCGAGATCGGCCGGACCCATGTCCTGGGTCGGCGTGTTGACGAGGTCGCGTACCTGATACACCGCCTCGACGAACGGCGCCACCGTGGCGCGCACGTCCGCATCGACGGCCAGGCGTGCCACCGCACGCGTCGGCACGCGGTAGCGCGTGAACCGATATGCGCCCAGTGCCCAGCCAAGTGCGGCCCGGACAGGATCGAGGGCGAGGCCGCGCGCGTCGGGCAGGTAGTCGCCCACCGGCAGCACCTGCGGCAGGCTGGCCAGCGCGTACATGCCGTTGCGCTCGCTGCAGCCAGCCAGCATGACGGTGGTGCCATCGGCCGCGCTGACGGCAAGAAACCTCCCGTCCTCGCCGGAAAAGCCGTTGGCCGTGCACGCTGCACGTGCCGCTTCGCCCAGCTTGGCGACGATGGCATCGAAGCCGATCGCATCGACGGCGATGAGCGGAACCGGATGGTTCGCGGCGGCGACTGGAATCAGGGCATCCATCGATATCCTCGTCAACAGGGTTCAGGTGCGCATGGCGAGCCAGGCGGCCAGTTCACCGAGGTCGTGCACGACCAGGTCGGGTGCCACATCGCCGCTCCACGTCGCCTCGTTGCGGTTGATCCAGACCGTATGCAGGCCGGCGGCGTGCGCGCCCGCCACATCGGTGTGTGGATCGTCGCCGACATGCAGCACCTGTGACGGCGCGAGACCGAGGCGTGCGCAGGCATGGTGAAAGATCGCCGGCGCCGGCTTGGCCACGCCGACGTCACAGGCGGCGACGCTGAAGCGGAAGTGTTCTCCCAGACCGATGCGCTCGAGTTCCGCTGTGCCGTTGCTGATGCTGACCAGCGGCAGGCGTGCGGCCAGGGCGGCGAGTGCCGGCACGGTATCGGCGTAACAGTCGACCTCGTTGCGTGCACGCACGTAGATCGCATAGCTGCGTTCGACCCAGTCCTCGCCGAGCCCGAACGGAGCGAATGCGCGGCGCAGGGTCAGCTTGCGCTGGGCACGGAAGTCGTGGGCGTGCTCTGGATGATCGCGCGCGACCTCGTCGCGCAGGGCGCGCAAGGCCTCGATCGGCCAGGCTGCGGCGACCTCGGGGCAGTGTTCGCGCAGCCACGCATCGACGCTGCGCTCGACGTGCTGCATGACCGGCGCGATCGGCCACAGGGTGTCGTCGAGATCGAGTGAGATCGCGCGGATGTCCATCGCGCCGCCTGCTCAGGGCTTCGGCTTGGACTTGGCGGCGCGCTCGGCTTCGCGGGCAGCCTTCTCCGCCTCGGCACGCGCAAGATTCTCGCGTGCGGCCTGGGTCGACTCGGCGGTCGGGGCGGCACGCATGCGTGATTCGAGCGTGGCTCGCGGTGCCGACATGATCGGATCGCGCGTGCGCGGCATTGCCGCGACGTCGGCCGGCGTCACATCGACGATGGCCGCGTCGATGAAGGCCAGACGCTCGCCGTCGCGCGCATGGATGTCGCCAGCCTCGGCATACGGCACGAGCTGATGGCGGCGCATCGCCGCATGCGCGGTCGGCGAGTCGAGGAACAGCACGAAGTCCTCGATCGCCGCAATGTTCGGTGCGTCGGCACGATGGGTCACGTAGAGCGTGGTGAACAGCGGATAGCTGCCGTCGGCGATGGTCGGCGTGCTGGCCGTGCGCCCCTCGACCGTCATCAACTTCACGCCCTTGTTGGCGTAGCTGCTCGACAATGTCGACAGACCGAGGCCGGCGGGGTCGATCGCAATCGCCTCCTCGAGCTTGCTGGTATTGAGGTAGAGGCGCGGTGCGGCCACCTTCTGCTCGCCACGCTTGTACATCAGGCGACGGAAACTGAACTCGACGCCATCGAGCGGCGCCGCCACGGCATAGAGGTTTATCGCAGCGTCGGCACCACCGAGCTCCTTCCAGTTGTTGATGCGACCGAGGTAGATCTGGCGCAACTGTGCAAGCGTGAGGTTCGAAACCGGGTTGCGCGGGTGGGTGAGTGGCACGATCGCGTCGAGCGCCACCGGCTGGAACACGAGCTCCCGCTCCTCCTCGCGTTTCTCGTGCATCGGCCGCGCCACGCCGGCAATGTCCGCGGTGCCGGCACGCACGCCGTCGATGCCGGAGATCGTGCTGAACGTCTGTACGGTCAGCAGCCCTCTTTTCTCCTTGCGGAACTCGTTGACGAGGTCGTTGGTGAAACCGCGCGCCGAGACGATGTCGCCACGCCAGACGATCGTCGTCGCCGGCACGAAGGCCGTGGGCTTCTTCGCGACGGGCCTGGCAGCAGACCCCTGCGCCAAGGCGGAGCCCGCGATCACGAGCGTGGTTGCTACAAGGAACGTGAACAACGATTGCAAGCGGAAAACATGCATGGATGGATGGAAAAACCGGCTCGAAAACGAAGGCGCAACCTTACCACGCGGCCGGCGTGGCGCAGAGCAGCGGAGTCGGCAACACGAAGGCCCATACCCCTCTCGCCATTTTCGCAGAAGCCCCTTCAGGGGCGATGCTTTTCAGTACGAAAGCGGCAACGAGCATCGCCCGTGAACGGGCTCCTACAGGGGCTCACATTGCGTTCGCCGGGGCTACTGCAGCAGCAGATAGAACGCGCTCTGCCCGCGCACCACGGTCAGTAGAAGCTGGCGCGGACGACGCGCAAGCGCATCGGCGAGATTGTCCGTGTCCTCGACATCGCGCTGGTTGACGCCGACGATGATGTCGCCCGGGCGCAGGCCGCTGCTCCAGGCACGGCTGTCCTGGGCAACGTTCTTCACCGCGATGCCACCGGCCAGGCCACGCCGGCGCTGGTTGGCTGCGAGGTCGGCAAGCTGGACGCCGGCCAGGCGCGGATCGAGATCGGCGCCGCGTGCAGTGTTGACTTGCGCCGCCTTCAGCGCCACCGCCATCGTCAAAGGCTGGCCGTCACGACGCACGCCGAGGGTCAACACGCTGCCGATCGGGCTCAGCCCCTCGATATTGTGCAGGTCCTGGCGCGAGGCAATGGTCTTGCCGTTGACGCTGGTGACGACGTCGCCGGGCCGGAGGCCCGCCTCGGCTGCCGGCGAGCCGTTGCGTACCCGCGTCACCACCGCGCCACGCGCGGTGTCGAGCGCGAGCATGCGCAGCAGTTCCGGGGTGATGTCCTGGGTATCGATGCCGAGCGCGCCGCGCTTGACTTCACCGAAGGCGACCAGCTGGCGCATCACCTCGGCGGCAAGGTCACTCGGGATCGCAAAGCCGATGCCGACGTTGCCGCCCGACGGCGAGAAGATCATCGAGTTGATGCCGACCAGTTCGCCGCGCAGATTGACCAGTGCACCGCCGGAGTTGCCCGGGTTGATCGAGGCATCGGTCTGGATGAAGCTCTGGTAGCCACGGCCGACGCCAGTGCGCTCGAGTGCCGAAACGATGCCCGAAGTCACGGTCTGGCCAAGCCCGAACGGATTGCCGATGGCAACGACGAAGTCGCCGACGCGCAGGTTCCTCGATGCCGCCATGGGCACCGCCTCAAGGCGTTCGGCCGGGATCTGCAGCACGGTCAAGTCGGTGTCCGGATCCGAACCGATCACCTTCGCCTTCAGCGTGCGTTCGTCGTGCAGGGTCACGTCGATGTCGTCGGCCCCCTGCACCACGTGGTTGTTGGTCAGCACGTAGCCCTTGGCCGCATCGACGATGACGCCCGAACCCAGTGACTGCTGCACGCGTTCGCGCGGCACGTTCGGCATGTTGAAGAAATCGAAGAACGGGTCGCGCACCTGCACGCGCGTCTTCGTGTTGATGTTGACCACCGCCGGCGTCACCCGGTCGATCATCGGCGCCAGCGACGGCAGCGGCTGTCCCTCGACGGACTGCGGCAGGCTTGCCTGCACGCCGCTGGCGGCGAGCACAGCGACGGTGGCGACGATGAGCGAGACCAGGGACGGACGCATGCGGGACTCCGGCGGACGGACGGCGTTGTGACCACGGCGGGGCGCGGGGGTTCCGGTGGAGCGACCTCTCGTCCGGCTCCATCCCCCTCGACAGGGCAACTTTCCGTCGCATCCCTTTACAAGTCACCGGGCACCGGCGTACGGTACGGGTAGCCATGCCAGAACCACAAGATGTTGTGGTCCCGCAACAGGATGGAAACAAGAGTTTGGGGGCAGCAGTCGATCGACGGATCGGTATCCGCGTCCGCTCGGGGTGCTTGCATCCGTCCATGTGCGAGTGGCCAACGACATGGCTCAGCAACACGACACCGGGCGATCCGCCCGGAACAAGAACCAGCGGGAGGACACCCAGGCAATGAGTACGGTGCGTCTTGAAGGACTCGCGCGCGGCGCGGTCGCGATTCCACTGCAACCCGCCTCACACGACATCTGGGACAAGAAGTACCGGCTGAAGTCCAAGCAAGGGACCCCAGTCGACGCCAGCATCGACCACACCTACCAGCGCGTTGCACGAGCGCTGGCCGACGTCGAAGCCGATGCAGAAAAGCAGGCCTACTGGTACGAACGCTTCCTGTGGGCGTTGCGGCGCGGCGCGATCCCGGCCGGGCGCATCACCTCGAACGCGGGCGCCGCCGAGCACAAGCCGAAGACCTCGACGATCAATTGCACCGTGTCGGGCACGATCGAGGATTCGATGCACAACATCCTCGACAAGGTCCACGAGGCCGGGCTCACGCTGAAGGCCGGCTGCGGCATCGGCTATGAATTCTCCACGCTGCGCCCGCGCGGCGCGTACGTGTCCGGCGCCGGCGCCTACACCTCGGGCCCGCTGTCTTTCATGGACATCTACGACAAGATGTGTTTCACCGTGTCCTCCGCCGGCGGCCGCCGCGGCGCGCAGATGGGCACGTTCGACGTCTCGCACCCGGACGTGAAGGAATTCATCCGCGCCAAGCGCGAGGACGGGCGCCTGCGCCAGTTCAACCTCTCACTGCTGATCACCGACGGCTTCATGCAGGCGGTCAAGGACGATGCCGACTGGCCGCTGGTGTTCCCGGTGCACGTCAAGGAGCAGCACGAGATCGACTTCGCCGACGCCGGCAAGGTGACCTGGCGCGAATGGCCGACCACGAAGAACTACGTCGTGCGCGACGACGGCCTGGTCGCCTGCAAGATCTACGGCCACATTCGCGCACGCCACCTTTGGGACATGATCATGGTCTCGACGTACGACTACGCCGAGCCCGGTTTCATCCTGATCGACCGCGTCAACGAGATGAACAACAACTGGTGGTGCGAGCACATCCGCGCGACCAACCCCTGTGGCGAGCAGCCACTGCCACCCTATGGCTCCTGTCTGCTCGGTTCGGTCAACCTGACCACCTTCGTGCGCGATCCGTTCGGACCGAAGGCGCGCTTCGACTGGGAGGAATACAAGGAAGTCGTGCGCGTGTTCACGCGCATGCTCGACAACGTCGTCGAGATCAACGGCCTGCCGCTCGAGCAGCAGCGTGACGAAATCCTCGGCAAGCGCCGCCACGGCATGGGCTTCCTCGGCCTCGGCTCGACCCTGACGATGCTGAAGATGCGCTACGGTTCGAAGGAAGCCTGCGCGTTCACCGAGGATGTCGCCCGCGAAATGGCCGTGGCCGGCTGGGAGGTTGCCCTCGGCCTGGCCAAGGAGAAGGGCCCGGCGCCGATCCTCTCCCGCGAGTTCGCCGTAACCGGCGAGATGCTGCGCAAGCGTCCGGAGATGGCCGGCGATGGCTGGAAGGTCGGCGACATGATCCCCGGCCGCATCCTGCACGCGAAGTACAGCCGCTACATGCAGCGCGTGGCCGAGGTCGCCCCGGAACTGGTCGCCGAGCTGGCCGAGGTCGGCGCACGCTTCACCCACCATTCCTCGATCGCCCCGACCGGCACGATCAGCCTGTCCCTGGCCAACAACGCCTCCAACGGCATCGAGCCGAGCTTCGCCCACCACTACAGCCGCAACGTCATCCGCGAGGGCAAGAAGTCCAAGGAGAAGGTCGAGGTCTACAGCTACGAGCTGCTGGCCTATCGCGAGCTGATCAACGGCCGGGCGATGCCGTTCTCGGACAAGCCCGAGGAGAAGCTGCCGGATTACTTCGTCGCCGCCGACGACATCAGCCCGGTCGAGCACGTCGATATCCAGGCCGCAGCGCAGAAATGGGTCGATTCCTCGATTTCCAAGACCGCCAACGTCCCCACCTCGTACCCCTACGAGGACTTCAAGGACATCTATCGCTATGCCCACGAGCAGGGGCTGAAAGGGTGCACCACGTTCCGGTTCAACCCGGCGGCCTTCCAAGGAGTGCTCGTGAAGGAGCATGATCTGGAGAACACCCTCTACCGCTTCGAACTCGAAGACGGCACGACGGTGGAGGTCAAGGGCAACGAACAGATCGAGTACGACGGCGAAGTGCACACCGCGGCCAACCTGTTCGACGCCTTGAAGGAAGGCTATTACGGCAAGTTCTGAAGCGGCGGCAGACGTGGCGCACGCGCCGCGTCGCCACCGGAAACGTCGTCAAACCACGGGTACCAACCAGTAGCGGAGAGGGGAACATGAGCAACGAAAGCACCATCGACGAGATCAAGGAAGGCGCCAGCCAAATGGGCAGCGCGATCGCGGACGCGGCCAGCAGCGCAGCCGCTTTCGTCAGCAACGTCGCCAGCGACGCCAAGGATGCCGTCGTCGCCACCGGCAAGAAGGTCGCCACCGGCGTGCAGAAGGCGAAGAAGCAGGCGGCGCGCACGGTCAAGACCGTCGTCGCCAAGGTCAAGAAGACCGAGGAAAAGGCCGAGAAGAAGGTCGTCGCCGCTGCGAAGTCGGCGCAGAAGGCCGTGAAGAAGGCGGTCAAGAAGGTCAAGGCCAAGGTTGCCGCGAAGAAGGCCGCACCGAAGAAAGCCGCCAAGAAGGTCGCGAAGAAGGCCGCTCCGAAGAAGGCCACCAAGAAGGTCGCGAAGAAGGCCGCGCCGAAGAAGGCCGCCAAGAAGGTCGCGAAGAAGCCCGCACCGAAGAAGGCCGTCAAGAAGGTCGCGAAGAAGGCCGCACCGAAGAAGGCCGCCAAGAAGGTCGCGAAGAAGGCCGCACCAAAGAAGGCCACCAAAAAGGCCGGCAAGCGCAGGTAACTTCGCAGGCCGCGTACGCCATCGGCCGGCCCTGCGGCGCCGGCCGGTGACGTCCACGCCCCAGCCGCAACGGAGTCGTGCATGGCAACAAAACGCACCGTCCTGCGCAGCAGTGCAGGCAAGAAGCTCTATGCCGTCCGCAACGCCGACGGCACGTTCAAGGACATCCAGGACTACGCCCGCGCCCACCGCGCCGACCTTGCCCGCAAGAGCAAGGCCGAGAAGGAAGCCGACGCGAAGAAGGCAGCGAAGAAGGCCGCCAAGAAACCGGCTGCGAAAAAGGCTGCGAAGAAACCGGCCGCAAAGAAGGCCGCAAAGAAGGCCGTGAAGAAGACGGCCCGCAAGGTGGCGAAGAAAGCCGTGAAAAAGGCTGCGAAGAAGAAAGCCTGATCCTCATTTCCTTGCCCACCAGGGCGCCCACGTGGCGCCCTGGTTGTGGCATCCAACACACAGACACAGACACCACGATGAAGATCACCAAGAAGATCACGGGCTACAGCGTCGTCAAGCCGGACGAACCCGCCAAGGCCGCCCCGGCCTCCGACGAGAGCGCCACGCCGGTCACGCCGACCGCCGAAGTGATCCAGATGCACGAAAAGGTCGAGCGCCCCGAGACCCTGATCGGCGCCACCTACAAGATCAAATCGCCGCTGTTCGAGCACGCCCTCTACGTCACGATCAACGACATCGTGCTGAACCAGGGCACTGAACACGAACTGCGTCGCCCCTTCGAGGTATTCATCAACTCGAAGAACATGGACCACTTCCAGTGGATCGTGGCCCTCACCCGCATCATGTCCGCCGTGTTCCGCAAAGGCGGCGACGTCACCTTCCTCGTCGAGGAACTGAAGGCCGTGTTCGACCCACGCGGCGGCTACTTCAAGGCCGGCGGTGTGTACATGCCGAGCATCGTCGCCGAACTCGGAGCCGTCATCGAGCAGCACATGAAGATGATTGGCCTCCTGCACGACCCCGAACTCGACGAGGCGCAGAAGAAGCTCGTCGCCGAAAAGCGAGCCGCCTACGAAAACCGCACAAAAAAAAAACCTAGCGTGAGCGAGGGTGCCTCTGCGCCTTCAGCGGATGAAGCGTCAACCCGGCGCACGTCGGGGTCCAGGGTCTCGCCTTCCCCCGCGGAAGAAGGCTCCACCGCCTCGTTCCCCCCTGGCGCCACCCTCTGCCACAAATGCAACACCACGGCCATGATCATCATGGACGGCTGCGCGACCTGTCTTAACTGCGGGTACTCAAAGTGCGGGTAGGAACCCGCCGCACGCCTGAAGCGACTGGGGATGCTCTGGACAATCCCGCAATGGCGGCGCCGGAACCGGGACAGCGACACGCAGCACGGGTCCGCCGCACGCCTTGTGCCCCTCACTCCGGCGGCGGGAGGTCGAAGCCGTTGCGGTAGATGACGTCCCACGAGGGCACGCCGAACGGCGTGCCGAGATAGCCCGGACTGAGCGTGTCACCAGAGAGGTCGCGCAGTGGTACGGCGTTGTAGGCCGCGTCCTCATTGAAGACGATCACGCGGTGGTCGGCCGAACCGGTTGACGAGCTGCTGCTGACCATGATGCGGCGTTCGTACGGATCATGGCCGATGCCGATGAAGTAGTGGCCGGCTGGACGGTTGAGTTGGGTAAGCCCGCCGGCGATCGTGTAGAGCGGCACCGCATTGCCGCTGGCCGTGTCGGGGAATATGGCGACGCGACCGATCAGGCTGGAGTCGGCGAGCGTCGTTTTCGCGAGCACGTAGAGGAGATGGGTGCGTGGATCGTGGGCGATGCCGACGGCGCCGGCGACGCCGTTGCCGGTGATCGTGCGCGTCGGTGCCGTGTAGCCGCTGGCCGTTCGCGCGTGGAAGATGACGCGGCTCGCGTTGGTGCCGGGCTCGAAATCGATGACCACGTATTCGTCGCTGTCAGGCAGGTAGGTCAGTGAGGCGGGGCTGTTGAGTTGGGTGGTCTGATTCGAGCCACCGCCCCACAGGATCGTGCGGATAGGCGAAACCGTGTCGCCATTGCCGTGCAGCGGATACGTGGCGATGCAGCAGTTGGTGGTGATGACACCGAGTTCGTCGTGGGCGAATACCGGCGCGTTAGCACGCGTCTGCGAGAGCACCGGCGGATTGATGACGCGCAGCGGGGCGACGTTGCCGGTGGCGAACGCCGGATACACGCGGATCGCCCGACCGTAGAAGTCCGAAAGGTAGAGCAGGCGCTCGTTCGGCTCATAGGTTACCCATTGGGTGTCCTGGGCACCCATAGCCGGACCGCTCATCTCCCAGGACGCCGCACCCGTGCCGTTGACCTCGGGGCCGAAGATCCGCAGCGGCAGATTGACCTGCCCGGAACGCGCAATACCACCGATGCCCATGTCGGCACGAGCTGGCAGGGCGAACACGAGGGCGGCGAGTATCGCGGACAGAAGGCAGGCACGCACGGGAAAATCTCCGAATGTGGGTTACCTCACCCTACGCAATTCGGTGACCGCCCCCTTTAGGATGTTCTGATCAATCCCTCAACGGCGTCACCGTCCTGTGCGGGATTGATCAGAACATCCTCGAACGGAACCAGACCGATCGGCTTGTCGAAAGTGAACCTGACTCCGGGCTGGCCGCATGGAATCGGGCGGCCAAACCCGCATCGCCCGGCCGTCCAGCCCGCTATCCGGCCACTTCCGGAAAAAACGGATCGAGGTCGAAGATGCGTTCGCCGTCCGGGTCGGAACCCGCGATGATCGCGATACCAATACCATCGGCCTCGATGGCGTAGCGGCCATCAAAGCCTAGACGCACGTTGACGACGCCGGCCCTGCCGAGCGGGACATCGACGATCCTGAAATCCATCTCCTGGCCATCATCCCAGACCGAGAAACGCAGCCGGTCGACGCCGCCACCACGGTCGACGCGACCCTCGACCCGACCGCGGATCACGATCTCGACTCGCGAGTGCGCGCCGTCGGCGGTCCGCGTCTGGATGCCGGTGACGGTCCAACCGTCAGTGGCGGGGACTTGCACATGGTCGGGCATGGTCCTGGTCTCGCAAGGGAGGGCAGGCCCATTCTCCGCTCGAAACGCGCGCATGTCGCGCATGCGCTGGCCACGCATCGTCCGGGCCGTGGGCGGGCCATGGCGCCACAGGCAACACCGTCCTGCTGCGCCAGCGCTCCCTGCCAGTTCCGCAATGACGTGACGAGACGGACATTCAGGATGCTCGGATCCATTCCACAACGGCGTCACCGTCCCGTGCGGGCGCAGATCAAGGCGTGACGGCGATGGCAAACCGGCCATCTGTCGAGCCGGCGCAACGAACACCAGCCCGCACGCCGAGGCGCAAACGCCATACCCGCATCACGGGCGTAGAATCGCCAGCATGAAGGCGCTGGCGGTACCGGTGAAAACGGGGCGGCGCGCACGGGCGGGCGACCTCGCCGGCCTGCTCGCGGCAGTGCGTGCCTGTAGCGTCTGCGCTGCGCATCTCCCGCTCGGGCCACGCCCGGTCGTGCAGGCCGGTGCCGATGCCAGATTGCTCATCGTCGGCCAGGCGCCGGGCGCGAAAGTGCATGCGAGCGGGATACCGTGGAACGACGCCAGCGGCCTGCGCCTGCGCGAATGGCTCGGCCTCGATCTCGCGCGCTTCCACGATCCGGCACAGGTCGCGATCCTGCCGATGGGCTTCTGCTATCCGGGCCGCGGCGGCGGTGGCGACCTGCCGCCACGCCCCGAGTGCGCTCCGCTGTGGTTCGATGCCCTGCTGGCGCAACTGCCGAACATCGAACTCGTGCTGCTGATCGGCCAGTACGCGCAACGCCACTTCCTCGGAGCGCAACGCAAGTCGACGCTGGCCGAAACGGTCGCCGCTTTCGCCGACTACGGCCCGAAGTATTTCCCGCTGCCACATCCATCGCCACGTAACACCGCCTGGCGGCAGCGCCACCCGTGGTTCGAGCGCGACGTGCTGCCGCAACTGCGCGAACGCGTACGCACTGTGCTGTTTCCACCTCCCGGGAAATGACGATGACGAAGAAACCTGTGATTGCACTGCAACGCGCCTACGACGACCCGACCCCGCACGACGGCTATCGCGTACTGGTCGATCGGTTCTGGCCGCGCGGGCGCAGCAAGGACGTGCTCGCCCTCGATGCATGGGTGCGCGAGCTGGCGCCGAGTGCCGACCTGATCCGCTGGTACGGGCACATGCCGGAACGCTGGGACGAGTTTCGCAAGCGCTACCTTGCCGAACTCGCCACACCGCAGGCGCGCGCGCAGTTGCACGCCCTGCTCGACGCCGCCGGCCGGAAGCGCATTACCCTCGTCTATGGTGCGCGCTCGGCAACCGGCAACCAGGCGATCGTGCTGCGCGAGGCGCTCGAACACACCACTGGATGAATCCTCGACCGCTGCTACCCGGTGCATGCCGGCGCGCCTGTTGTGCTTGAATCACGCCTCTACCCGCCGCGGTCCGAGCGCCGATGTCGTCCAACGCCAGCCACCCGGTACGACTCCTGCCCGTCGCCGTCACCGTTTTCGTTGCCGTGTTCGTGGTGCAGGCACCGCTCGTCTTCAATCCTGGCTACTTCGCGGCGGACGAACTGCAATGGTGGGCGCGTGCCGATGTCACGCGCGCTGCTGACCTGCCATGGCTGGCCTGGGGTGACGTCTCGGCGTTCCAATATCGGCCCTTGACCTTCAATCTGTGGTTGCTGCTGGCGTGGGCGTTTGCGGCCACACCGTGGATCATGCACGCCGCGTTCGTCGCCCTCGGCGCCACGAATACCGCCCTGCTCGGTGCCGTCATGCTGCGATTCGGTGCATCGCAACGTGCAACGCTGGCCGCCTGTCTTGCCTTCGCTTCGAATCCCTATGTGGTCTACACGCACGGCTGGACGGCGACGCTTGCCGATCTGCTCGTCGTGCTGGCCGGCCTTGGCTCGGTGCTGCTGTCGCGAAGCATCGGACCGGATGCTTCGCCACGGCAATCGAACACTGCCCTGCTCGTGATCCTTGTCCTCGTCGCCCTGGCCTTGATGGCGAAGGAGTCGGCCGTCGTCCTGCCCGTGTTGCTCGCTGCCGCTGCATGGCGCACCCGCAATCCCCGATTCAGCGCGCTGGTCGTCGTCACCTCTGCAGTGCTCGTGCTCGCCTACCTCGGCCTACGTTGGCCGGTGCTCGCACAGGCGGGCAGCGCAGATCCAGCCTACGCCTGGTCGGCCGACCGCATGCCGCGACGTGTGCTTGAGTACCTGCTGTTTCCGGCGATGCCACCGCTGCTCGAAGCGGCGCCGGTGCTCGCCAAGAGCGCAGCCCGGATCGCTGCCGCGGGCGTCGTGTTGTGCGCCTTCCTCGCTGCGCTGGCCAGCGCAAATCGCTGGCTACCGGTGGCCTGGCTGGTGCTCCAGCTCGGCCTGCTCGCGCCGGTGCTCGTTCTCGGCATTGCGTACAACCACTATGCCTACATGGCCAGCACCGCTGCGATCGCCATTCCCGCACTCGCGTGGTCAAGCCTGCCTCGGCCGGCCCGCATCGTGGTTTGCGTCGCCGCTGCCATCACTGCCTTGCATGGCATGCAGGTGATGTTCGCGATGCACAGGGTCGGCGTCGCCGAGCAGGCATTCCACTCGGCACTCGCTGCGGCCGTACACGATGCGCAGGGCCAACCGCTGCGCATCACTGCCACCGATCCCTCCGCGGCATGGATGCTGCAACGCTTCGTCAACGCCGTTCCGGCCTGGCGCGGCACGTCCCTGCATGCCGTGTCCATCGCCGCGACGCCAGCACAGGCCACACACCGGATGGACGCCGACGGCCGCCTGCGGGCGGTGACGCCAGACGACGCCTTGTGACTCGCGCCGCAGCCCCGGTCACGTTTCCCCGCGACCACGGCCTGCGCTGTCCGCCCCCTGTCCGCGACAGCATTCGGACACTGTCCGCGGCACACGCCTCGAGAAAAACATCTTGGTCATCAATGTCTTGCGGATGGCACGCTAGTTGCTGAATCGAACCCGTGCGCCGCCGTCCGGCGCGGGAGAAACCGGATGATCCGCGATACCTCGGCACAAGACCGCGTGATGAAGGTCGAATCCCGGCGCGGCCGACGCTGGCTCGTGCCGGGCCTCGCCGCCGTCGGTGCGATCGCGGTGCTGGCCGTGCTCGTGCCGGTCGCGGCACGCCTGTTCTCGGCCGATTCGGCGGCGAGCATGAGCGGCCTGCGCATCGCCGAAGTCAAACGCGGCACGCTGGTGCGCGACGTCTCCGTCCAAGGTCGGGTCGTCGCTGCGGTCAGCCCGACCCTGTACGCGGCCAGCGCCGGCACAGTCACCCTTGCCGTACAGGCCGGCGACAAGGTCAAGAAGGGCGACGTGCTAGCCGAAATCGCCAGCCCCGAGCTGAGCAACCGCCTGCAGCAGGAGCAGGCGACGCGCGAAAGCCTCGAGATCGAAGTCCAGCGCGCCAGCCTGGATCATCGCAAGCAGCAGCTCGCAGCGAAGAAGCTGCTCGACCAGGCGCGGGTCGACCGCCAGACCGCGCAGCGCGAGGTCGAGCGCACCGAGAAGGCGTTCAAGGCCGGTGCGATGTCGGAGATCGAACTGCTGCGCCGGCAGGACGCCCTGGCCAAGGCCGAAATCGACGTCGCCAATGCCGAGGCCGACATGCAACTCGACATCGAGGCGCTCGCCTTCGAGCTGAAGAGCAAGCGCCTCGCCCTCGACCGCCAGCGCCTGCTCGCCGCCGATCTGGAGCGCCAGGTCGACGAACTGAAACTGCGTTCGCCGGTCGATGGCCAGGTTGGCCAGTTGATCGCGCAGCAACGCGCGGCGATCGCGCTCAACGCGCCGATCCTGACCGTGGTCGACCTGAGCGCGCTCGAGATCGAGGTGCAGGTGCCGGAAACCTTCGCCCACGACCTCGCGATCGGCATGCCGGCCGAGATCCAGGACAGTTCGGGCAAGTACCCAGGCGAGATCAGCGCGGTGTCGCCCGAAGTGATCGATGGCCAGGTCACCGGTCGCATCCGCCTTGGCGACAACAAGCCGGCCGGCCTGCGCCAGAACCAGCGCCTGACCACGCGCATCCTGATGGACGAACACCCCGACACCCTGATCGTCGAGCGTGGCCCGTTCGTCGATACGGGTGCCGGCCGCGTCGCCTATATCGTGCGCGGCGATGTCGCCGAGCGTACCCCGATCCAGATCGGCGCGACCAGCCTCAACGCCGTTGAGATCCTCGCCGGGGTCAAGGAAGGAGACCGCATCGTCATCTCCGGCACCGATCGCTTCAACGGGGTGCAGCGTGTCGCCCTGAACTGAACACCGGGAGTGAGTCCGGCATGCGGAGTGGGAACCGTAGCCGCACCGAAGCCCACCCGACTGCACATCGTGACTTTGCCGAACCCTGATCACCGTCTCCACCGATCCTCATCCCCAAATCCGAACTCCAGCGAGGCGCAGCCGATGCTCAAGATGACCCACCTGCAGAAGGTCTACCGCACCCATCTGATCGAGACGCATGCGTTGCGCGATTTCTCGATCCACGTGCGCGACGGCGAATTCGTTGCCGTCACCGGGCCGTCGGGTTCCGGCAAGACGACCTTCCTCAACATCGCCGGCCTGCTCGAGGAGTTCAGCGGTGGCGAATACACCCTCGACGGCGTCGACGTGCGCGGACTCGACGACAAGGCCCGCTCACGGCTGCGCAATGAGAAAATCGGCTTCATCTTCCAGAGCTTCAACCTGATTCCGGACCTCAACCTGTTCGACAACGTCGACGTGCCGTTGCGCTATCGCGGCTTCAGCGCCACCGACCGCCGGCGTCGCATCGAAGAGGCCCTGACCCACGTCGGCCTCGCCTCGCGCATGAAGCACTATCCGTCGGAGCTTTCCGGTGGCCAACAACAACGCGTGGCGATCGCGCGCGCGCTGGCCGGCTCGCCGCGCCTGCTCATGGCTGACGAGCCGACCGGAAATCTCGATTCGCTGATGGCGCGCGGCGTCATGGAACTGCTCGAGGAGGTCAACCGCCAGGGCACGACGATCGTCATGGTCACCCACGACCCCGAACTCGCCGCGCGCGCGCATCGCAACGTCCACGTCATCGACGGCCAGGTCACCGACTTCGAATCCGAACCGAGCCTGGTCGCGAGCGCCGAGGAACGGCGCGCGCGAACGCAGCAGCCGGCCCGCGCAACACTCGCCTGACTCGCGCGCATTCCGCACCCTCGCCCCTCACCTCCAATCCCTGGCCCGCATGTTCAACTACTACCTCCAGCTCGGCCTGCGCAGCCTGCGCAGGAATCCGGTCCTCACGGCGCTGATGGTCCTCGGTATCGCGCTCGGCATCGCCGCGAGCATGACCACACTGACCGTCATGCACCTCATGGGCAGCGATCCGATCCCTTGGAAGAGCGACAAGCTCCACTACGTCCAACTCGACAACTGGAGCGCGGATGAGCCGTTCGATGAGGACGGCAGCCCGCCCGACCAAGTGACCTATCGCGATGCGACCGCCCTGATGGAAGCCGGCAAGGCCGATCGCCAGGCGGCGATGTTCAAGCTGTCGCTGGCGGTGCAGCCGGAGAACCCCGAGGTCAAGCCATTCCAGTCGCTGGGCCGCGTGACCTGGTCCGATTTCTTCGCGATGTTCGAGCCGCCGTTCGCGTTCGGCGGACCGTGGGATCGCGGACAGGACGCCGAACACGCGCGTGTCGTCGTACTCGGCCGCGAACTCAACGAACGATTGTTCGGCGGCCAGAACAGCGTCGGTCGGACGGTGCGCATGGGCGCCAATGACTACACCGTGGTCGGCGTGCTCGGCGAATGGACGCTGCGTTCGAAGTACTACGACCTCACCAACGGCGCCTTCAACGAGCCGGACCAGTTCTTCATTCCCATGACCACCGGCATCGACCTCAAGCAACGCGCGAGCGGCAACAACCAGTGCTTCCGCTCACCCGGCGACGGCTGGGATTCGTACCTCGCCTCCGACTGCGTGTGGCTGCAGATGTGGGTGCAGCTCGATACCCCTGCCCGCCTCGCCGAATACAAGGATTTCCTCGACAGTTACGTCAACGAACAGAAGAAGCTCGGCCGCTTCGAGCGACCGCTCAACAACCGCCTGCCGAACGTGACCGAGTGGATGGCCAACCAGCGCGTCGTCCCCCGCGACGTCGAGGTGCAGACCGGCCTCGCCTTCGCCTTCCTCCTCGTCTGCCTGGTCAACACGATCGGCTTGCTGCTCGCCAAGTTCACGCGCAAGTCCGGAGAAATCGGCCTGCGCCGTGCGCTCGGCGCCAGCCGCCGCGACGTGTTCACCCAGTTCCTGGTCGAGTCCGGCGTGGTCGGCCTGAGCGGCGGCATCGTCGGCCTCGGCCTGACCGGACTCGGCCTGATCGCCGTGCGTGCGCTCTATCCGAACTACCGCACGGTCGCCCAGCTCGACTGGACGATGATCGCCGTGACCGTCGTTCTCGCCATCATCTCCGCGGTGCTCGCCGGTCTCTACCCGACCTGGCGCGCCTGTCGGGTGCAACCGGCGACGCAACTGAAGATGTGATTGAGCCGGGAATTGGGTATCGGGAACAGGGAATGGTTGAAGCAGTGGTTCGCTCTGCATTCCTGTTCCGACCATTCTCTATTCCCCATTCCCCGTTCTCCGACCTTGCCCATTCCCAAATCCCCATTCCCGGATACAGAGCCATGGAAATCCGCCCTATCCTCTCCGCGCTCATGCGCAGCAAGGTCGCGATGATCCTGATCGGCCTGCAAGTCGCGCTGACGCTGGCGATCACTTGCAATGCGCTGTTCATCATCAGCCAGCGCTTCGCACAGATGGATCGCCCAAGTGGCATGAACGAGGCCGACACGTTCTGGTTCAGCAGCAACGGCTTCACACCGGGTTTCGATGCGCGCGCGGTGCAGAAAGCCGACCTCGCCCTCCTGCGAAGCCTGCCCGGCGTCTTCGATGCGAGTACGACGAACTCGCTGCCGCTGACCGGCGGCGGCTGGAGCACGGGCGTGAACCTGGAACCGAACCAGCGCACCGGCACCACGATGATGGCGCTCTACATCGTGGACGACCACGGTCTCGATTCGTTCGGTGTAAACCTCGTCGCTGGACGCAACTTCAAGCCCGAGGAAGTCGATGAAGTCGCCTTCGGCGACCAGCTGCGTCCGAAGGTCGTCATCATCACGCGTGCATTGGCCGAGCGTGTGTTCCCCGAGGGTGACGCGATCGGCAAGCATCTCTACCTCACCGAAACCGAGCCAAGCACGATCATCGGCATCGTCGAGCGCCTGCAGCAGCCCTGGGCAGACAGCGACACGATCGAGTACTCGACCTTCGTGCCGGCGTACATGCCCTATGGCACGTTCTCGCCCTATGTCGTGCGCACCGAGCCGGGCCGTCGCGACGAAGTCATGAAGCTGGTCGAACACAAGCTCGCCGAGGCCAACACCGGCCGCATCATCGGCCGCATGCGATCGATGGGCGACATCCGCCGCGGCGCCTACGCGGGTGACCGTGCGATGGCGATCATCCTCGGCAGCGTCGTCGTCGCCCTGCTCGCGATCACCGCGCTCGGCATCGTCGGCATGGCCAGTTTCTGGGTCGCCCAGCGTACACGCCAGATCGGCACGCGACGCGCGCTCGGCGCAACGAAAGGGGATATCCTGCGCTACTTCCAGGCCGAAAACTTCATCATCACCACGTTTGGCCTCGTCCTCGGCGCAGTCCTCGCCTACGCCTTCAGCCTCTGGCTCATGCAGCAGTACCAGTCGCCTCGTCTGCCCTGGCACTACGTGCCGATCGGCTTCGCCTGCCTCTGGCTGCTCGGCCAGCTCGCGGTGCTCGGCCCCGCCCTGCGCGCCTCGCGCGTGCCACCGGCAGTGGCGACGAGGACGGTGTGATGAAGCCGGGATCCGTGCATGCGGCGTGGCCGGAACCCTGCCCTCGAAGTGACGCGGCGGGAACATGCCAGACCGCGCATTCTCCGTTCGCGCCACACGAAACCCTTCGCCGCCGGGCTGCATCCATGCAACCATGCGGCGAACCCAACGAAGCAATCCGGACATGCGCACCGTTCTGGTGATCGACGACAACCCTGCGGTCGGCACGGCACTCGATCTGCTGTTCGGTTTGCGCGACATCCGCACGCTGACGGCGACGACGCCGCGGCAGGGTCTCGACCTGTTGGCGCGCGAGCGCGTGGACCTGGTCGTGCAGGACATGAACTTCAGCGCCGACACGACCTCGGGCGAAGAAGGCGTCGCCCTGTACCGCGCGATCCGCGCCGACCATCCGGACCTGCCGATCATCCTGCTGACCGCGTGGACGCGCCTGGAAACGGCGGTCGAACTGGTCAAGGCCGGCGCAGCCGACTATCTCGGCAAGCCTTGGGACGACCACAAGCTGCTCGCCACGGTGGAAAACCTGCTGGAACTGTCCGAGGCGACGCGCGAAGTCGCACGCTTTCGCGATGAGCGCCGACGCCGGCGCCGTCAACTCGATGCCCGCTACGACCTGCGCGGCATCGTGTTCGCCTCGGGCGCAATGGAACGCGTGGTCGAGCTTGCCTGCCAGGTCGCACGCGCCGACGTACCGGTGCTCATCACCGGCCCGAACGGTGCCGGCAAGGAACGAATCGCAGAGATCGTGCAGGCCAACTCGTCGCGCGCGAAGGGGCCATTCGTCACGGTCAACTGTGGCGCCCTGCCTTCCGAGCTGATCGAGGCCGAACTGTTCGGTGCCGAGCCTGGCGCCTACACCGGCGCGCCGAACCGCGCACGTGAGGGTCGGTTCGAGGTTGCCGATGGCGGCACCCTGTTCCTCGACGAGATCGGCAACCTGCCGCTGGCCGGGCAGATGAAGCTGCTGCGCGTGCTCGAGACCGGCCAGTTCGAACGCCTTGGTTCGAGCCGCACACGCCACGCCGACGTTCGCGTCGTCAGCGCAACCAATGCCGACCTTGCCGCGGCGATCCGTGACGGACGTTTCCGCGAGGATCTGTACTACCGCCTCAACGTCATCGAACTGCGTCTGCCGCCACTGGCCGAGCGCAGCGACGACGTGCTGCCGCTGGCCGAGCATTTCCTGCAGGGACGCGCGACGCTCGATGCCTCGGCGCGCACCGCGCTGGCCACGCATGCCTGGCCCGGCAACGTGCGCGAGCTCAAGAACGCGATCGAACGTGCGAGCCTGCTGTGCAGCGACGGCGTGGTCACCGCACGCGACCTCGGCCTCTCCGGCGCACGTGCGCCCGGCACGCGCCTGCCGCTCGATGCCGAACCGGACCGTGCCTCGATCGAAGCCGCGATCCAGCGTACCCGCGGCGTCATCAGCCAGGCTGCCGCCGAGCTCGGCCTGTCGCGCCAGGCCCTGTACCGGCGCATGGAAAAGATGGGAATCGGAAGCTGAGGTGGCAGACACTCGGGCGGGGGAATCCTCGACCGCCCCCTTCGCGGCTGGAGCCGCCCCCACAGTTTCGTGCCTGTGTGGCCTTGGGATGTTCTGATCAGTCCCACAACGACGTCACCGTCCTGTACGGACGCAGATCAAGGCGCGACGGCGAAGGCAGGCTGGCCGTCCGTCGAGCCGGCTCAACGCCGAGCTGCGCACGCCGGGCTGCGGGCCTTGCGGATGTCATGACGCCATTGCGGGATTGATCAGAGCATCCCTTGAGATCCTGTCGGAGCGACATCAGCCGCAATCGACAGGAGCAAAGTCTCCCCAGGCACTCTGCGTCCTCTATCCTTCGCCCCCCATGCGCCCGTTCTCGCTCGAAGGTAAGCTCGCCGCCCTGCTGCTGCTGTGTTCCGCGCTGGCGATCGGCGTGGGAACACTGGCGGCACGGTGGTTGCCGCCGTGGTACGCGGTGGTCGCCACTCTCGCCGTGATGGTCCTGCCGTCGCTGTGGCTGGCACGGCGCTGCACCCGCCCCATCGGCGACCTCATGCGTACACTCGCCGGCAGCGTCAGCGCGTTTCGGGACGGCGACTTCAGTTTCTCGATCGCCAACCAACGCCGCGATGAACTCGGCGACCTCGTCGATGCGCACAACGAACTCGGCCGCGTGCTGCGCGAGCAGCGCCAGGGGCTGTTCCAACGCGAACTGCTGCTCGATTCGGTAGTGCAGAACACGCCCGATGCGCTGGTGCTGGTCGAGCCGGGTGGACATGTCGTCTACGCCAACCTCGCCGCGCGGGCCCTGCTCAACGGCGGCCGCGCGATGAACGGCGAGCGTCTCGAACGAATCGTCGATGATGCCGCGCCCGAATTCGCGCGCGCGCTCGAAACGGGCGGTGACGTGTTGTTCGGCGTGAGCCTGGGCGATGAGCACGAAACCTTCCATCTCTCGCAACGCCGCTTCAAACTGCAGGGGCGCACGCACCGCATGCTGCTGGTCAAGCGCCTGACCCGGGAACTGTCACGCCAGGAAGTGGCGACCTGGAAAAAGGTCATCCGCGTCATCAGCCACGAGCTCAACAACTCGCTCGCACCGATCCAGTCGCTGGCACATTCCGGGCGCGAACTGGCCCGACGCGGCGACCTCGCACGGCTCGGCGTCGTCTTCGACACGATCGGGGAGCGAACCCGCCACCTCGATGACTTCATCCAGGGCTATGCCGGCTTCGCGCGTCTGCCGCTGCCGCAGCCGGCGGCGGTCGAGTGGCAGTCCTTCCTCGACTCGCTCGCCCGCCATTCGGTCTTCCGCCTCGCCGGTGCGGTCCCGTCGACACCAGGTTGGTTCGACCCTGCGCAGGTCGAGCAGATGCTGATCAACCTCGTGAAGAACGCGCATGAATCCGGCAGCCCGCCCGGCGATGTCGAGCTCGCCGTGGAAAACCGCGGCCACGAACTGCGTATCGAGGTGCTCGACCGTGGCCCCGGCATGAGCGAAACCGTACTCGCCCACGCCCTGCTGCCGTTCTATTCGACCAAGCGCAGTGGCACCGGTCTCGGCCTCGCCCTCGCCCGCGAGATCAGCGAAGCCCACGGCGGCCGCGTCAGCCTGGCCAATCGAGCCGACGGCGGCCTCATCGTCGTGGTCAGCCTTCCGCAATAGACCGGGAATGGGGAACAGGGAATGGATCGACTGCGGTTGCTCGTCAGCCTGCTTCGAGCATTTCCCCTTCTCGATTCCCGGAACTTGCCCGCCCTGCTATCTTCAACCACCCGACAATCAGGGAGCGCCCAGTGGAACTCACCATCGCCATCATCATCGTCGGACTGGTCTTCCTCGCCCTGTCCAAGCTCGTGCGCATCGTGCCGCAGGGCTTTGAATGGACCGTGCAGCGCTGGGGCAAGTACACGCACACGCTGACGCCGGGCTTCCACCTGCTGGTGCCGTTCATCCAGAGCATCGGCCACAAGATGAACATGATGGAGCAGGTGCTCGACGTGCCCTCACAGGACGTCATCACCAAGGACAACGCGGTGGTACGTGTCGACGGCGTGGTGTTCTATCAGGTGCTCGATGCAGCCAAGGCGGCCTACGAGGTGGCCAACCTCGAGCAGGCCGCGCTCGCCCTGATCATGACCAACATCCGCACCGTGCTCGGCTCGATGGACCTCGACGAGAGCCTGTCCAAGCGCGACGAGATCAATGCCAAGCTGCTGGCGGTCGTCGACGAGGCGACCCATCCGTGGGGCGTCAAGGTCACCCGCATCGAGATCAAGGACATCTCGCCGCCGCGCGACCTGGTCGATTCGATGGCGCGGCAGATGAAGGCAGAGCGCGAGAAGCGCGCCAACGTGCTCGAAGCCGAAGGCCTGCGCCAGGCCGCGATCCTCAAGGCAGACGGCGAGAAGCAGGCCGCGATCCTCGAAGCCGAAGGCAAGCGCGAAGCCGCCTACCGCGAAGCCGAGGCGCGCGAGCGCCTGGCCGAGGCCGAAGCCAAGGCGACCACGATGGTGTCCGACGCGATCGCCGGTGGCGACATCAACGCGATCAACTATTTCGTCGCCAACAAATACGTCGAGGCGCTCAAGGCCATGGCCGATTCGCCTAACCAGAAGATGCTGCTGATGCCGTTCGAGGCAAGCGGCATCCTCGGCTCGTTGGCCGGCATCGCCGAGATCGCCAAGGCCTCGTTCGACGGCAAGTCCGGCACCTCGCCGCCCCCGCCGCCGCGCACACCGAACCTGCCGCCGGTATTGCGCTGACGCCGATGGAGAGCAACCTCATGGCCAACCTGCTGTCGAGTTATGGCTGGTGGATCCTCGCCCTGGTCCTGATCGGCGCCGAGCTGGTCGTTCCCGGCTACTTCCTGCTCTGGGTCGGCATTGCCGCCGGCATCATGGGGCTGGTCACGCTGTTCGTGCCCGACCTGCCCTTCATCGCCCAGGCGACCGCCTTCGGCGTGCTTTCCGTGATCGCCTGCATCATCTACTGGAAGTACATCCGCCCGGTGGCCGAGCAACGCGACGACCAGCCCCTGCTCAACCGCCGTGGTGATCGCATGCTTGGTCGCCGCGTGCTGGTCGCCGAGACCTTCGTCAACGGCCGTGGCAAGGTCCGCGTCGGCGACACCGTGTGGCTGGCTGAGGGCCCCGATGCCGCAGTTGGCGATGCCGTCGAAGTGGTCGGCGTGCATGGCGCAACGCTCAAGGTGACCCCGGTCGCCTGATTGCTTGGTTTGTCGTGCGTGGGCGCCGATAATCCCGTCCCTCCTTCCAGAGGGCTCCGCAATGACGAGCAAGACGATCCTCAACGAGACGCATCGCGCGCTCGGCGCGAAGATGGTCGATTTCGGCGGCTGGGACATGCCGATCAACTATGGATCGCAGATTGAGGAACATCATGCCGTGCGCCGCGACGCCGGCATGTTCGACGTCTCGCACATGACCGTGGTCGACCTGACCGGAGCGCGCACGCGCGAGTTCCTGCGCCACCTGCTCGCCAACAGCGTCGACAAGCTCAAGGTTCGCGGCAAGGCGTTGTACTCGTGCATGCTCGATGAGCGTGGCGGGGTGATCGACGACCTCATCGTCTACTACATGGATGAAAGCTTCTTCCGTCTCGTCGTCAACGCCGCCACGCGCACCAAGGATCTCGCCTGGATCGAACAGCAGACCCAGGCCTTCGACGTCAGCGTGCGCGAACGCCCTGAGTTGTCGATGATTGCAGTGCAGGGCCCGCAGTCGCGCGAGAAGGTCGCCCGCGTACTGACGCCGGACACCGCGGCGAAAGCGCTCGCACTCGGCAAGTTCGCCGCCTGCGAGGGCGATGGCCTGTTCATCGCACGCACCGGGTATACCGGTGAGGACGGTTTCGAAATCGTCGTGCCGGAAGGCGAGGCGATCGCCCTGTGGAACCGCCTGCTCGAAGCAGGCGTCGTCCCGGCCGGACTCGGCGCACGCGACACGCTGCGCCTCGAAGCCGGCATGAACCTCTACGGCCAGGACATGGACGAGTCGACCACGCCGTGGGAAGCGGGCTTGGCCTGGACCGTCTCGCTCGACGAGGGGCGGTGCTTCATCGGCCGCAGCGCCCTCGAGGCGCAGAAGTCGAACGGCGTGCCGCGCCGGCTGGTCGGCCTCGTCATGGACGAGAAGGGTGTATTGCGCCACGGCCAACGTGTCATCACCCCACTGGGTGACGGCGAGATCCTGTCGGGCACGTTCTCGCCGACGCTCGGCAAGTCGATTGCGTTCGCGCGCGTACCAGCCAGCGTCGAAGGCGATGTGCGTGTCGACATCCGCGGCCGCGAGGTACCGGTGCGCGTCGTCAGATACCCGTTCGTACGCGACAGCAAAGCCGCCCCCGGGGTGCTCTGATCCATCCCACAACGGCGTCAGCGTCCTGTGCGGGCGCAGTTCTGCGCCCGCACAGGACGGCCCCAACCTTCTGATTCCCAATGACGGGGTGACATCCGCGAGGCCCGCAGCGGGGCGGGCGCGGCTCGCCCCGGCAACCAGCCCGCACTTCGCCACGCCCACCCTGCTGCGAACCTTGCGGATGTCATGACGCCATTGCGGGAGGGATCAGAGCATCCCTAGAATCCACCGCGCACACTCTCCTACTTCACGACGCCACCTCAAGGCAGGGCTCCAGTCATGAAAGAAATCCCAGGCGATCTGCTGTTCCTGAAGTCCCATGAATGGGCCCGTGTCGAAGACAACGGCACGGTGACGGTCGGCATATCCGACCACGCGCAGGGCCTGCTCGGCGACCTCGTCTACGTCGAGCTGCCGAACGTCGGCGACACCGTGCAGGCTGGCAACGCCGCGGCCGTGGTCGAATCGGTGAAAGCCGCGTCCGACGTCTACTCGCCTGTCAGCGGCAGCATCGTCGCGGTCAACGAGTCGCTGCCGGACAAGCCCGAGACGATCAACGAGGATGCCTACGGCGACGGCTGGATCTTCGTGGTCAAGCTCGACAGCCGCGAAGAACTCGACGACCTGCTCGACCCGGATGCCTATGCCGAGCTCCTCGAGAACGAGGACGATTGATCCGGTGCGACGGAACGCGCATGGACACAAACGACGGGCCGGACTTCCGGCCCGTTTTTTTTGCCTCGCCGACACGCAACGCAGAACTGCCGATGTCACGCAGCGTCGATACCGCCGCCGCATTCGTGGACTTCACCGCACACCCATCGTGGGTCGACGCCAACGTCATCACGAACACCGTGATGCATGCACCCTGTTGACCACGACGGAGGCCGGGGGCCGACACCCACGCGACTGCGCCGAGCGACCTCGCGACCTCCGCGGAAGGCCTCCCGGACAAAATTTTTTTCTTCGCCGAACGGATCGAGCCCAACCCAGAAAGCCACATCCACCGCCGTGATGATGGCAGAGGACGCACCATCAGCCTCAAGTATCACGATCACGAGGAAGCAGGAAATGGAGATGCGCATGCTGCGCAAAATGGCTATTTTCAAGTGGTTTTCTGCATTCCAGTGCAGTTCTGAGTATGAACTTGTTTGGCCGTCCATACGTCCATTCCGTTCGTCATCAAACATGCACAGAATGCTCGCGGAGCAGCGATCTCAGGGCCTCGGAAGGGGTTTTGGAACTGCTTGTTTCCTATCAGAAATTTGTTGACACGCGCACGTGACAGGAATAATTTCCGCGACGGCGACACGAGGAAAACAAAAGGAATCATGGCTGCACCAAGATTCGTCGAACCGTATGTCGAACATGGCCGCAAATCGGGAGCGGTCAGGAAGATCACGGTTTCGATCCCACTTCACATCCTCAGACTCTTGTCCGATGAGCGGACACGGCGACAGGTCGCCAACCTGCGCCACGCCACAAACAGCAATCTGCTGTGCGAAGCATTCCTTCACGCTTTTACTGGGCAACCACTGCCAACTGACGAGGAGTTAAGACGCGATATGGCTACCAAGAAAGCACCTGCAAAGAAAGCTGCGAAGAAGCCCGCCGCCAAGAAGGCTGCGAAGAAGGCCGTGAAGAAGGCTGCCAAGAAGCCAGCCGCCAAGAAGGCCGCCAAGAAGCCGGCCGCCAAGAAGGCCGCCAAGAAGGCTGTCAAGAAGGCCGCCAAGAAGAAGTAAGTCAGCGACACCGGCCGGTCACCACGCGTGACCGGCCTTCGTCCCGCGTCCAGTGCTTCCTGCATTGACCACCGGGATATTGAAACGATCGCAACACCTGCTTCACCGTTCCAGCATCAGAAAAAGCTTCACTGGATCCAGCAAACGGACTGCTCTCCCTGCGGAATGCCCAGCGCAGGGAGAGATTTCCGCCAATGGATCTCAGGCGCGGACCTGGCAAGTCCGCGCGGAAGCGGCCCCCGCGATATCCGCGCTTCGACGCGCCCCCACCCTTCCGTGACATTCACCGCGCCGGCGATGGCGTGCGCCCTGCTCCGCCCATGGTCGCTGCCACGCGCAACCGTCGCGATCACACCACCGCCTGGTTATCCCGCCTGCCCGTGACTCAAGCGTCGCGTCGACGTCCGGACCATGCACGCATCGCCATCGCACCCATCGGCGAACGCGCAAGCGACGCAGCAGTGGCAACGATCGACAGACCTGTACGACGCCAGGCTCTGAGAGGCGTGTGGGCGAGGACGAAGCCGCCGATGAACCCGCCGGCGACGGCAAACACGCCGCGATGCACGTCCAACGAATCGCGCAGCCATCGCGTTTGCGTCCGATGCTGCAGGCGCAGGTGACCAAGACTCGCGGCGGCCGCGGCGACGGCGCGACGGACTCATGCGGATCTCCTCGAAGGTTGCGGGTGGGATTGCGCCCTGCGCGACGTTCAGGCTCGCATTCCATTCCCGAAGCCCGCACGGATGATCACAGCGAGGTATGACATGCCATGGACAAATGGGTTATCGTTCGGCCATCCGTGCGCAGAATGACATGGGGCGGTCCGGGGGCCGGTCATTTTCCACAGGGAATCCGTCAGGCTGGAAGCCGGGACACGATGCAGCGGCGCTGCCACTCCGGCAAGCGCCTCCTGCAGCCCACCGTATCCGTCGACGCGGCCGTCGGCCACGTCCAGTCATGCCTTTCCGTCGCATTCCGTCGTACCCGATGAGCGAGTGAAAGCAATGATGGCTTCGAAGGCAAACCCGGCAAACCAACGTGGCTCCGCGGCACCCAAGGTGGTCGCCGCAATCGTAGTCATTGCTCTCATCGCGGCTGCCATCGTGTGGTTCGCCACGCGCAGCGACGACACCACTCCATCCGTCGCCCGGCCGGCGGCACCAGGTTCAGCCGCGCCGACCGGACCAGCCGAACCAGCTCCGCTCATTTCGCCGGCGATCGAGGAACTGAGCATCGACCAGCTCTATCGCGAGGCACGCAAGGCCCTCGCCGAGCAGCGCATGGTTGCTCCCAGCGGCAACAACGCACTTGAGTATTACCTCGCCATTCTCGCCAAGGATCCCGGCAACAGCGGCGCGCAGGACGCGCTGCGTGAGCTGTTCCCGTTTGCCAGCGGCACCGCCGAGCAAGCCATCAATGTCGGCGAACTCGACGAAGCCACTCGCATCATTGAGCAACTTGCCAAGGCCGACCCCGACAACTACACGCTGACGATCCTGCGCAGCAAGCTCGACGCACGACGCAAGCTGGTCGAACGCGAACAGGCTGCTGCCGCAGCAGCCGCGGCAGCCGCGGCAGCGGCAGCCACGCGGCCAGTCCCCGAGCCCGCGACCACACCCGTGACATCCACGCCGGCGACCGCACCGGCAGCGACGCCGACTCCGGCCAGCGCCGAAGCAACGCCTGCCGCGCCTGCGGAGGAAACTCGACCGGCGCCAGTGGTGCCGGCAACGCCGCCGGCAGCACCGCCCACCGCACCGGTCGCAAGCGGCGAAACGCGCGACGCCGGCGTGATCGAAGCCGCCGCACCAACGTACCCGGCGCAGGCGGCGCGCTCGCGCACCGAAGGCTGGGTCGAAGTCGAGTTCACCGTCACCGCAGAAGGCCAAGTCGCCAATGCGCGCGTCGTGCGCTCCGATCCACCGCGCCTGTTCGATCGCGAGGCGATCCGCTCGATCGAACGCTCAACCTACCGGCCACGCCTCGAGAACGGCACACCGGTCAGCACTACGTTGCGCCGTCGCATCGAGTTCAAGCTCAACTGATATCGGCGCCGCAGGTGGTGTCTGCCACCTGCGGCGAAGACTTCCGCACATCAATCGAGCAATGCGCGCCGCATGGCACTGAGCAAGCGCGTATCGGCGCTGTCACCTCCGTACGTGCCCATCAGCATGTCGAGTCTCCGCATGGCGGCCTCGTGATGGCTGGCGTCGAGCAAGGTCGCGAGCCGGCCGGCGAGATCGACGAGCATGAGCAGACCGGTGCCGCGCAAGCTCGGACTCTCAGCCTCGGCAGCCTCGCGCACGTGAGCAATGACCTCGTTGCGCGCCTGCAGCGAACGCAATGGATAGCGACGCCCCGAGCCCGGCAACCAGGAAACGCGCACACGATGCAGGACGTCGCGGCGAAACAGGCTATCGAGCAGAGCGCCGCCAATCGGTGACAGCCGCGACACCAGCAGCTCGATGGCGGCATCGATGCGCATCGGGTGCCCGGTCAGTGCCTGCGATGCTGCCGTGAGCTGGGCGTGACTGGACGGCAGGTTCGTCTCGATGGCCACGTAGCCGGCGTTGAAGCGCAGTCGCTTCTGCTCGGCGAGATCGAGCAGCAGCGCCGCCGCCGCCAGCGTGTCGACATCGAGGTGGCTGCGCGAGCTCTCGAACACGCCCTTCACCGGTTCGATGCTGACCAGCATGAGTTGTTCGGCAATCAGCATGCCGGTCATCCCGCCCAGGGTTGCAGGTCGCCCGCCAATGGACAGGCATGCTACGTCATCGCCCCTGCCATGGGCAGGGGGCGATCACCCACCGGTACTGGCTCCGGCCTCGTCGCCCTGGTCGAGACCCGCCCAGTCGACGCGTGGCAGGCCAAGGTAGCGATCGAACAGCATCGGCAGCAGTCCATTCGGTGTCGCCGCCTCGCAGTTCCACAGCATCACCATGCCGAAGCGGTGCTTTGGAAGGAAGGCGATCACCGCTCGATAACCCTTGACCGCACCCGCGTGGAACACCATCGGCTCGCCGGCGTAGTCGAATACCCGCCAGCCGAGTGCATACCTGGCATCGAGCAGGCGCTCGCGCCGCCACGGCGTCAGGCTGGCGTCCTTCGGCGTCGCCACCTGCGGTGCATGCAGCTCGTCGAGCAGCTCCTGGGCCAGCACGTCGGTGCGCCCCCCCATCTGCGCAATGAGCCATTGCTCCATGTCGCGCAGACTGGCATTGGCGCCGGCAGCCGGCGGCAGGTGGTAGTAGTTCTGGTTCGGCTCGAACGCGACCCAGGTCTTGCGACTCCGCTTGTGCGGGCGCGCCCAAGAGGTCGAGGATCGCAACGCATCGAGACCGTAGGTCGCGGTTGTCATGCCTAGCGGATGGAACAGGCGCTTCTCGACAAGGTGGTAGAAGAAGTCTCCGGTGACGGCATAGGTGACGTCGCCGATCAGGCTGAAGGCGATGTTCTGGTAGCCGTAGCACTCACCAACAGCACAGGCCAGCGGCACCTCGCGCAACCGATCGACCAGCAACGGATACGGTTCGGCCTGCTCGAGCAGGCGATCGTAGGTGTTGTTGGGGAGGCCGACGCGATGGCTGAGGATATCGCGCACGGTCAACCGGCTGCTGCCCTCGAGATCGGCCAGGGCGAAGGTCGGCAGCACCCCTGCGACACGCGTGTCCCAGCTCATCACGCCATCGTCGACGACCAGTCCGGTCAGGGCCGCGGCGAAACCCTTCGACAGCGAGGCCAGGCGGAACACCGTGGTCGGCGTCACCGGTGTACGCGTCGACCAGTCGGCATGGCCGAGCGTGCGTTCGTAGATGACATCCGTGTCCTTGACCACGGCGACGGCGAGACCGGCCACCGCATCGCCTTGGGCGAGCTGCTCGACCCAGCGCGCGAAGTCGCCAGTGACCGGGACAAGGTCGGTCGCGACCGCGGCGGCATCGACACGCGCCAGAGGAGGGCGCGGCGTGCTTGCCGCGGGCCGCAATGGATCCAGCTTCTTCTTGCGCGTGGCAGCATCACTGTCGCCGGCAGCCGCCGCGACGAGGACGAGAAAAACCGTGGAAACGAGATGAAAAAGGTGTTTCGACATGGGATCCGTTGGCGTCCTGCGACGCATGCTATGCTCGAAATCATACGTCGTGCCGACGTCTTTCGGCACCATTGCGGAGGGGTGAAATGGGTCTGCTGATCGTCCTTGCCATCCTCGTCGTCGTCGCCTTCGTGGCGATCGGCATCTACAACGGCCTCGTCACCGCGCGCAACGGCTACAAGAACGCCTTCGCCCAGATCGACGTCCAGTTGACCCGGCGCTACGACCTCATCCCCAATCTGGTCGAGACGGCCAAGGCCTACATGAAACACGAGAGCGAAACGCTCGAGGCGGTCATCCAGGCACGCAACTCGGCCGTGTCCGGCCTGTCTGCGGCCAAGGCAAACCCGGGTGACGCTTCCGCTATGCAGAAGCTCGGCGGCGCCGAGAACATGCTGACGCAGACGCTCGGCCGCCTGTTCGCGCTGTCCGAGGCCTATCCGGACCTCAAGGCCAACCAGAACATGATGCAGCTCAGCGAGGAGCTGACCTCGACCGAGAACAAGGTTGCCTTCGCGCGCCAGGCCTACAACGATGCCGTCATGGGCTTCAACAATCGGCGCGAAGTCTTCCCGAACTCGATCATCGCCAACATGTTCAACTTCCAGCCCGCACAGCTCCTTGAGATCGATGCGCCGGAGAAGCGCGAGGCAGTGAAGGTCTCGTTCAGCTGAACACAATGGCGCAGCGACGCTGCCCTGCATCGTGGCGCCACCCTCCGCGGAGCCGTCGGCGATGAACTTCTTCGCCCATCAGGAGCTTGCGCGCCGACAAACACGGCGCATGCTCGTGCTGTTCACGATCGCGGTGATTGCCATCGTCACCGCGGTCGATGCCGTCGTCTTCCTCGCGCTCGGCCTTACCGGCGATATCGAAACCGGCTACCGGCTGCCGCACACCGCCGCGATCGTCGTCACCAGCCTCGTCGTCCTCGCCGTGATCGGCCTGTCCACGCTGTACCGCATTTCCTCGTTGCGCGGCGGCGGCAGCGCGGTGGCAACCGGCCTCGGCGCGACACCCGTGGCACCAGACACCACGAACCTTGCCTACCGGCGCCTGCGCAACATCGTCGAGGAGATCGCGATCGCCTCCGGCGTACCGATGCCCGAGGTGTTCGTGCTCGAGCAGGAAGCCGCGATCAATGCCTTCGCCTCCGGCTACACGCCAGCCGACGCTGCGATCACGGTCACGCGCGGTTGTCTGGACAAGCTCACCCGTGACGAGTTGCAAGGCGTCATCGCGCATGAGTTCAGCCACGTGCTCAATGGCGACATGCGCCTGAACATCCGCCTGCTCGGCGTCGCCTTCGGCATCCTCGTGATCGCCATGGTCGGACGCAAGATTGCCGAGAACATCGGCGGTCGGAGCCGCGGGGGTGCGGCGATCGCCGCGCTCGGCGTCGCCCTGGTCATCGTGGGCTACATCGGCGTGTTCTTCGCACGCCTCATCAAGGCCTCGATCTCGCGCCAGCGCGAGTACCTGGCCGATGCCTCGGCCGTGCAGTTCACCCGCCAGACCGATGGCATCGCCGGTGCGCTCAAGAAGATCGGCAGTCTCAGCGAGGGATCGAAGCTCGTCTCGACCGACGGCGAGGAAGTCGCCCACATGCTGTTCGGAGACGGCATGGGGTATTCCGCGCTGTTCGCCACCCACCCTGCCCTCGTCGATCGCATCCGGCGCCTGCAGCCACGCTTCGACGAGACCGAGTTCGCCGCCATCGCCGCAGACTGGACGCAACCGCGCCGTGTAGGGCCGAGCGACGATGCCGGAGTTTCGCTGAGTGGTTTCGCTCCGGCCCATGCGCACGCTCGCGCCATGCCGGCCGAGGTGGCCGCCCCCTTGCCTTCCGCACGCGCGGAAATCGCGATCACACCGAATCAGGTCGCCGCTCAGGTCGGCCAGCCCGACACCGCCGACTACGTCGCCGCCGCCGCGCTCCACATGACGATCCCGCCGGACCTCGCCGCGGCCGCGGCCTCGCACGAGCAGGCCATGGCGCTCGTGTTCGCCCTCGTGCTCGCCCGCGACGGCATCGTGCTCGAGCGCCAGCGTGCCGTGGTCCTGCACTACCACGACGCCGGCACGCTGACCATGGTAGACAACCTCGCCGCGCGCACGGCCCACCTGCATCCGATGCAGCGCCTGCCGCTGGCTGCGCTGGCGTTCCCGGCCCTGCGCCGGCGCCCGCGCCCGCAACTCGAGGTGTTCATCATCGTGCTGCGCCAGCTCATCGATGCCGATGGCCGGGTCAGCCTCGATGAATACTGCCTGGCCCGTCTCGTCAGCACCCAGGTCATCGATGCGTTGAATCCGGCGAAGACGCGCGCGATCGGCCGGGGCAAGCTCACCGAGGTCGAGGCCGAACTGCACGACCTGTTCGCGACCGTCGCCCGCCACGGCCACGACGGCGACGAAACGGCGCGACGTGCGTATGTGCTCGGCCTGCACGAAGTGTTGCCAGGCGCGCGCCCGGACTACGCACCACCGCAGGACTGGACGCGTGCGCTCGACCGCGCCCTGCCGCGCCTCGACCTGCTCGTGCCCGCCGGCAAGGAAAGCCTGGTGCGCGGCCTGACCCTGGCGATCAGCGCCGACGGTCGGGTCAGCGTCGCCGAGGCGGAACTGCTGCGCACGATCTGCGCCTCGCTGCACTGCCCGTTGCCGCCCCTGCTGACCACTTGATTGCCAAGCTGGCCGCGGTCGGGGAGCATAGCGCCCCCGTTGCTCCCTCCCCCCACATGACCGGACCCCATGACAGCGTCGATGCGCGCCTCGCCCAGGTGCTGCGCGAGTTCGGCAATCGCCTCGGCGCCCTGCTGCAGGGCTATCGGCTCGACCGCCATGGCATCGACCCGGCCGACATCGAGCAGGAGGTCCGCATCCGCCTGTGGCGGGCGATCGAGCGTGACCGGTCCGGGGCCTTCCATGCGTCTTACGTGCAGAAGGTGGTCGCGACCACCGTGATCGACGCGTTGCGCCGGGCCGAGGTCCGGGCAGCCGAGCCGCTTCCCGAGGACGACGACGAACCCGGCCAGTTGCCGGAGGAAGGCGCCGGACCCGAACAGCTCGCCAGCGACGGTGAACGCATGGGCGGCCTGCAACGCTGCCTCGGCGAGATCCCGGAACGGCGCCGCCTGCCGATCACGCTCCATCTGCAGGGCTTTTCCCTGCAGGAAATCGCCGATGTGGTCGGAACCTCGGCCGAAGCGGCACGAAAGCTCGTCTCGCGCGGCCTCGATGAACTGAAGTCGCGGTTGCGCGAACTGGGATACGGTGAATTCGATGACTGATCGCAGCCTTTCCAGCCTCTACCGTCGTCTCGCCGCGCAGTCGCGCGACGGCCTCGGTGACCTGCTCGACGCCGATACCCTCGTCGCCGCCGCCGCCGGCTCGCTGCGTGGCGATCGTCGCGACGAAGTCGCCATGCGCCTGGCCCGTTCCGAGGTCCAGACCGATCTCGTGCGCCTGCTGCGCGAACTGGCGCCGGCGGCACAGGCCCTCGCCGGCGAAGTGTCCGGCCGCAACGTCGCCGCCCATGCGCGTGAGGGACGCGGCCTGCGCCACGCCATCCGCCCGCGCCGGCACAACGGCCTGCGCTGGGCCGGCCTTGCGGCCTGCCTTGCTGTCACCCTGGGGGCCATCGGCTTGCACCAGCAGCGTGAACGCGCGCGTGAAGCCGAGATCGCGACGAAGCTGGAGGCCGCTGCACGCCCTGACCGCATCTTCACCAGTGTCGATCGCATCTTCAGCGCGCGAATCGATGCCGCGCAGGCGGTCGGAGACGGCCTGTTCCGCTCGGACTTCAACGGCAGCTGACCTCTGAGCGCCGCCGTCGGACCACCCTGACGCCCGGCCCTGACCGGGCGTTTTCATTGCGGCGCGCCCGATCAGGCTTCGACCGCACTCGCGTGTTCGCGCGTCGCAGCGAACACGATGTCAGGCCAGCGTTCGGTGGTGAGCTCCAGGTTTACCCGCGAAGGCGCGAGGTAGACCAGCTCACCAGCCGCGTCGACGGCGAGGTTCTGCGCGGCTTTCTCGCGGAATTCGTCGAGCTTCTTGGCATTCGAGCCGCCGACCCAGCGCGCGGTGCTGACCCCGACGTTCTCGAACACGCACTCGACGCCATACTCGTCCTTCAGACGATAGGCGACCACATCGAACTGCAGCACACCGACCGCACCGAGGATGAGGTCGTTCGACATGAGCGGACGGAAGAACTGGGTCGCCCCCTCTTCCGAGAGCTGGGCGAGGCCCTTCTGCAACTGCTTGATCTTGAGGGGGTCCTTCAAGCGCGCGCGGCGGAACAGTTCGGGAGCGAAGTTCGGAATGCCGGTGAAGGCGAGCACTTCGCCCTCGCTGAAGGTATCGCCGATGGAGATCGTGCCGTGGTTGTGGATGCCAATGACGTCGCCGGCGAAGGCCTGCTCGACGATCTCGCGATCCGAAGCCATGAAGGTCAGCGCATTGGCCAGCTTCATCTCCTTGCCACTGCGCACGTGGAAGGCCTTCATGCCGCCGTTGAACGTGCCCGAGCACACGCGCATGAAGGCGACGCGGTCGCGGTGCATCGGATCCATGTTCGCCTGGATCTTGAACACGAAGCCGGTCATGCGCGGCTCGTCGGCGGCCACCGTGCGTGTGGTCGTCGCATGCGCCTTCGGCGCGGGCGCGTGCTCGACGAAGAAGTCGAGCAACAACTGCACGCCGAAGTTGTTGACCGCCGAGCCGAAGAACACCGGCGTCTGCTTGCCGGCGAGATAGGCCTCGAGGTCGAACGGGTTCGACGCACCCTGCACGAGCTCGAGCTCGTCGCGCAGATCCTTCCAGGCTTCGTCGCCGATGCGCTCGCGCAGAGCCGGATCGTCGAGGCCCTTGAAGATCGTCGAGTCCTGGCGCGTGAAGTTGCGCCCCGGCTCGAAGATGTGCACCTCGTCGAGCAGCAGGTGGTAGACGCCCTTCAAGCGCGAGCCCATGCCGATCGGCCAGGTCACCGGCGCGCAGGCGATGCCGAGCACCGACTCGACCTCGTCGAGCAGTTCGATCGGCGAGCGGCCCTCGCGGTCGAGCTTGTTGATGAAGGTCATGATCGGCGTGTCGCGCAGGCGGCACACCTCCATCAGCTTGATCGTGCGCTCCTCGACGCCCTTCGCGCAGTCAATGACCATCAATGCCGAATCGACCGCGGTCAGTACCCGGTAGGTGTCTTCCGAGAAGTCGGCGTGGCCCGGCGTGTCGAGCAGGTTGACGATGCGTTCCTCGTACGGGAACTGCATGACCGAACTGGTCACCGAAATGCCGCGTTCCTTCTCCAGCGCCATCCAGTCCGAAGTCGCATGGCGCGCCGACTTGCGCGACTTCACCGAGCCGGCCATCTGGATCGCCCCACCGAACAGCAGCAGCTTCTCGGTCAGCGTGGTCTTGCCGGCGTCGGGATGGGAAATGATCGCGAACGTGCGCCGGCGGCGCATCTCGCGGACGTGGTCGCTCATGGTCGGTCGGGCTTCGTCGCGGCACGAGCGCGCCGCGGGGCGCGCATTGTACGCGAAGGCAACCGAAGACGATGCGCCGAAATGCGCTGAGCCACACACCGAAGCTGACGGTGCCCATCCGCTGCAAACCGCATTGGACGGGCACCCGGCATCAGTGACCCGATCACCCGCCGCCGACATTGATCTCGTCGAGCACGGGGACGCCGGCACGGTCCGCGTCGATTCCCGCCCCACCCTTCGGTGAGGCGAATTTCACCGGCACAATGACTTCACTCTCGACGGCCTTGCCGTCCTGCATCGAGGGCTGGAACTTCCACTTCAAAACAGCGGCGCTGCTCGCTTCCACCAGCTTCGCGAAATCACCCGAAACCGGCTCCGCCGATTCGGTCCGCACGTGCGAGACATTCAGCACGCTGCCGTCCGTACCGACGCGCACGCGCAGGAGGACCATGCCCTCGAGCGGGTTGCCGGATGCATCGACCGGATGCTGTGGCGGGCTGAGACGCGCGTACCCGGCAGGGCTCGCGCTCGATGCGGCCGGCTGCGCCGGTTGCGCGGCCCAGGCGACGCAGGCCGCGACACCGGCGAACACGGTAATGGCCAATACGCCGGCACGTTGCAGCGCTCGACTCGGCAGGGGGTGCTTGAGCATGGCGATTCTCTCCTTCAGGACATGGGTGCCGGTCCAGTGGCAGCCGGCCGGTGGGGTGGGAAATGCATTCGGCACGGCGGCGAGCTGGGTCTTCAGCATCGCCTCCGCATAGCGCCGCCGCGCCTGTGGAAATCGCGCGAGCACGGCCGCGTCGCAGGCGAGTTCCTGGTCGATGCGCATGCGGCCGGCGGCATAGTGGATCAGCGGGTTGAACCAGTTCAGGGCGCGCAAGAAGGTAGCGACCGCATTGACGCGAGTGTCGCCGCGTTCGAGATGCACCTGCTCGTGGGCGAGGACCAGTTCACGTTCGGCCGGCGACCAGCGCGCCTCGAAGTCGCGGGGCAAAACGATGCGCGGTTGCCAGAAACCGATCACGGCCGGTCCGCTCATGTCTGCTTCGCCGCGCAGAATGCCGGCCTTCGCATCAATGCACCGCGGCGGGCGCCCGAGGCGCCGTCCGTAGCGGAGCTGCTGGATGACGAAGAACGCGAGCACGCCGAGCACGCCGAGCAGCCAGACCGGAATCAGCACGAGACGCACGTCGAAGGCCTCGGCCGGAACGCCGGCAGCCGCCGCTGCACCCGCGTGCAGGGCCGCGACCGACACGGGCGGCGCGGCAGGCCCCGGCAGCAGCAGCGCCAGCGCGGCGAACGGTACGACCTGCCAGGCCAGGTAGGCGATGCGTGCGCCGAAACTCCGGCGCAGCGGCAGGCGCACGAGCAACAGGAGCGCAGCCAACGCACTGGTCGCCAATGACATTCCGAGCAACGCATCCCAGGCTTCAGCGATCATCGTCGAGTTCCTCGATCAGGGCGCGCAGTTCGGCGATGTCTTTCTTCGTCAGCTTGCGACGCTCGGAGAAGTGCGCCACGAGCGGCGCCACGCGGCCGTCGAACAAGCGGTCGAGCAGGCTCTTGCTGGTCGCATGCACGTAGTCGCCACGCCTGAGCAGCGGCCGGTAGAGGTAGCGCCGCCCGTCGCGCTCGGCGGCGATCGCCTTCTTCCCCAGCAGGCGGTTGAGCAGGGTCTTGACCGTGGCTTCCTGCCAGCCCTGCGCTTCTGCGGTGGCCGCCACTATGTCCTCGGCGGCGAGCGGGCTCGAGCGCCACAGGACATCCATCACGACACTTTCGGCTTCGCTGATCGGCATTTTCGTTTACGTCCGTAATCGATGGTTGATGATTACGCGTGTAAACGATGATGTCAAGGAGAGGGCGGATTGGGGATACGAACAATCAATAGAAACGTCCCTCGCGCCGACGCGCTCCGGACCTTAGGAAATCCCGATCCCGCTTCAACGCTCCACGAAGGCGCGCTCGATGACGTAATCGCCCGGCGTGCCGATGCGCGGCGAGACGGCGAACCCGCGTTCGTCCAGCAGGGAGCTCAGCGAGGCAAGCATGGCGGGGCTGCCGCAGATCATCGCGCGGTCGTGGGCCGGGTCGAGCGGCGGCAGGCCGATGTCGGCGTTGAGCTTGCCGCTGGCGAGCAACTGGTCGAGGCGGCCGCTGTTGCGGAAGGCCTCGCGCGTGACGGTCGGGTAGTAGACGAGCTTCTCGCGCACGGCCTCGCCGAAATATTCGTGGTTCGGCAATTCCTTTTCGAAAAAGTCGCGATAGGCGAGATCGGCGACTTCACGCACGCCGTGGGTGACGATGACCTTGTCGAATCGTTCCCAGGTTTCCGGATCGCGCGCAATCGACAGGAAAGGGGCAAGTCCCGTACCGGTCGAAAGCAGGTACAGATGCCTGCCGGGCTTGAGGTCCTGCAGCAGCAGCGTGCCCGTCGGCTTGGAGCCGATCAGGATCTCGTCGCCGACCTGAACGTGCTGGAGGCGCGAGGTCAACGGACCGTTCTGCACCTTGATGCTGAAGAACTCGAGGTGTTCCTCGTAGTTCGCGCTGGCGATGCTGTAGGCGCGCAGCAGCGGACGCCCGTCGACGAGGAGGCCGATCATGATGAACTGGCCGTTCTCGAAGCGCAGGCCGGCGTCGCGCGTGGTGATGAAACTGAAGAGGTGCGCGTTCCAGTGACGGATGGCGATCACTCGTTCGGTGTTGAAGGCAGCCACGGATTCACCTGTACACGGATTCAACGGCGCTCGGGCGCGTCAGCCCATTGTCGACGGCCGCGATCCGCGCGGTTTGGCGAGGATCAAGCCGGCGCCGCGCGAGCCGCGGCGCAAAGTCGCAGCACCGAGTCAACGCAACGCAAGGGCCGCGTCGGCGACCTGTTCGGCGGTAATGCCGAAATGGCGGTAGAGCGCATCGGCCGGCGCGGACGCACCGAACGAGTCGATGCCGATGATCGCGCCGTCGAGGCCGACGTACTTGCGCCAGAAATCGGTGATGCCGGCCTCGACGGCGACACGCTTGCGGCACCACGATGGCAATACGCCCTCGCGGTACTCGACCGGTTGTGCATCAAACACATTGGTCGAGGGCATCGAGACGACGCGTGCGGCGACGCCGCGATCGGCAAGGATGCGCATGGCCTGCATGGCGACTTCGACCTCGGAGCCGGTCGCCATCAGGATCACTTCGAACGTCGCACCGGGTGGATCGGACAGCACGTAGCCGCCGCGCGCGATGGTGGCGACCTGGTCGGCGTCGCGCGCCTGATGGACGAGATTCTGCCGCGAGAACACCAGGCACGATGGCCCGGTCGAGCGCTCGATCGCGGCCTTCCAGGCAACCGCCGATTCAACCGCGTCGCAGGGACGCCAGACGATGTTGTTCGGGATGTAGCGCAGGCTGGCTATGTGTTCGACCGGCTGGTGGGTTGGACCGTCCTCGCCGAGGCCGATCGAATCGTGGGTGTAGACGTGAATGGCGCGCGTCGGGATCAGCGCGCTCATGCGCACCGCGTTGCGCGCATAGTCGGAGAACACGAGGAAGGTCGCATCGTACGGGATGAAGCCGCCATGCAGGGCGAGGCCGTTGGCGATCGCGCTCATGCCGAACTCGCGCACGCCGTAGTAGACGTAGTTGGCCGAGGCGTCGCCGGAATTGACGTCCTTCGAGCCCTTCCAGATCGTCAGGTTCGAGCCGGCGAGATCAGCCGAGCCGCCGATCAGCTCGGGCAGCAGCGGTGCGTATGCATCGAGCGCCATCTGCGAGGCCTTGCGCGAGGCCACGACCGGGCCCTCGGCTTGCAACCTCGCGATCCATGCCTCGGCGGCGGCGGCGAAACCGGCCGGCAGTTCGCCACGCTGGCGACGCTCGAACTCATCGGCGAGTTCCGGATGCGCTGCGCGGTAGCGCTCAAACAACCCATTCCATGCCGCCTCTCGCGCGGCACCCTGCGCACGCGCGTTCCAGCCCGCGTAGATCTGCTCGGGCACCACGAAGGGCGCGTGCGCCCAGCCAAGGCGTTCGCGCGCACCGGCGATCTCGTCCTTGCCGAGCGGTGCGCCGTGGCAGGCTTCCTTGCCGGCCTTGGTTGGCGCACCGAAGCCGATCACGGTACGCGCACAAATCAGGGAGGGCTTGCCGCTGACGGCCTGCGCCTCGCGCAGCGCGGCCGCGATTGCCGCCGGATCGTGGCCATCGACGCCGCGCACGACATGCCAGCCATAGGCCTCGAAACGTGCCGGCGTGTCGTCGGTGAACCAGCCATGCACTTCGCCGTCGATCGAGATGCCGTTGTCGTCCCAGATCGCGGTGAGCTTGCCGAGGCCGAGCGTGCCGGCCAGCGAGGCAGCCTCGTGCGAAATGCCTTCCATCAGGCAGCCGTCACCCATGAACACGATGGTGTTGTGGTCGACGACAGCGAAGCCTTCACGGTTGAAGCGTGCAGCCAGCACCTTTTCCGCCAACGCCATGCCGACCGCGTTGGCGAGGCCCTGGCCGAGTGGACCGGTGGTCGTTTCCACTCCCGGCGTTTCGCTGGCTTCCGGATGACCGGCGGTCTTCGAGTGCAACTGACGGAAGCGCTTGAGCTCGTCGATCGACAGGTCGTAGCCGGACAGATGCAGCAACGCGTAGAGCAGCATCGACCCATGCCCGTTGGACAGCACGAAGCGGTCGCGATTCGCCCATTTCGGATTGGCCGGGTTGTGGCGCAGGAAGTCGTTCCAGACCACCTCGGCAATGTCGGCCATGCCCATCGGCATGCCCGGATGGCCTGATTTCGCGGCCTCGACCGCATCCATGGCCAGCGCGCGGATGGCGTTGGCGAGTTCTTGACGGCTCGTCATGGGCAGCACTCGACGGCAGGAGGGGATGCGGTCGGCCGGCGGGCGCCGCGGGGCGCGCATTGTCGCCGATACGCGCCGGCTTGTCTGCGCGCCCGTCCGGCTGCGGTGTTCTGCCCTATCGGGATGCCAGCCACCCCCGCGAGCCCCGCAGCCTCGCAAGCGGCCAGGCCACGCAGACGAAGACGCAGACGCCGAGCATCAGCGTGCCCGGCGACGGCCCCGCCGGCTCGACGACGAGTGTCGGCGCATTCGACAAGGCATGGATCGCCACCGCGATCAGCAGGTTGCGCGTGGCCGCATAGACCAGCGCGAGCACGATGCCGCTGGCGAACAGCATCAGCAGCATGCCGCCGAGGTCGGCGAAGACCGCGCCCTGGTAGACGCGGATCGGGATATGCATCAGCGCGAAGATCGCCTGCGAAGCGAACAGGGCGAGGATGGTCGCGCGGCGCGGCGGCATCACTGCGGCGAAGCGCAGACGCAGCTGCGGCCACAGGAAGGCCCGGTACAGGGTTTCCTCCATCAGCGCAGTACCGCCGAGTTGGGCGAGGACGGGGCCGAACACACGCCCCCAGCGTCCGTCCGCGACCGCCGTCGTCGGCACGGGTGGACCGCCGTGAGCCGAGATCGCGATGATCTGAAGCAGCAACCAGGCACCGACCAGGACGACCAGCGCCGGGGCGAGGTCGCGTACGCGCCAGCCGAGCGAGGCGAAATCCTGTCCGCCATGGCGCAGGGCGATCCAGACGCCGATGCCGCCGAATGTCGCCGATGCGAGCAGGGTGATCGCGATCCAGCCGCCGGTCGCCTGCTGGAGTGCGCCGAGCGCCTGCATCGGAAACCACGGCGAAACGAACAGGATCGTCAGCGCGAACTCGCAGACGAGGATGAAGGCAATGACGCCCGCGGCGGCGCGTGGTGGGCTTGTCAGATCGTGCACACATGCGCTCCCCGCGGCCGGATGCCGCATGCATGAGGACGAAGGAATGGCGCCAAACCGCTCACGGCGCCGTATCGACCACGCGTTCAGGCACCTGAGCATTAACTGAACCAATTGGTATTGAAAATATCCGGCTGAACCCCAGCTTGAGGGCCGTGCCGCAACGCGGGAACGACTTCCTTCGCGACGGCATCGAAACCCGGCGTCGGCCCCCTGACGTCGACCCACTACCCCGAAAGCTGGAGCAATTTCCCATCATGAAAACCGCAATCATCGCGCTCGCCCTCGCCACCGCCGGCCTCGTCGCCGTGCCGCTCTCCGCGCATGCACAAGGTCCGGACAAGGGCGGCTTCTTCCTCAACGGTTCGGTCGGCCAGGCCAATGTCGACGATGGTCTCTACGACGACGACGACACCGCCTTCGGCGCCAATTTCGGCTACCGCTGGTCGGTCGGCCCCGGCGCTGCCTTCGGCATCGAGGGTGGCTACCAGAACCTCGGCGAGTGGTCACCGAAGGCAAGCCGCGTCCCGTCCGGCACGCTGGCCGGCAAGGCCGAAGTGAAGGGCTGGACGGCCGGCGTGAACGGCCATTTCAATGTCAGCGACAACTGGTACATCAGCGGCCGCGCGGGCCTGTTCCGCGCCGACGTCACCGGTGACTACCTCGCCGCCGGCGTGCCTGCATACGTCAACGACACCAGCAACAAGTGGTACGCAGGCGCCGGCTTCGGCTACGACTTCAGCAACAACCTGAGCGTCGGCCTCGCCTGGGACCACTACGAAGTCGACCGGAAGAACCTCGACCTCAATACCGACGTGATCTCCGTCACCGGCGAAGTCCGCTTCTAAGCTTCATCCCTCCGTCCACCACAGGGCATGGAACGCCTTGCCACGCCGGCCCGGAAACGGGCCGGCTTTTTGTTGCGCGTCGCCTGGACGCCTGAACACGCTCACCGTAGCGGGCTCCTACCGCGAGATTCGTCAGCGCCAGGTGTCGAGCCTGCTGCGCAAGGGAGCGCCCTCGACGAAGGCGGCATCGGCGATCGGGCGGAGTTGCGCCACGAGTTCACGCGCCTCGTCGGCTTCGCCGCTGCGCGCGAGCGCGGTCGCGTAAAGCACGCCGGCTTCGACGATCAGCGGATGCGACTCGCCCCATTGCGCGCGGGAAAGCTCCCAAGCCTCGCGCGCCGCGTTGCGTGCGGCTGCGGTATCGCTGCGGGCCAGGGCCAGGCGCGCATCGGTGCGTGCCAGCAACAGGCGCCAGGTCCGGTGCTCCGAAGCCGGTTCGGCCATCGCCGCGCGCAATGCCTGCGCTTCACCGAGGCGTTGGCGTCCAAGCAGGCCTTCGATCGCTACCGCCTCGGCCTTGGCGGTCTGGAAGTTCGCCTCGCCGAAGCGGCGCCGATACTCCGCCAGCACGTGTTCAAGCGGACCGGCAGCCTCGTCGTGGCGGCCGGCCTTCGTCGCCGCGCGCGCGAGGTTGTACTCGGCACGCAGCACGATGGAACTGTCGGGATCCTGGGTGCGTAGACGCAGTGCGAGCGACTCGCGGAACAGCGGCAGGGCCGCGACCAGATCACCCATGTCCTCGTACGCGGAGGCGAGGTTGTTGAGCGGCAACGCGCGGCTTGCGTTGCGCTGGCCATCCCCCTCCATGCGCCCGTGCACGGCGAGCGCCTCGCGGTACTCGACCGCTGCATCGGCAAAACGGCCGAGGTCGTGCAGCTGCGAGCCAAGCTCGTTGTAACCGACCGCAAGATGTTCGCTCGCATCGCCATACAGCTCATGCGCAAGGGTGACGTTCTCACGCAGGATCGCAAGGGCTTCATCGTGTCGGCCGACCTGACCAAGCGCATTGGCGTAGTTGTCGAGCGAGCTCTGGTACTCGGGATGATGCTCGCCGACGCGCGCACGCTTGATCGCCAGCGCCTGTCGGTAAAGTTCGACCGCGCCGGCATTGTCACCCCGGGAAGAGGCGACGAGACCGAGATTGTGCAGCGTCGAGGCGACATTCAGGCTGTCCGCGCCGAGTTCGCGCGTGCGAATCGCCAACGAACGGCGCAGCAACGGCTCGGCCTGGTCGGCATGGCCACCCTGCTCGAGGATGATGCCCAGCGTGTTCAGCGCATCGGCCATGTCGAGCGAATCAGGCGCGGCATGCGCCTCGCGCAGGCGCAGTGACTCGCGCGCCGCAGCCTCGGCCTCGCTGGCCGGAAACTTGTTGTTCGAATAGACGACGGCGAGTTGGCTGAGCGTCGCCGCCGCCGCAAGCGGATCGTCCACGCGCGGATCGAGGTGCAGCGCGATTGCCTGGCGGAACAGCTCGACCGTGCGTGCAGGCTCGCCGATCGAGCGGTAGGCATTGCCGAGCACGTCGAGCAGGTGTGCCTTGACGCGTGGCGCGTCACCGAGTTCGTTCTCGATGCGTTTGGCACCCTCGTCGAGCACGTCGCGCGCACTGAGGTCGCGCCGCTGACGCAACTTGGGATTCGATACATTGAACACCGACACCAGGAACTCGCTGACCTGTGCCGCCGTGTTCGCCTGCACGGTCGCCTCGCGCTCGGCAACGAGCGCGCGGTCGCGTTCGGCGGCGAGCCGCCAGGTAAACATGCCGGCCAGGGCGATGAGCAGCATGGCCACCGCAGCCACGGGCCAGCGACGGCGCAGCAGGCGCGAAGCGCGGTAGGAAACGGTCTGCGGTCGTGCCAACACCGGGCGATGTGCGCGATGACGTTCGATGTCGTCGGCCAAGGCCCGTGCCGACACGTAACGAGCCTCTGCCGCATGTGCGGTCGCGCGCTGCACGATCGCATCGAGATCGCCGCGTAGCCGGCCTGCCCATGGCACATCGCGGGCGAGCGCACTCGGCCGCGCGATCGCCTGGCCGAGCAGGGTGATGGTGTGGTCGTCGGCATCGAGCCGTGCACGCCGGCAGGCAATCAGTTCGAACAGGATGAGGCCGAGCGAATAGACGTCGCTCGCAGTCGATACCGTCTCGCGGCGCAACTGCTCGGGACTCGCGTAGCGCGGCGTGACCCAGGCGCTCGCTGCACGCTGTTCCTCGACCGTGGCTCCGGCATCGAGGGCACGGGCAACCCCGAAGTCGAGGAGGATCGGAACGCCGTCCGCGCGCACGAGCACGTTCGACGGTTTCAGGTCACAATGCACGATGAAGCGCGAATGGGCGAACTCGACAGCCTTGCAGACATCGATGAACAGGGCCAGGCGCGCAGCGAGACCGAGTGCCTGCTCGCGGCAGTAACGGTCGATCGGCACGCCGTCGACGTGTTCCATGACGAAATAAGGCTGCCCACCGGGTGTCGCGCCACCATCGAGCAAGCGTGCGATGTTCGGATGCTGCAAGGTGGCGAGGATCTGCCGCTCGCGCGCGAAGTGCACGAACGTCTCCGGCGACGGGATGCCACGGATCAACTTGATCGCCGCGCGCTGGTCAAAGTGGCCGTCGGCACGTTCGGCGAGATAGACCGCACCCATGCCGCCGACGCCGAGCTCGTCGACGAGGCGCCAGGCGCCGAGCACGTCGCCGACACCGAGTTCGGACGACCCGATCCCGGCTCCCGGTACCGGCGACCCGAGCGCCGAGGTCGCTGCATCGGCGGCCAGCCAGGCATCGACCTCGGCGATCAGCAGCGGATCGGCGCCGAGTTCGAGCAGGCGCGCGTGGCGTGCCGTGGCCGGCAGGTCACGCACCGCGCCGAACAAGCGGCGCACGGTCGCCGCATGCGTGTCACGGCTCATTGCCAATGATGTCCCCTTCGAAACCATCCGCAAGCAGATGATCGGCCAGCACGGCTCGCAGCGTCCATGCCGATTCGCTCGACATCGCTGCGGTCGACGTCGGCAACGGCGCGATCTCGAACACCAGCGCACGCGGCGAGCTATCGGCATCGAGCAGGATTTCCTGTTCCTGCCAGCGTCGCAACGGGTTCGCCGCGACCGGCGGGAACACACCGACGACTTTTCCGTCGAGGCGCACCTCGGCAGCCGGCGCGCCGGCGATCTCGCCAGGCAAGCCTTCGCCGACGTCGATGCGGCGACGCAGGCGCAGCGGCCCCTCGTAGCCGCGCCCGAGATCGAAGCGGAAACGGCTGCTGCCACTCGCGTAGCGGCAGACATCGGCCGCAAGCACCGTCGGCGGTTCGTCGGCGAAACTCGCATCGAGCATCGCGCAGCTCGCACCAACCGGAAGTTCATAGTCATGGCCGGCAGCCGCGCCGGTATCGCCGACTTCGAAGCTGTCGACTTCGGCAACCAGCGGCTGTCCGCGCCGATAGGAAAAGGCGACGTGGCGCGTGCAGGCCGAGGTCGCCATGTTTGGCAAAGAACCGGCTTCCTGCTCGATGCGCACCGCGCTCGTCCAGGTCGGCGCGTCGCCAAGGAAGACGCGATACACCGCGGTCACGCCGGTCGGCATGGTCGCCACGCGCGGCGCCCCGGTCAGCGCCGCCACCCACGCGCCCTGGTCGAAATAGAAACCGCCATCGAAGAAATCCTCGACACCGGTGCCGTACCATGCCGGCGCCATCGCACCATCGATGACGATGCGTTCGTCGCCTTCGAGGACGTCGAGGCCGTTCAGCGCGTCACCCGCGTAGCGGGCGGACAGCGCGACGAGCTTGCCGGCTCCCACGTCGGCATGCACGAGGCGATCGCCGGCACCGCAGGCATCGCTCGCCCGCGCGTGGAAGCGCGCGGCGCCCGGTGCGGTCGCCAGGTCGAACGCGAGGCTGCCGGTCACGTCGAAAGGACCGGTTGCAGAGGCGTCGACGACGAGCTCGACTTTCGCCGCCTGCGCGAACGGCATCGGCCACCAGGCATACAGCACACCATCCGTACCGAGCCCCGCCAGGACGCCGCGCGCCGAGCCAGCCGCATCGGCTGCGAAGAAGTCGGCAACTGCCAGATCGACTGCGGTCTCGCCGTCAAAGTCGAAGCGGAGACGCAGATGCGGCCAGGCTGCCATCGGCACGCCGAGGCGCAGGCTACGCAGCCAGCCGCCACCGCCACGCTCGGCGAGTACCAACGTGGCCGGGCCGGTCACGCCGGTGTAGGCGAACGGTTCCGGCGCGAGAAACCCATGCCAGGGATCCTGACCGGGCGGCGTGTCGAGGAAACTGCGCAGACCACTTTCGTCGAACACAGGAAAGGCCACGACAGGCGCAGCGGATGGCAGACGCTGGAACTGCGCCTGGTACCACAGCAGGCCCCAGCCGCTCGGATCGCAGGCGAGGTTGCCCGCTTCGGCACCGGCAAGGCCGAGGCGCAGGGATTGCGTATAGGCGATCGGCACACGATGGACGTAACCACCACTCGCGGCAACGCGATCGGCCGCCAGCGGCGGCGTGAACGGCGCCAGCGAGCCATCGAACCATTGCGCCAGCGGCACGTCCATCACCAGCGCAGTGTCGATGCGCAAGCGGGCACGCACGGCCGGGTCGAAGCAGCGCGAGACGCCATCGCCCGTGGTCATCCACAGGCGCGTCATGGCACCGGCACCACGCTCGTCGAACAGCACCACCTCGTCGCCATCGCGGTACAGCCAGCGCAGCGGATACGGATTCGCCGCGGGCGGTTCTGGCCCGGCGTTGCTGCGGTCGTAGCGGCAGCCGTCGAGGCAGGTGCTGGAATGCGCAACAACGAGCTGACCGGCATCGACCTCGGCGAAGCGTGCCGGAGAACGCCAGCCTTCCCACGGCAGTTCCGCTCCGTCAGCATCAACATGCACGGAAACGACAACGAGGGCGGCGACGAAGCGCACGAGCAGCGGCATCGGCGCCATCGCATTCATCCTGACGCCGGATCTGCGCGGTCCTCGACACCGTTCGACACGACCACGGCGGCGGCGAGATCACCGGTGACGTTGAGCGTCGTACGGCACATGTCGAGGAAGCGGTCGACGCCGAGGATCAGGCCGATGCCTTCCGGCGGCACGCCGACCATGCCGCAGATCAGGGCGATGACCGGCAGCGAACCGGCCGGCACACCAGCCGTGCCGATGCCGCCGAGGATGCACACGAGCATGACCACGACCTGCTGGGTCAGGCTGAGCGGGATATCGAACAGCTGGGCGAGGAACAGCACGGTCACGCCCTCGAACAGGGCCGTGCCGTTCTGGTTCGCGGTTGCGCCGATGGTCAGCACGAAGCGCGAAACCTTGCGCGGCAGCTTGAGGTTCTCCTCGGCGACCTTGAGCGCGGTCGGCAGGGTGGCATTGCTCGACGCCGTCGAGAACGCCATGACGATCGCTTCCTGCGAGTTGCGGAAGAACGCCAGCGGCGACATGCCGCCGAACAGGCGCACGCTCAGCGAATAGACGACGAAGAAATGGATCGCCATGGCCAGCACGGCGACGCCGACATAGCCGGCGAGACGGAGCAGCAATGCCCAGCCAAACAGCGCGGCGAGGTTGAACACGAGGCAGGCGACCGCGTACGGGGCGAAGCGGATGACCAAGTGGATCAGGGTCATCGAAATCTCGAACACGCCCTCGATGACGTCCTTCGTGCGCTGCGCCAGCGGCGACTTCGTCAGCACGATGCCGACGCCGAACATCAGGGCGAAGAACATCACGGCAAGGATGTCGTTGTCGGCGGCGGCCTTGATGACGTTGGTCGGCACGATGTTGAGCAGCAGGGTCATCGCATTGCCCTGGGTTGCGCTGCCCGCAACGATGGCCTGCGCGCGCGAACCGGCGTCGGCGATCATCGAATCGGCCAGGGCCCTATCGAAGCCTTCGCCGGGCCGGAACAGGTTGACGAGGAGGATGCCGATGACGACTGCGATCGTCGACACGACCACGGTATAGCCGAGCGTCTTCCAGCCGACCCGCCCGAGCGAACGGATGTCACCCATCTCGGCCACGCCGATGACGAGGGCCGAGAACAGCAGCGGGATGACCAGCATGAACAGCAGGCGCAGGAACACCTGGCCAACCGGCTGGGTGATCCACGTGGTCAACCAGCGTACCCACTCGGCGTCACCACCGGCACCGACGTGAACGACGAGACCGGCGACGAGGCCGGTCACGAAACCGATGGCCATCTTCGTGTGCAGGGCCATGCCGGTGTGCGTGTTCATGCACAGGGCTCCGAGGCGAAGGCGATGCTCATGCGCGCACGGCGCATGGAATCACGGTGACTGTCTCGCTCGTTGCAACGAACTCCCGGCATCGACGACCCCCTTTGGGTGGCTGGAAAAGCCGGGGCTTTGGAATAGGAAATCGCATGAGGCAACGCCTTGGCTTCTTCCATTCCCTATTCCCCATTCCCCGCCCCCAAGTGTGCCGCATGCGCGCTGGCAACGGTATCGTGGCCCGGATCATGGCTCCGGATACAGCGGCGGCAATGCAGGGGCACTCTTTGCAACCACCGCATCCGGCTTCCAGCGAAATCCACCGCGGAATCCCGTGGCGAGGCGCGTGGCAAGGCCCTGACTGTCGGCACCGGCATAGCGCGCACGCTCGAGATCGGCAAGCACGGCGCATTGGTCGACATCGGCGAGCCGTTGCGCGACTTCGCCGAGATTGCGCACCTCGGCGCGTTCGCTGCGCGCCCAAGCCAGCAGGCCCTGGCCCGCGGTGACGAGATCGCCGATGGCGCAGGCACGCATGAAGCTGGCCCGCCCGGGTGGCTCGCTGGGCGGGCGCATGCCTCCAGCTGGGGCGACCCGCGGGCGTCGCCAATGCCACCACGCGACCAGGGTGACGAGCCAGAGCGCTGCAAACGCCAGTGCGGCAACGCGCCAGCGCCGGGCCTCGGCACCGGCATCGGCATCGGGCCATTGGATCGTCGACGTGGCAGCGGGTGCGGCGGCTGTCGCGACTGTCGCCGCGGCGCCGGTCACTTCGATCGCGTGCGCCGGCAGGATCGCACTCACACGCCGCTGCTGTGCGGTGTCCCACCAGTCGACGCGCAGCTCGGGCAGCACGAGGGTGCCCGGTCGAGAGGGAACGACCGCAAACTTGCGCGTGCGCTCGCCGAACAGCCAGGTGCCGTCGTCGCGCGTCTGCGTTTCGGTCTTGTCCGGATAGAGTTCTGCACCGGCGGGGGCCTCGAACATCAATTCGGGCAATTGTTCATAGCCCAGACCCTGGGCACGGATACGCAGCGTGCGCGTGACCGGCTCACCGACCGCGATACGGTCCGGCAACGTGCTTTCGTCGCTCAGTGCAAGCGATGCTGCCGGCAGCCAGGGCGCCGTACCCCAGTCCGCCGGCTTGGGCTGCACGTCGAGCGAGATCGCCTCGGACTGCGCCGATACGGCCCGTCCGCGCCGGAAGAAACCGGTCGGATCGGAACGGTCGAGCACGCTGCCACGGAAGGCGATCGGCGGAATCACTTGTGTGCCGCTGCGCTCGGGAATCAATGCGTAGTGGCGTTCGAGCACGTTGTAGCGGCGTCCGCCGACCGTCGCACCATACGGCCGGTCGCGACCGAGTTTCTGCACGACGATGCCATCGGCCACCGGTTCGCCGAGCGCGCCCTCGGTGAGATCTACCGCGTAGTACAACTTGACCACGAGCCGCACCTGCTGCTGCACCCAGGGCGCGGCGGGCTCTGCACTCGCCTCGACGAAAACCTCGTCGCCTGGACGACCTAGTGCACCAGCCGGCGCGGCGGCGACGACGAGCCTGAGCGGCTGGGTCTCCAGCGCACCGACCTTGATCGACGGGATCGTGAACGTGCCGGTGCGTTTCGGTTCGAGTCCGATCGCCCACAGGTTCTTCGTGGTGGAACGCCCATTGACGAGGCTGAACTGCTTGCTCGACTGCGTGCCGAGCAGGCCGAAGTCTCCACCAAGCGGCGTGAAATCCGGTTCACCGCCGGCATCACCCTCGACTTCGACGTTCAGCGTGACCGTTTCGCCCAGCTGCATCGCATCACGATCGAGCCAGGCGTGCGCGCCCGCAGCCAGAACCGGCGGCGACGCCAACACGATCACCAGCAGCACATACGCGATCCGTATCCATCGCCTCGCCATCATCCACCACCTCCGCGCTGCCGTCGTTCGTACTCGAGCTGGAACTTCCGCCGCAGAAGACCACCCGGATCGTCTGGCACGCGTTGCAACCATTGCTCGATCGCCTGCTTCTGCTCGCGCGCAGCCTCCTCCTCGCGCGACACGGCGAGCGGCGTTTCGCCTTGGTCGTGCGATTCCTCACCGAGCGCCTGATCGATCGCCTGCGACAAGGCCTGCCGGTCCTGCTCACGCTGCTCGGCCGGCTTTTCCGCGTCGACTTTTGCATCGCCCTGCGTATCGTTCTTGTCCTGGCCTTCGCGCGGGTCGCCCTCATTCTGCTGACCATCCTTCTGCTGGTCGCCCTTTTGTTGGCTGTCCTGCTGCTGGCCATCCTGCTCCTGACCATCCTGCGATTCGCCGCCCTGCGCCTGCTCGCCTTGCTGTTGATCGTCCTGCTGCCCACCGCCCTGCTGTTGGTCATCCTGCCGCTGGCCATCCTGTTGCTGGCCGTCCTGCTGCCGATCGCCGGACTGCTGCGAATCCTGATCCTTCTGCTGGCGCTCGAGCCATTCCTTGACCGCCGCATGATTCGCCTTGGCGTCGTCCATGTCGGGTGCCGCGGACAGCGCACGCTCGTAGGCGGCCAGCGCCTCCTCGTAGCGGCCGAGCCGGGCCAGCGCGTTGCCGCGGTTGTAGTCGGCATCGGCGCCCTGTGCGGCGGCGAAGGCTTCCTCCGCCGCGGCATGGTCGCCCTCGCGATAGGCGGCGCTGCCACGCAGGGCCGGATCGCTTGCGAGTTCGCGTGCGCGTGCGTTGTCGCCTTCGGCGAGTGCGGCGGCGGCCTGCTGGTCGCGGCGCAGCCACAGGTCGGCGAACTCGAAGGCCTCGGCATGCGGCAGCGGCAACACGACCAGCGCGAGCACGACCAGCCAGCCGCGACGGAATGCGAGCAAGGCCAGCGGCAACAGGGCCAGCGCGAACCATGGGCCACGATCGCGGAAACGTGCGCTGGCCGCTTCACTTTCGCCGCCGGAGGAGGCCGAACCGCGCAGGTCGCCAAGCAAGACCGCAAGATCGCCACGATCGGCAGCGAGCGTCGCGTAGCGTCCGCCGCCGGCATCGGCCAATGCGCGCAAACCGGCCTCGTCGAGTTTCGGCAGGACGATGTTGCCGGCCGAGTCCTGCAGGAATCCGCCTTGCGACAAGGGCACCGGCGCCCCCGCAATGCTGCCAATGCCCAGCACCGACACGGAGAAGCCGCGCGCGTGCGCGGCGCGCGCCGCCTCGATGCCGCCGCGGCCGGACGCATCGGCGATCACGATGATCTCGCCGCGGCTGAGCCCAGCCTGTTCGATGAGGCGCTGCGCCTGCGTGATCGCGCGCCCGGTGGCATTGCCGGTGACCGGCATGACGCCGGGATCGAGAGCAGCAACCAGGTTGCGTACCGTCTCGATGTCATCGGTCAATGGTGCTGCAACGAAGGCATCGCCGGCATAGCCGATCAAGGCCGTCTGCAGGTCACGGCTCGCATCGAGGATGTCGTTGATCTTGTATCGGGCTCGGGCGAGCCGGGTCGGCTTGACGTCGGCGGCAAGCATGGTCGGTGCGAGTTCGAGGGCGATGACGCGCGCGGCATCGTTGCGGTAGAGCGGCAGGTTCTCGCGCTCCCAGGCCGGGCCGGCGAGCGCGATGCAGGCCAGGGGCCACAGCACCGTCGCCAGCCATGGCGCGGTCGAGCGCGCCTGCATCGGTGCCGCTTCGAGCAGGTATGGCAGCAGATGCGCGTCGACCACGTGCCGCCACGCGCCGGCCTGGCCGCGCGCGCGCCGCACGAAGACCCAAGCCAGAGGCAGGGCGAGCAAGGCAAGCAGCCACCATGGCCGCAGGAAATGGAAATCGGCCAGCGCATTCATCGTGCCGGCTCCGCCACGCCGCGAATGCGCCGCCAGTCCGGCAGCAGTGCGGCCAACACCGTGAGCACGAGAGCCAGGCTCAATGGCCAGGTGTAGATCTCGGCGACTGGGCGCAAAGCTTCGGCCGCACCGAGCACCGGCTCCAGGCGATCGATGTCGTGGTAGATGCCCGCCAGTTCGGCCGTGTCACGGGCGCGGTAGAAACGTCCACCCGTTCGCTCGGCCATCTCGGTCAGCATGGACACATCGAGCTCTGCCGACGGGTTGTAGCGTTGCGTGCCGAACAGGGAATCGACCGCCATCGATTCGGCGCCGATACCGACTGTGTACACGCGCACCTTGCTGGCGACGGCGAGTTCTGTCGCCTTGCGCGGATCGAGTTCGCCGGCATTGCTGACGCCATCGGTCAGCAGGATCACCACACGCTGATTTTCCGGGCGGTCGAGCAAGCGCTTGACGGCGAGGCCCAGGGCGTCGCCGATCGCGGTCTCGCGCCCGGCCAGGCCAATCGTCGCCTCGTCGAGCTGACGCGCAACGGTAGCAAGGTCGAAGGTCAACGGCGTCAGCAGATAGGCGCGTGAGCCAAACAGGATGAGGCCGACGCGGTCGCCGTGACGGCGCTCGATGAAGTCGGTGGCGATCGCCTGTACGGTGGAGAAGCGATCGGCGGCTCGATTGCCGAGCTGCATGTCCTGGATGCCCATGCTGCCCGAGGTGTCGACGGCGAGCAGCAGATCGCGACCGCTGCGCGGCACGTCCTCGATTTCACCAAGCCATTGCGGGCGCGCGGCCGCGGCGACCAGACTGGTCCATGCCAACACAGCAAGCAGGCGACGCAAGCGCGGCACACTGTTTGCCGATGCCGTACCCGGCAGGACGAATCCGGCATGTGGCAGGCGCAATGCACTGGCTGCGGATGCACGGGCACGCGGCAGCAGCCACGCGGCGAGCAATGGCAACGGCAAGGCGGCGAAGGCGAGTGGCCAGGCGAACTCAAGCATGCACGGGCTCCCGCTCCACCACGCGTACGAGCCAGCGCCGTACCAGCGCGAGTACCGCATCGGTATCGAATGCAGCCGCACGCTGCCACGGAGCATCGGCAAGCACGTGCCCCGCTCCGCGCGTGAAGGCGTCGGTATCGAGCTGCGCATCGAGGAAGGCCAGCCAATCGTCGCCCTGCAGTGTTGTCGCGCGGGCATCGACGAGACGCGCCGCACGCCGCAGCAAGATCGAGAGCTCTGCGGCGAGGCGCGCCGCGTCACCGCCTTCGGCATGGCGGCGCGCGATGGCGTCGAGTTCGCCGATCACGGCATTGCGCCAACGCCGCCGACGTGTCGCGTGCACGATACGCCAAATGCCGAAGGCAATCACGGCCAGGCCGATCGCGGCCAACAGCCACCAGCCAGGTGCCGGCGGCCACCACGATGGATCGGCTGGCAGGTGGATGTCGCGCAGGACCGGACCGTTGGCATTCATGCCTGGCTGTCCTTCGGTGCGCCAGTGCGTGCCGTGAACGGCAGGATCGCGCGCCGCAGGTCGCCATCGGTGGCAAGTTCGACGACGCGCGCGCCAATGCGCGTGAGGCCCGCCCTCATTTCGTCACGCAAGGCACCGAAATGACGACTCCAGGCAGCGCGCAGTCCGCGGTCGGTGAAGTCGAGCACCTGACGACTGCCGCCGAAGCTCAGCGCATAGCGTCCTGGCGGCGGTGGCGCATACTCGATTGCATCGCCAACCATCAGGCAACCGAGTTCGTGGCGCGCGGCGAATCGCCCAAGCATCGGCCAGGCCGCCGCGTCCGCGCTGAAGCCATCGCTGACGATCACGAGGCGCATTCCAGGACGCAACAGGCGGCGTGCGCGCTCAAGCGCAGACGACAACGATTCTGTCTGCGCGATTGCCGCGGCATCCCAATCGCGCAACGCGCGCAGCACGCGCAGGCAGCCGCGGCGTCCACCCGCCGGCTTGACCTCGTCACGAATTCCTCCGCCGAAACCGAGTACACCGACGCGGTCGCCGCTGTCGGTCACGATCCACGCGAGCAGGGCCGCGGCACGCGCGGCCTGCACACTCTTGAAGCGCTCGCGTGTGCCGAAACGCATGCCTGGATTGAAATCGAGCATGAGCAGCAAGCCGTGCTCGCGCTCCTCTTCGAACAGTTTGGTGTGCGGGGTGCCGCTGCGCGCGGTAACGCGCCAGTCCATGTGGCGGATGTCGTCGCCAACCTGGTACACCCGCGACTCACGAAAATCGACGCCACGCCCACGCCAACGCGAAGCATGCCCGCCACCGCGCGCCGCCGCACTGCGACGCACCTCGGCCAACGCCGCACCACGTGCCAGCGGCGCGACGGCGAGCAGTTCCTCGAGGGTCACTTGGATGGCAGGGTTGGATGGCATGAAAAGGGACTGGAGTCTGGGGAGCGGGGCCCGGGGCAGGCCAAGCGTGCTCGGTCACATCCGCGAACACCGTACAGGCAAAAACCGTCGCAACATCGCATGCCTGTCTCGATCATCGATTCCTGCGCCTGGGCATCTGGCCAAAAACCCGACCACGCTTATCCGTTGCTACGGCAGCGGAACGCGCTCAAGCAGGAGCGCAACCGCCCGCCCGCTATCAATCCCCTCCGCCTCGGCCTCGTAGCTCATCAGCACGCGATGGCGCAGCACGTCGGCGGCGATGGCGTGTACGTCTTCCGGGGTGACGTAGTCGCGGCCGGCAAGCCAGGCATGCGCGCGGGCGCAGCGGTCGAGGGCGATGGTGCCGCGCGGGCTCGCGCCCCAGCTGATCCAGCGCGCGAGTTCATCGCCATAGCGGGCCGGTTCGCGCGTGGCGAGGACGAGCTGGACGAGGTAGTTCTCGAGGGCCGGGGCGAGATGCAGGTCAAGCACCTCGGCGCGAGCGGCGAACACGTCGGCCTGGCTGAGGATGCGTTGCGGCGGCGGCGCTGCGGTGGCGACTGCACCGCGCGCGCGATCGCGGGCGAGGCGCAGAATCTCGGCCTCGGCGCCGGCCTGCGGATAGTCGATGCGCACGTGCAGCAGGAAGCGGTCGAGTTGCGCTTCCGGCAGCGGATAGGTGCCTTCCTGTTCGATCGGGTTCTGCGTCGCCATGACGAGGAACAGCGGCGGCAATGCGAACGTCGCACGCCCGACCGTGACCTGCCGCTCGCCCATCGCTTCGAGCAGGGCCGACTGCACCTTGGCCGGGGCACGGTTGACCTCGTCGGCGAGGATCAGGTTGTGGAACAGCGGACCGCGCTGGAACTCGAACTGCGCTGTCTGCGGCCGGTAGATCTCAGTGCCGGTGAGGTCGGCAGGCAACAGGTCCGGGGTGAATTGCACGCGATGGAAGTCGGCCTCGATGCGTGCGGCGAGTTCCTTGATCGCGGTGGTCTTGGCCAGACCGGGCGCGCCTTCGACGAGCAGGTGGCCGTCGGCGAGCAGGGCGATCAGCAGGCGCTCGACGAGGGCCTGCTGGCCGATGATGCAGCGAGAGAGTTCGTCGTGCAGGCGGGCGAACGCGCCGGCGGCGGCGCTCTGGGTGGATTCGGGCATGTCCATGGAATCGTTGCGGTCGGTTCGGCCAATGATGTCACGTCGGAACACGTGCGCGCTTGGACAACAGACGGAGCCCCGGGTTTCCCCAACCTATGGCATGGGTGCAACCACACTCACGACCGCAACACATCCTCGAGTGTGACCGGGCGCCCGGTCAGCCAGCCTTGTGCGTAGTCGCAGCCCATCTCGCCGAGCATGCGCAACTGGTCCGTGGTCTCGACGCCTTCGGCGATCATTTCGCAGCCGAGCGCCTCGGTCATCGCCAGCACGGCCTTGACCAGGGCGACGCCGCGTGGCCGGTCGAGGGCACGAACGAAACTCTGATCGAGCTTGATGCGGTCGAAGTCGAGCGACAGCAAGGGGCCGAGGTTCGAATATCCGGTGCCGAAGTCATCGAGCGCGACCTCCATGCCGGCCTCGTGGCAGCACGTGATCAGCGCGGCGATCTCGGGGCGATCGAGGACCAGGCTTTCGGTGATCTCGACTTCGAGGCAGGCCGGCGGCAGTCCACGCGACCGCAAATGGGCGAGCATGCGCTCGACCAGAGCCGGATCCTCGATCTGGCGCGCCGACACGTTCAAGGCGATGAACGGCAACGGCTTGCGGCCACGCCGTTGCAGTTCGGCGAGCATGTCACATACACGTTCGAGTACGTATTCACCAACCGGTACGATCAGCGAGGTTTCTTCGGCCAGGCGGATGAACTCACCGGGAGAGACCGCTCCGCGCTCAGGGTGCTGCCAGCGGATCAATGCTTCGTAGCCAGCGACGACACCATGCTCGATGTGCAGGATCGGCTGCAGGCACACGTCGAGCGCGGCATTTTCGAGCGCCATGCGCAACTCGCTCTCGAGACGGATCTTGTCCATCGCACCAGCGTCGCTCTCACTTGCCGAGTGCAATCCGTCAACTTCACCGGTGAGTCTTGCCAGTGCCGAACGATAACGCTTGAGCTGACTCATCAACAGGGCGCGCACCACCGGGTCGGCTGCGGCAAGCCGCTCCGCGAACTGACTGCGATCGACCGGTGTGAGCACGCAGTCCGTCAGAGCAAGCGCCGTGGCCGAGCGTGGCGCATCATCGAGCACGGCCATCTCGCCGAGCAGGGCGCCCGGCCCGAGTTCCGCAAGCAGGCACTCCTCGCCGTGCTGGAGAGTGCTCACGGCAATCCGCCCGGACTCTATGAGGAAGGCGGTCGTCGGCGCATCGCCTTCACGGAAGACGATGTTGCCTGCACCGACACGCTGTCGCTGTGCCTGGTCCATATCGCGTCCCCTGCCTTGGCTCTGCGAGATGCCCATGGTGCCATCGCGACTCGATGAATGTCAGTGCTCGCCCGCTGGCGTGTCCATGAAAGCGAAGGGGCCGCTTGCGCAGCCCCTTCGATCACATGGTTGATGCAAGCACCTCAGTCACAGGGACTGAAGTCACATGCAGCTCCCACCGGTCCGAGCCTGACCGTCGCAGAAAGCCCCTGCGGCGTCGTGTAGACGCAGACACCCGTCGCCAGCGTTTTCGGTGGCGTGGCGGTGTCGGCGAAGCCCTGGGCAGTGATCGTGTGATGGGTCGTGCCACTGGTACCGGTCACGCCCGAGAACGTCGACGGCACGATCGAGGCGCCACTGCTGGATCCCGACGCGGTGACCGTACACGTGCCGTTGACCTGCACCCCGGAAACCGGGTTGCCGGCGGTGTCGCGGGCAGTCAGCGTGATCGTGCGGGTCACGGGCGCATTGCCAACCTGTACGAAGCCGGGCGAGGCCTGCAGGGTCGCCAGATTGACGATGATGTCGACGCTCGCCGCTGCGCCGCCGAAGAAGAAGCGCAGCACGCCGCTCGGAGCCGAGTCGGTGCTCGCACCGAGACCCGAGGTGACCACGGTCGCCGTCGCGCAGCCGTTCGCTCCCGTGCTCGAAGCGAGCACGCCGGAACCGAGCACGCCGTCGACACGCCCGGTACCTTGCGGCAGCTGGAACGAGAAGCCGATGCGCGCACGCTGGATCGGTGCCAGCATCGCATCGGTCAGGCAGACGATGACCTGTTGAGTGGTGTTGCCAAGGATCGGCGACGGCGCGGCTGTCAGGGTCGCCGGCGCGAGGCCCGGATACGAACCGATCTCGGCATCCGTTACACGCTTGGCACCGCCCGTCACCGAGTCGACGCTCTCACCCTGCGCCCAGATGACATTGAGGTATCCAAGGGTGGAGATCGTGTAGTTCAACGTCGCCGAGGCACGGCCGATGTCGTTGGTGACGCCGGTGGCCGTGATGTTGCCGTGCTGGGCACGCGCCACGACATACGGCAGAACCGGTCCATAGTTGACGCTGCTGCCGGTCGTGTTGTTGAGGTTGAAATTCGAACTCGTATTGAGGCTGGTCTGCGAATTGATGTTGGCAACGGTCAGCGCGCTCTCGAGGTCGCTGTTGCCCTGCACGTCCTTGCCGAACACGACGAGCACGTCACCCGGGCCCGCTCCGCCGCCACCGGTGACGAACTGGCCGCTCACCGAGGTGAACAGGCTGCCACCCTCCTGCGCATCGCCGTCGATGCCCGACATCGAGAAACGGTCGGCGGGTACGTTGTACGGTTCGTCGATGACGCCGAAGCGGATCACCGTGCCGGGAACGACAGGATTGCCCTGGCGGTCATTGGCCAGCGCGCTGATGGTCAGACTGTAGGTCGCATCGGGATCGGGCGGAATGCCGTCGTCACCGGGCGGATCGAGGTCTTCCGGCGGAACCACGCCATCGGAGACGCGGTTAACGCGCAGCGCATTGATGATCGGCGAGGTCAGGGTCAGGCTGAACAGCTTGCCGTCGGAAACGACCACGGTCGTGGTCGCCGAGATCGGGTCGCCGATGCCGTTGCTGGTGTTGTTGTCGGCACGGTCGACGGTCGCACGTACCTGAATCGGCCCCTGGGTCGAGCCGGCCTGGAACGAAGCCGTGGCGATGCCGTTGACCGTGCGCGTTTGAACCGTGGTCCCGGTGACGGGGCCGCCCGACGAGGTTGCCGAGAGGATCGCACCACCGGCGGCGCCGACGATCTCGAGGCGCACGTTGTCGGCCGAGCCCGGATCGGGCACCGGCTGGTTGGCGCCGTCGCGGACGCGGACGGTGATGATGGAACTGGTATTGCCACCCGCACCCGGGACGTACACGCTGGTCGGCGAGGGCGCGATGTCAAGCGCGGCCGGCAGCGGGGTCGCGCCGGCGACGGTGAAGTTGAGCGTGCTGGTGACGGTGCGGCTGGTCAGCGGATCGACCGCCGAGACCGTCAGCGTAGCCGTGCCGGCGACGTCATAGGACGTCACGAACACCGAGTTCGAGCCGTTGTTGAGCACGATCGGCAAGGTCACGTTGCGTGTTGCAAATTCGTTGATATCCGTCGACGGATCGTCCGGGGGCGACAGACTGGCGACCGTCACCGGGCTGATCGTCGCGGTTGCCGGCCCGTTCGGTGCGGTCAGGGTTCCGCTGGAATTGCGAAACGCGATCGCAACCTCGGCCACGAAGGGCGAGCCAGGATAGGGCAGCACATTGTTCGAGTTGAGCGGCAGGCTGGTCCGTGTCGCGGTCAGCGTGATCGTGCCGTTGGCCGGCGGCGAAGCGGCACCGCCGCCATCACCACCGCCGCCGCCGCAGCTCGAAAGGACCAGGCTGGCGAGCAGCAGTCCAAGGGTCTTGAAGGGGAATCTCATGGGGGTTCTCCAGGCTCGCAATGGGGTAGTCACGGTCACGTCTCGAAGGCGCGCGGTTCAGCGCGCCCTGCCCCTGGACGTCTATCTAAGGCTTTCGCTGAGGATGCGCGGGGTGACGAAGATCAGCAGTTCGGCCTTCGTGTCCGTGCGTCCATTCCTCTTGAACAGGTTGCCGAGCACCGGCAGGTCACCAAGGAACGGAACCTTGGTCAGGTCGTCACGCTTCTCAACTTCGTACACGCCACCGAGGACGACGGTCTGGCCATTGTCGACCAGCACCGAGGTATTGATCTCACGCTTGTCGAGCTGCGGGACCTGGCCACCACCCGGGTTGTCGATGAAGCCGGCGATCGCGTCCTTCTTGACCGCGAGGTTCAGCACGACGCGGTCGTCGGCAGTAATCGTCGGTGTGACCTTGAGTTCGAGCACGGCTTCCTTGAACTGCACGGTCGCGGTGCCCTGGCCAGCACCACCACCAGAGTTCTGGAAGGTCACATAGCCGATTTCCTGGCCCTGCTTGATCACTGCTTCCTTCTGGTTGGCGGTGACCACACGCGGGCTCGAAACCACCTCGCCACGCCCTTCGGTCTGCGCTGCCGAGAGCTCGAGGTCGAGCAGGTAGTCGGCACCGAGGATGGCAAGGCCGAAGCTGCCGGCCGGATTCGTTGCCGGCAGGTTGACGTTCAAGCGGTCGCCACCGGGCACGAGTACACCGCCACCGGTCGTGGTCGACGGACTGATGACCGGCAGACCATTGCCGCCGGCAAAGCGGTTGCGCAGGGCGAGATTGGTCATGCGGTCGACTGCTGCGGAGTTGCCCGAGGTCGAAATGACGTTGCCGTGGCGATCCTCGTAGCCACCGCTGATGCCGAAGCGGACGCCCAGCTCGCGTGCGAACGAGTCGGTCGCGATGACGATGCGCGATTCGATCAGGACCTGCTGGACCGGACGGTCGAGCACGGCGATGAGCTGGCGAATCTCCAGCACCTTGGCCGGCGTGTCGCTGACCAGCAGGGTGTTGGTGCGGTCGTCGTAGCTGACCGTGCCGCGCTGCGAGAGAAAGCCGCGCGCCTGGTTCTGTTGACTGGCGCCACCGCTCCCCTGATTACCCTTCGACTCCTGGGTCAACAGTGCAGCGATGTCCCGGGCGTTGCCGTAGCTGATCGGGATGTAGTCGGAAACGAGCTCGACCTTGTCTTCCATTTGCAGCCGTGCGTCAGCCAAGGCCTGTTCACGGTCGGCGATTTCCTTCTGCGGCGCGACCCAGATTACGTTGCCCTGCTTGCGCTGGTCGAGACCCTTGGCCTGCAGGACGATGTGCAAGGCCTGGTCCCAAGGCACATTGATCAGACGCAGGGTAACGTTGCCCTGCACGCTGTCCGCGACAACGATGTTGAGATCGGAGACATCGGCGATCAGCTGCAGGACCGAACGTGTCGGAATGTCCTGGAAGTTGAAGGTGACACGGCTGCCGCTGAAGGTCGGTTCGGCATTCTTGCCCTTGGCCTTGTCGTCTTCGCGCTTCGGCGCGATCTCGACGACGTATTCATTGCCCGCCTGGTAGGCCAGCTGCTCGAATGGCGGCTGCACGGCGATGTCCAGGCGCACGCCGGCACCGCGCGAGCGCGTCTCGATCGACTGCACGGGAGTGGCGAAGTCCAGCACGTCAAGGCGCCGGGCAAGGTTCGGCGGCAGCTTGACATTCGGCACGTCGAGGATCACGCGATCGCCTTCTCGACGCAGGTCGGCGGCGGCACCTGGAGCCGAGAAGTTGACGATGATGCGGCCTTCGCCAGCCTTGCCGCGGCGGAAGTCGACATTGGTCAGTTCGACACCATGGGCGGCAACCGACTTGGTCGGATTCGCCGCGGCCGCCGAGGCGGCGGCGGGTGTAGCACCGCTCGCATTGGACGCGACACTCAACACGAGTTCGCGACCATTGATGCGGGTCTCGTACGCGGCGGGGCGGAACAGGTCGACGACGACTCGTGTGCGTCCGGCCGCCTCAACCGCAGAAGCCCCTGCTGTGGCGCCAGCACCGATCTCGATACGTCGCTGACTGAGTCCATTGCGCGTGTCCGGCAGGTCGAGCGCAATGCGTGGCGGCGAGTCGGTGGTGAAGGCCTGCGGCTCACCGACCGCCTCGGCGAAGCGCAAGGTGATCTCGACACGCCCACCCGGCTGCGCCGTGTAGCTCATGTCTTCGAGCACGTTGTCGGCCTGGGCGGTGCCCGCAATTGCGAGCCCGAACAGGGCGAACAGACCCGCAAGGCGGTTCTTCTTCCTGACTGCGCCGGGCGCCTGCCCGAGGATGTGCTTGGCTGTCGTGGTCATCTCATCACCCCCAAACGGGTCGGTCATTTCTTGTCGTCGGACAACGCGATCGAGGCCTGCCGTTCGACCCAGCCGCCCGTATCGTTTGCAACGAGTTCCACCAGCTGGATCTCGTTCTCGTTGATGGCGGTGATCCGCCCGTAGTTCTGGCCAACATAGTTACCTGGCCTGACGCGCCGGATCACACCTTCGGGATCCTTGAGCAATCCCTCCGGTGCAGCGGCGGCCCCCAGCGTTCCAACCATCTTCAGGCCGTCGAGCGGATAAGCCTCGAGCGGTTCGGGGGTCCGGTTCTTGTCGGGGCGCGGTCCGGCCGTGCTTTCCTCGGCCTCGGACTTGTCGAAGGGCACGTTGAACGGATCACGATCGTCGGGTGCCTTCAGCGTGTACTGGAACGTCTCGAACGTCTTTATGACGGGCGGCGGTTGCAGCGGCGGTCCCTTCTTCGCCTTTTCCGCGGCGACCCACTGCCTGACCTCGTCGAGGCCCGACGTGCAGGCCGACGTCCCGATGACCAGGGCGGCGACCAGGCATGCACGCAATGCGTTAAAGATGATGGGGGACATCATTTGCCTCCCGCGGGCTTATTCGCGCCTGCAGGCGCATTGGCCGCCTCGAACGCAGCGATTTCTTCGTCATCGAGGTAACGGTAGGTCTTCACCGTGCCCTCGAGCGTCAGCACGCCACCGACAGGTGGAGCAGCGTTGCCGGGCCGATTCGTGGCAGTTCCGGCCCCGGGGCGCAGAGAAACATCGTGCATGGTCAGGATGACCACGCGCGGCAGCGAAGCCACGGCGCTGATGAAAGCGCCGAACTGATGATAAGTGCCGGTCATGCGCAGCTGGATCGGTTTCTCGGCATAGAACCCCTTCATCACCTCAGGGCCCGGCTGGAACAGATCGTTGGTGATGCCAGCTCCGAGCGCCGCCTGCGAGATCGCCAGGATCAGCTTCGGCATCTCGGTCCTGCCGGGCAACTGGCTGATGAGTTGGCGCAGCTCTTCCTTCATGTCCTCGAGCTGCTTCTCGTAGGCCTCGAGATTGACCACCTGGGCCTGCTTCTTGGAGAAGTCGCCTTTCAGCGTCTGCTCCTTTCGCTCGAGACCTTCGAGCTCATCCTGCTGGTCACGGATCTTGAGATACCAGCCAAGGAACAGGATCAAGCCAACCAGAAGGATGGCGAAGAACGCCTTGATCGACTTCGGCCAGCCGCCGACGTTGTTGCGGTCGAGGTTACGCAGATCGTCGAAGAAACTCACGGCTTCTTCTCCTCGGTGTTCGCCGCAGGCGTCGCCGGCGGCGGCGTGTTGGCGGGGGCAGGCTTCGCCGTCAGCTTGCTGGCCGCGTCCTCGAGCTGGGCGCCGAGGTCGACGGCCGGCTTCGGCGCCTCGGTCGCGGCATCCGTCGCGCCCGGCACGGGCATCTCGTCGGCCTTGGCCTCTTCGGCCTTCTTGGTCTTGACCGACAGCGCGAAGATGTTAGGCATCTTCTTGTCCATGTTCGGTTTGCCTTCCTGGTTCTCGATCTTGCCCAGGTCGGCACGGCCGAACTGCGGCGAGTTCTCCATGTTGCGCATGTAGGTGGCCACGCGCGTACTGGATTCGGCGAGCCCTTCCAGCGTGAGGACATCGTTGGCCTGCTTGAGCGACGTCAGGCGTGTGCCGTTCGGGATTGTCTTGGCGAGTTGGTCGAACAGGTGAACCATCTGCGATCGATTGGATTGCAGGTCTTCGATGATCTGCTTGCGCGCGAGCAGTTGTGCGCGCGTCTTCTCCAGGTCCTTGATCTTTTCGATCTTGCCGTCGAGCTCCTTGATCTCGCGCTCGAGGTAGGCGTTGCGCTCGTTCTGGTTGTCGATGCGAAGTCCCATCCAGTACGAAGCCAAGAGAAACACGAGCACGGCGCCCAACGCGGACGCGCCGAGCATCATGTAGAACTCGCGTTCGCGCTGCTTGCGCCGTTCAGCGCGCCACGGCAGGAGGTTTATTCTGGCCATCAGTCGAAACTCCTCATCGCCAGTCCGCACGCGATCATCAGGGCCGGAGCATCCTGGGCGAGCGTCTGCACCTGCACGCGACTCGCCATCGACATGTTGGCGAGCGGATTGGCGACCACGCAAGGCACGCCGAGCTGCTCCTCGACCATGTCGGCGACACCGGGAATCGACGCGCAGCCGCCGGCGAGGACGACCTGGTCGACGCGGCTGTACTCGCTGCCGGCAAAGAAGAACTGCAGCAGGCGACTGATCTGCTGGACCATCGCCTCCTTGAACGGCTCAAGCACTTCGATCTCGTAGGATTCGGGCAGACCGCCCTGGCGCTTGGCGAGACCGGCTTCTTCGTAGCTGAGGCCATAGCGACGCATGACCTCGTCGGTCAGCTGTTTGCCACCGAAGACCTGTTCACGCGAATAGATCGTGCGCTGGTTGCGCAGCACGATCAGCGTGGTCATCGTCGCGCCGACATCGATGACCGCGACCACCGCGTCTTTCGGCACGGAAAGCTGATCGGCGATCAGGCGGAACGCGTTCTCCATCGCGAAGGCCTCAACGTCGATGGTCTTCGCGCTCAGCCCACCCAGGTCCAGCGCGGCTACACGCAGGTCGACGTTCTCGGTACGCGAGGCGGCGAGCAGCACATTGACCATGTCAGGGTTGTCCTTGACCGGCCCCAGCACCTCGAAATCGAGGCTGACCTCCTCGATCGGATAGGGGATGTACTGGTTCGCCTCGATCTGGATCTGCGCCTCCATGTCCTCCTCGGACAGGTCGGCGGGCATCGGCACGATCTTGGTGATGACCGCGGAGCCAGCCACGGCCGCGGAAGCGAACTTGGTCTTGGCGCCCGAGCGGGCCAGGCCGCGACGGATCGCCTCACCCACCGCCTCGACCTCGACAATGTTCTTTTCGACCACGGCATTGGGCGGCAGGGGCTCGACCGCGTAGTGCTCCACGCGGTAGCGGCCGCCGTTCTGCGCGAGTTGCAGCAGCTTCACGGCGGTCGAACTGATGTCGACGCCAATCAGCGCCGGTGCCTTCGGAGTGAAGAGTCCCACACTTTTTCCCCTTCCCACGCGCTCTTACGAGCGAAAGATGCGCTTTCACATTAAATCGGAACTTTAACCGTTTATCAACACCGGCCACACGAACCGTCGACCGTGTCGCAAAAAGTCCCCGAAACGGCCCCGCCGGACCCATCGGCGGGCGGCCCGGCCACCCTGCCGGCGACCACAATGGCTCTATACTCCGCGGCTTGCGTCACCAACCTTGACTGTCATCACAAGTCCCGCCCGAGGCATGAGAATCTTCTTCCGCTTGGCCCGCTGGGCGATCTATCTGGGTTTCGCGGGTGTCGTCCTCGGCGCCGCCGGTATCGGCATCGCGTACTGGCTGATCGCGCCGCGCCTGCCGTCGGTCGACAGCCTGAAGGACGTCCGCCTGCAGGTGCCGCTCAGGGTGCACTCGGCCGATGGCAAGCTGATGGCGACCTTTGGCGAAACACGTCGCATTCCGATCCGCATCGCCGATGTGCCGGACCCTCTGCGACAGGCGGTGATTTCGGCCGAAGACGCCGATTTCTACACGCACAGCGGCATCGACATCGGCGGCATCCTGCGCGCAGTCTGGCTGGTCGCCACGACCGGCAGCAAGCACGTGCCCGGCGGCAGCACCATCACCCAGCAGGTCGCGCGCCAGTTCTTCCTCAGTCCGGAAGTCACCTATACGCGCAAGCTGTCGGAGATGTTCCTGGCTTTCCGCATCGAGAGTGCACTCAGCAAGGACGAGATCCTCGAGCTGTACCTCAACAAGAGCTTTTTCGGCAATCGCGCCTACGGCGTCGCCGCAGCGGCCGAGTTCTACTACGGCAAGACGCTCGACCAGCTGAGCCTGGCCGAGTGCGCCATGCTGGCCTCGATCCCGAAGTTCCCGTCCACCGGCAATCCGCTCAACAACCCATCGCGCGCCCTGCTGCGTCGCACTTACGTGCTCGGCCGCATGCGCGAGCTTGGCTACATCGACCAGGCCGGATACGAGCAGGCCAATGGCGAACCCGACCAGGCCTTCGCTCACGAGCCGCCGATCGAGATCGAGGCGTCCTGGCTGGCCGAGATGGTGCGCCAGCAGGCGATCGAGCGGCTCGGCAACGATGCGCTCAACGACGGCTACGTGATCCGCACGACGATCGATTCGCGCGCACAAGAGGCCGCCAACAAGGCCTTGCGCGATGCCTTGCTCGCCTACGACGCGCGCCACGGTTACCGCGGTGCGGAAGCGCAGGTCGAAATCCCTGTCGATGCGCGCCCCGAGGAACTCGTGCGCCTGCTCGATGCCTATCGCAATGTGTCCGGACTGGCTCCGGGCTTGGTCGTCGAGGCCGATGCCGGACATGCCGCCGTGCAGCTCGCCGACGGCCAGACCGTGGAGCTGCCGCTCGCCTCCGTGGCCTGGGCCCGCACCTACCTTGACGAAAGCCGCCGCGGCCCGGCGCCGAAGCGCGTCGACGAAGTGCTCAAGGTCGGCGACGTCGTGCGCGTCGTGCGCGACGCCGAGGACCAGTGGCAGCTCTCCCAGATTCCGGCCGTGCAAGGTGCCCTGGTTGGCCTCGACCCCGAGGACGGTGCGATCGTCTCGCTCGTCGGCGGCTTCAATTTCGGCCGCAGCAAGTTCAATCGCGCGACCCAGTCAAACCGCAACCCGGGCTCGAGCTTCAAGCCGTTCCTCTACTCGGCCGCCTTCGAGCATGGCTATACGCCAGCCTCGGTCATCAACGACGCACCGCTGGTGTTCCCGGATCCGTCGCGCCCGAGCGGACTGTGGACACCATCCAACGAAGACGACAAGTTCGATGGACCGACGCGCCTGCGCGAAGCCCTGGTGCGCTCGCGCAACCTTGTCTCGGTACGCTTGCTGGACGCACTCGGCGTGCAGTATGTGCACGAATTTGTCACGCGCTTCGGCTTCACCCCGCAGCAGGTGCCGCAGAACCTGTCGATGGCGCTCGGCACCGCAGCCGCCGCGCCGTTGACGATGGCGCGCGCGTATGCCGTTTTCGCCAACGGCGGCTTCCTCGTCGATCCGTACTTCATCAGCGAGATCGCCGATCGCGATGGCCGGGTGGTCTACCGTGCCGAGCCGTTGCGAGCATGCCGCGAGTGCCCGCAGCGCCTCGTCGAAGACGGTATCGCAGCAACGCCTCCGCTCGACTCGGCGGCCTCGGGCGGCATCCCGCTGATCGCCAGCGCGCAGGCTGCGTCGACGCCGCCGACGGGCGGCGAACCCCGCCTCGCCCCGCGAGTCATCGACCCCCGCAACGCCTATCTCGTCACCTCGCTGATGCGCGACGTCATCCGGCGTGGCACCGGCAGCGCAGCCCTCGTGCTCAAGCGCGGCGACCTTGCCGGCAAGACCGGCACGACCAACGAACATCGTGACACCTGGTTCTCCGGCTTCAACGCGCGCCTCGTCGCCACGACCTGGGTCGGTTTCGACGACTTCACCCCGCTCGGGCGCGGCGAATACGGCGCCAAGGCGGCCTTGCCAGCATGGATCGACTTCATGCGCGAAGGTCTGCGCGATGTCCCCGAGCAGTCGTTCGACATGCCGCCCGGCATCAGCACGGCACGCATCGACCGCGCCAGCGGCCTGCTTGCTCCGGCCGGCGACCAGGATTCGATGATCGAATACTTCAAGACCGAAGACGTGGCTCGCCTGGCCACTCGCCCTGCGCAAGGCGAGGACGACCAGAACGAGGCCTACGACGTGTTCTGATGGTCCGTCGGCGTCACCAGACTCACGCTGACGAAATACGGCGGCACATCGCCACCGAGGCGGCGCGCCTGATCGCCGAGAGCGGCCTGCGTGACTACCACGAGGCCAAACGCAAGGCGGCACTGCGTCTCGGGGTATTCGACGAGGCCACACTGCCGCGCAACCTCGAGGTCGAGGATGCCCTGCGCGAGCACCAACGCCTGTTCCAGGCGGATACGCAACCGCGCGCACTGCGCCGCCTGCGCGAGGCCGCGGTCGAGGCGATGCGCTTCCTTGCCCGCTTCCAGCCACGTCTCGTCGGTGCGGTCCTCGAAGGCACGGCCGATGCGCATTCGGCGGTCCGCCTGCATCTGTTTGCCGACGATGTCCGCGACGTGCTGGCCCTGCTCGACGACCACGGCATTCCGTACGAGGAGGACACGCACCTGCTCGCGACCGCGGTCGGACACGAGGTCGAAGTACCGTCCTTGCGGTTGTCGGCGGATGGTGTTGCCGTCGAGCTCATGCTGTTCGCATGCGACGGCCTGCACCATGCCCCGCTCGACCGGGTGACGCGCAAGCCAATGCGCCGCGCCAGCCTGACTGCGGTCGAGGCGCTCGTTGCCGCAGACTGACAGCACCCGACCAGGTCGGGTAGCTGCGGTCAGCGCTTGGCCATCTCGACGTAGTCGCGTGCCACGGCTCCCGTGTAGATCTGGCGCGGGCGACCGATCTTCGCATCCGGGGTAAGGTGCTGCTCCAGCCAATGCGCGACCCAGCCCGCGGTGCGCGCGATCGCGAACATCACCGTGAACATCTCGGTCGGGATCTTCAGCGCCTTGTAGATGATGCCCGAGTAGAAATCGACATTCGGATACAGCTTGCGCTCGATGAAGTACGGATCCTTGAGCGCGACTTCCTCGAGCGCAACGGCGACGTCGAGCAGCGGATCGCTGACGTTGAGGTCGGCCAACACCTTGTGGGTCATCTCACGGATGATCGTCGCGCGCGGGTCAAAGTTCTTGTAGACGCGATGGCCAAAGCCCATCAGGCGGAAGCCCGAGTTCTTGTCCTTGGCCTTGGCCACCGCGCTGGCGACGTTCTTCGCGTCACCGATGTCCGTCAGCATCTCGAGCACAGCCTCGTTGGCACCGCCGTGGGCCGGCCCCCACAGGGCGGCGATGCCGGCGGCGACGCAGGCATACGGATTGGCACCGGTCGAGCCGACCAGACGCACCGTCGAGGTCGAGGCATTCTGCTCGTGGTCGGCGTGCAGGATGAACAGCAGGTCGAGCGCCTTGGCCACGACCGGGTTCAATTCCAGCGGCTCGCTCGGCACCTCGAACATCATGTGCAGGAAGCGCGTGACGTACTCGAGGTTGTTGCGCGGATAACGGATCGGCCAGCCGATCGATGAACGATACGCTGCAGCGGCGATCGTCGGCATCTTGGCGATGAGGCGAATCGCGGCCAGGCGACGCTGCTCGGGATCGTTGATGTCCAGCGTGTCGTGGTAGAAAGCGGACAACGAGGCGATCGAGGCCGACAGCACGGCCATCGGATGGGCGTCGTAGTGGAAGCCGCTCAGGAAGTTCTTCTGCGCCTCGTGCATCATCGTGTGATGCGTGACTTCGTGTTCAAAGTGCGCGAATTGCGCCTTGTCCGGCAGTTCGCCGTTGATCAGCAGATAGGCGACCTCGAGAAAACTCGACTGCTTGGCGAGTTGTTCGATTGGGTAGCCGCGATAGAGCAGGACGCCCTTGTCACCGTCGATGAAGGTAATCGAGCTGCGCGTGCTCGCGGTGGACACGAAGCCCGGATCGTAGGTGAAGTAACCGGTGTCCTTGTTGAGCTTGGCGATGTCGATGGCTGGATCGCCGAGCGTGCCGGTGACGATCGGCAACGTGGTGCTGCGGTCGTTGGCTGCATCGATGATCTGGACGGATTTCTCGGACACGGCGGACTCCTCGGGGAAACGTGGCCGCGCGTCCTACGCGCGGAACCGACGGCAATCGGGAAAGCGCGGCGAAGAAGCCGCAGGCCCATCGCCCGCGGCGGGCAATGCGATGGGCCGAGTCCGCGGATTATTGCATAGCACCACGCATCCGTCCGATGGCGCCGGTCATGGACGACGGCGACACCCAAACGCGAACGCCGGCGCGGGGCCGGCGTCGGGGAAACGAATCGAAGAGGAGCCGAAGATCGGGAATGAGGCGGCTGATCAGGCTTGCGCCCTCGCACCCCGTCCCTGGCCCCTGCTCTTCACTAGTCCCTGTTCATCAATGGAGCCCGGCTCATCGAACTTTGATGCACTGGCCGGGATGGTTACATCCTGCACTCACTTCGCGTAGCGACGGCGGAACTTGTCGACGCGGCCGCCGGAATCAACGATCTTCTGCTTGCCCGTGTAGAACGGGTGCGACTGGCTTGAGATGTCGAGCTTGATCAGCGGGTACTCGTTGCCGTCTTCCCACTTGATCGTTTCCTTCGAAGCCATCGTCGAACGGGTCAGGATGGCGAATTCGCTGGAGAGGTCCTGGAAGACCACGTCGCGGTAATTCGGATGGATGTCGGACTTCATGGCGTCGTACCGGATGCTTGGACCAAAGGTTCTGGCCGGGGGAAAAGAGCGCGAGTATAGCCGGATGCGTGGAGTCCACGCAAGCGAACTCAGGCACCGAGGGATGCCGCGACCAGGGCCTCGAAGCGTACCGGATCGACCGCGCCGATGATGCGCGCATTCGGGCGCTGACCGAGGCGCCCATCCCAGTCAACGACCGTTGCTCCGCGCGTCAGGGCCCCATTCAGTTCGATCGCCGCGCTGCGTTCGACGACCGCAGTGGCGATGCCCGGCTCGAGTGCCACCGCCATCGCCAGCGCGTCGGCGGCCATCAGCGCCGGGCGGCCGTGTCCCCGCGTCCATTCACGCGTACGCCGCGAGATTGCCGCGAAGAAGCGTGCGCGCGCATCGTCGACCGCCAGCCAGCGTTCGACCTTGGCGAAATCAAGCCCGTGGCGCAGGGTCGCCTCCCAATCGACCAGGTCGAACATCGGCCACTCGGAGAACACGACATGGGCGGCCTCGGGATCGAAGCCGATGTTGAACTCAGCCGGCACCCGATGCGTGTTGCCGCGCCCGGTGACGGCGCCGCCCATGACCACGAGGCGAGCGACCAGCGTCGGCAGGGCCGGTTCGAGCCGCAGGGCCAGGGCGAGATTGGTCAGCGGCCCCAATGCGACGAGGGTCAGTTCGCCGCGATGTTCACGGGCGAGGCGCACGAGCGCCAGCGCGGCGTGCTCGGCTTCCGGCTGGCGTCTCGTTGCCATGTAACCGGTATCGCCGAAGCCGTCGGCACCGTGCACGAAGGCCGCATCGTCGGCCGGCAGCACCAGCGGTCGCGCACACCCGGGAAACACCGGCGTGTCGGCGGCGACGACATCGACCAGCTTGAGCGCGTTGCGCACCGTATGCGCGAGACCGACGTTGCCGGCGGTGACGCACAAGCCAGCCACGCGTGCGTGATGATGCGCCATCAGGATGGCGAGGGCGTCGTCGACGCCCGGATCGGTATCGATGAGCAACGCTGCTTTCGTCACGGAAGCCTCGAACTGTCTCGGGGCGGCGATGATCGCACGAGCCCATCGGTCTCCGCTGTCTGCAAGCGGCAGCCGTACACCTCGGCCAGTCGCTCACGCGCATGCCGTTCGGGATCGTCCAGCACAATCGCATTGGCCTCAACATGCAGGCCGAGTGCGGACAGCAGACGGCGCCACATGGATCCGAGCCGACGCCGGGTAGCGCCATGCAGGTGGATCACGCGGTCCGCCATGCCGGGCAGCTCGACGAACACGTGCCCGCGTCTCTTCAGCTCGGCATGCACGAGGGCGCCGGTATCGAAGTCGGTGACACAGGGCCTGACCGGTCGATGGCGCGGGTCGGCAGCCAGGCCGAACAGGCGCCGCAGCGGCAGGCGCCAGCGCAGCGCGAACAGGCGCGACAACCATGACGACCATGGCAGTTCGTCGTGCTGGCGTCGCTGGCGGAACGAGATGCCCGACTCGACCACCTCGACCACGACATCGCGTCGCAACAAGACCAGTGGAATCCACATGCGTTCGCTGTACCGCGCAACACCCCTCGAGAACCCGTGCTCGTGGCCGAGTTCGGCCGGTCCATGTAGCAGTCCGCCGCCATACGCCGTCGGCGTGCCGAGCACGGCCGTCTCGAGCTCGCTCGGAAGCCGCATGTCGAGGAGTTCGAGGTCGGAATCGACCAGCAGGACCAGCGGCGCGCGCAGCTCGGCGAGCAGGCGATCGAGGGTTGCGCCATGCGGGCGCAGGGGCATGCGCAGATGGAAGAATCGCAGCTCCCAGGCTGCGGCGACACGACGAAAGTGCAGCGTCGATGCATCGCCTGGCGCACAGTCGACGACGAGAACCGGATAGTCACCGGCGCGCAAGACCGAGACGAGTGCGAGGGTCGACACCCACGGCGTGCCGCAATCGATGATGACCGCGATCCTCGCCAGCGGCCCCAGTGCGGCGGGCGATTCGATGCTTTCCATCATGCAGAGACGTGTTTCGACACCGGACACACCGGCCGTCCAATCTGCCCGTCGCCGCCCCTGCGTTCAAGCATCGGCATAGCGCTCCGCGCCGCCAATCCAGCGCATGACCAGCCGGTCCACGAGCGCGGGATGCTCTTCGAGCATGACCGCAGCGATACGCTGCACCGGCGCGAGCAGGTCGGCATCGCGCGCGAGATCGGCCATGCGGAAGACGAGACGGCCGGTCTGGCGCGTGCCCAGCATCTCGCCGGGCCCGCGCAGGGCAAGATCCTTCTCGGCAATGATGAAGCCATCGTTGGTCTCACGCATTGTCTCCAGGCGTTCGCGCGCAAGTGCCGACAATGGTGCCTGATACATCAGCACACAGGTCGAAGCACGCGCACCGCGGCCGACCCGGCCGCGCAACTGATGCAACTGGGCAAGACCCAGACGCTCGGCGTTCTCGATCACCATCAGGCTCGCGTTCGGCACGTCGACACCGACTTCGATCACGGTGGTGGCGACCAACACGGCGATTTCACCGCGACGAAACGCTTCCATCATCGCCTGTTTCGCGTCCGGCCTGAGCCGTCCATGGACGAGGCCCACGGACAAGCCGGGCAGGGCTGCGACGAGATCCGCATGTGCGACTTCAGCTGCCTGCGCCGCGCTGTCGCCGGACTCCTCGATGAGGGTGCAGACCCAGTACACCTGGCGACCGTCTGCACAAGCCTCGCGGATGCGCTCGACAATCTCGTTGCGACGAGCCGACGACACGACCACGGTCTTCACCGGCGTGCGACCCGGCGGCAGTTCATCGACCACCGAGACATCGAGATCCGCGTAGGCTGCCATCGCCAGTGTGCGTGGGATGGGCGTGGCGGTGAGCACGAGTTGGTGCGGAACCAACCAATCGGCGCAAGCATCGTGATCGGCATCCATGCCTCGCCCTCGCGGCGCTTGAGGCGCGATCGCCGGTTCCACCGAACCTTCCGTGGTGCGCTGCCGCTCGGCATCCATGCCTCGCCCTCGCGGCGCTTGAAGCGCCGCTCGACCCTTGTCTCTGAGTGCCAGGCGCTGATGCACACCGAAGCGGTGCTGTTCGTCGATGACGACAAGGCCGAGGCGGGCGAACACGACGTCCGGCTGCATCAGTGCATGCGTACCGACCACGATCGGCGCACCTTCGGCCACAGCGGCGAGCGCCGCTCGACGCGCCCGCCCCTGCACCTTGCCGGCCAGCCAGACCGGCTCGATGCCGAGCGGAGCGAACCATGCCGTCAGGCTGCGCAGGTGTTGCTCGGCGAGCAACTCGGTGGGTGCCATCAGGGCAACCTGCGCTCCGCTCTCGATCGCTGCCGATGCAGCAAGCGCAGCAAGGACGGTCTTGCCGGAGCCGACATCACCCTGCACGAGACGCAGCATCGGCTCGGCACGGGAGAGATCGTCGAGAATCTCGCTGCCGACCTTGCGTTGCGCGCCGGTCAGCGCGAACGGGAGCGAAGCCAGCAGGCGCTCGCGCAAACGGCCATCGCCGACCAGCACCGGCGCGGCCTGTTCGCGCACCTGGGCGCGCAAGCGCTTGAGACTCAGGTGATGGGTCAGCAGTTCTTCGAAGGCGAGCCGCCGCTGGGCTGGATGTGTACCGGCAGCCAATGCGGCAACATCGGCGTCGGCGGGTGGTCGATGCACGAAACGCAAGGCTTCACACAACGAATGCAAGCCGAGCGGCACGCGCAGCGGCGCCGGGACCAGTTCGAGCACATCCCCCGCGGGCAGGCGTTCGAGGGCCGACGCGACGAGGCCAGCGAGGCGACGCTGACCGAGCCCTTCGGTGACCGGATAGACCGGCGTCAGGCGCTCCTCGACGGCGACCGGGCCACCGATACGCTGGTACTGCGGATGCACGATCTCCGGCCCATGCGCGCCGATGCGCACCTCGCCGTAGCAGCGCAGTCGTGTCCCGGGGATGAACTGGTCGGCCTGCGCCTTGCGAAAATGGAAGAAGCGCAGGGTCAGCGTTGCTCGGCTGTCGTCGTCGATGGCGACACGCAGCTGCGGACGAAAGCGAAACCCACGTTCGACCGCGCGCACGACCCCTTCGACCTGTGCCGACCGACCGGCCACCAGTTCACGGATAGGCGTTACGCGCGTGCGGTCCTCGTAACGCAATGGCAGGTGGAACCAGAGATCCTGCACGCGTTCGATGCCGAGACGGGCCAGCGCCAGCGCGACCTGCGGACCGACCCCCGGCAGGGTTTCCACGGAAGCGAGCCCCGGATCGCCCGCGGGCTCTGCCGATACACCCCCCGCACATGGCATGGGCCGTTGTCCGGCGCGCGTCAGGAGAACGCCACGATCATGTCGATCTCGACTTGCGCGCCACGCGGCAGCGACGCCACGCCGATCGTCGAGCGTGCCGGATACGGCTCGCGGAAATAACGCTTCATGACCTCGTTGACCGCAGCGAAATTGCCGAGGTCGGTGAGATAGATGCCGACGCGGGCGACGTCGTCGAAGCTCGCGCCTGCTGCGCCCAGCACGGCAGCGAGGTTCTCGAACACCCGCGTGGCCTGCGCCGAGATGTCGCCGGCAACCAGTTCACCCGTGGCTGGGTCGAGCGGTGTCTGGCCGGAAAGGTAAAGGGTGTCTCCGACGCGCACGGCCTGCGAATACGGGCCGATCGCAGCCGGTGCCTGGTCGGAGTGGATGATGGTTCGCTGACTCATGCGGAAGGCCTTCGGGGATCAGACGGGATGGCGGAAGACGGCGTTGACGACACCGAGGCGGCGCACGCCGCGCATGACGTCGGCAAGGTGCTTGCGGTTGACCACTTCGATCGTGAACAGCAAGGTTGCGGTCATCAGGTCGCGCTCCTTGTATTCGACGTTCTCGATGTTCGAGCGCGCCTCGGCCACCGCGGCGGCGACCTGGGCGAGCACGCCAGGCTTGTTGGCCACGATGATGCGCAACTCGACGCGATAGTCACCACTGACTTCCGCGTCCCAGGCGATCTCGACGCAACGTTCGGGTGACTTGAGGAGTTCGGCCAGGTTCGGACATTCGATTCGATGCACGACGATGCCCTTGCCGGCCGACACATGACCCATGATCTCGTCGCCCGGCACCGGATGGCAGCAATTGCCAAAACTCAGCACACCACGCTCCGCACCGGTGATGAGGATCTTCTCGGCGGCATGCGGCGCGACGCTCTCGGCGCTTCCATCCTGCACGTGGAGCAGCGCACGTGCGACTTGATCGGCAGTGCGGTTGCCCAGTGCGATGTCGGCGAGCAGATCCTCGAGCGCACGCAGCTTCTGCTCCTCGAGATAGTGGCCCAACGTATCCGGTGGCAACGCCTCGAGCGATGCGCCGAGCGCATCCATCGCGCGATCGAGCATGCGATGGCCGAGGTCGATTGCGTCCTCGTGCTGAAGGCGCTTGAGGAAATGGCGGATCGCCGTACGCGCCTTCGCGCTGACCACCCATTCGAGCCATTGCGTGCTCGGCACGGCCGATGGTGCGGTGATGATCTCGACGGTCTGGCCGCTGCTCAAGCGCGTGCGCAACGGCGCGAACTTCTTGTCTACACGCGCGGCGACCGCATGGCTGCCCACGTCGGTATGCACGGCATAGGCAAAATCGAGCGCGGTCGAGTTGCGCGGCAGGGCAAGGATGCGACCTTTCGGCGTGAACAGGTAGACCTCGTCCGGGAACAGGTCGACCTTGACGTTTTCGATGAACTCCAGCGACGACGCGGTGCGCGTCTGTGAATCGACCAGCGCCGAAAGCCATTCGCGCGCCCGGTGCTGCGCGCTGTTGGCCGGGCTGGAACCTTCCTTGTAGCTCCAATGCGCGGCGACGCCACGGTCGGCCACGGCATCCATGTCCTCGGTACGGATCTGAATCTCGATCGGCGCGCCAAACGAGCCGAACAGCACGGTATGCAGCGACTGGTAGCCGTTCGCCTTCGGGATCGCGATGAAATCGCGGAAGCGCCCATCGAGCGGTCGGTACAGGGCATGCACGGCGCCGAGCGCGTGATAGCAGTGCATGACCGAGTCGACGACCACGCGAAAGCCGTACACGTCCATGACCTGGGCGAACGACTTCTGCTCGGTGCGCATCTTCGTGTAGATGCTGTACGGCGACTTGATGCGACTGACTATGCGGTGCGGAATGTTCTCGGCCGCGAGCCGCGCCTCGAGCGCGGCCTCGATCTTGCCCATCGCCTCGCGGCGATTGCCGAGCACCGTGCGGATGCGGGCGGCGATGACGCGGTGGCGGTCCGGGTAGAGGGCGCGAAAACCGAGGTCCTGCAACTCGGCCTTGAAGCGGTTCATGCCGAGGCGCTGCGCGATCGGTGCGTAGATCTCGAGCGTCTCCAGGGCGATGCGCCGGCGCGCGCCGGCCTCCATCGAGCCGAGCGTGCGCATGTTGTGCAGGCGGTCGGCAAGCTTGATCAGGATCACGCGCAGATCGCGCGCCATCGCCAGCAACATCTTGCGGAAACTTTCGGCTGCCGCTTCCTGGCGACTCCTGAAATGCAGCTTGTCGAGCTTGGTGACGCCGTCGACAAGTTCGGTGACGGTGGCGCCGAACTCGGCGGTCAGCGTTTCGGGCTTGAGCGGCGTGTCCTCGAGGGTGTCGTGCAGGATCGCTGCAATGATCGTGTCCGGATCCATGCCGAGGTCGGCGAGGATGCCGGCAACGGCAACCGGATGGGTGATGTAGGGCTCGCCGCTCTTGCGCGTCTGCCCTTGGTGGGCCTCGGCGCCGACCTCATAGGCGCGGCGGATGCGCGCAATCTGGTCGGGTTCGAGATAGGTGGCCAGACGGTCTTCGAGGGCGAGCATGAAGGCAGGCGTCTTCGCCCTGCCCTTCCTTGCCCTGCCCGCATCGACCGCTGCCTTCATCGCCTCGCCTCGACAGGGGCCGGCTCAAGCCTTGCCCGGCCCGTACGGAACCGGAATGGACGAATCTCCGGTCAGAGATCGTCGCCTCCCTTGGAGAGATCGTCATCCACCTCGGCAGCTGCCCACTCGAGCGCCTCACGCTCGGCCTTCTCGCGCGAGAGGCGGTCGATCTCGTCGATCATGGCCTGGTCGACCTTGCGGCCGGCGATCTCGCGCAGCGACACCACGGTCGGCTTGTCGTTGTGCGCGTCGACGGTAGGGTCGGCACCCTTGGCCAGTTGGCGCGCGCGCCTGGTCGCCATGAGCACGAGCTCGAAGCGGTTGTCCACGACCTTGAGGCAATCCTCCACGGTGATGCGCGCCATCGCCAACCCTCTGATGTGATTCGATTCATTGACCGGAGTCCGGCCGGCCATTCTAGCGGTCACGCCTTGTGCGGTGCAAACAGGCCACGTGGACGATGTACGGCACCCCGGATTTCGCATAGGCTTTCGCCCCCGCATTCCGCGCTCCGTACACGACGACCGCAATGCCCCGGACCCTGCCGCATCGCGGCACATGGACATCCCGAATGCCGCGATCCGCTCCCCTGCCCCTTCTCGCCCGGTCCCTTGCCGCCCTGCTCGTCGTCGCCCTGGCTGGCTGCGCCGTAAAGCAACCGCGCACGGACGATCCCTGGGAACCCTTCAACCGGCGCATGTACGCCTTCAACGACAAGATGGACAAGGCCGTGATCCGGCCGGTCGCGGTTGGCTACCGCAAGATGACCACGCCGAACATGCGTCGCGTGATCAGCAATTTCTTCGCCAACGTCCGCATGCCGATCACGATCGGCAACGACATCCTGCAGGGCGAGGGCAAGGATGCGCTCAAGGGCACTGGCCGCTTCATCATCAACACCACGGTCGGCTTCCTCGGCTTCTTCGACCCGGCCAGCAAGCTGCACCTGCCGCCGCAGGAAACCGATTTCGGCGTGACCCTGGCCCGCTGGGGCATCGGCGAGGGGCCCTACCTGGTCCTGCCGTTCATCGGTTCGACGAGCGCGCGGGATGTCTGGCGCATGCCCGTTGACAGTTGGTTCTTCGATCCCATGTCGCGCTATGCGCGCCGCCACGACCATCCGTACAAGCAGCAGCACTGGCCGAACCTGGCCTTCCTCGTCACCCTGCGAGCCGGTGGCATCGATGCCGAATCATTGCTCGAGGGGACGTATGATCCCTATGTGTTCTACCGTGATGCCTACCGTCAGCGCCGGCTGTACCTGATCTACGACGGCGAGCCGCCACTTGAGGCGATCCAGTTGATGCAGGGTATCGACGACGAGGATATCGACGCCCTGCTGGAGCAACAGCGCGAATACGAGCGCGGACGCAAGGACAGGCCTTGAGGGATGCCGGGATTCGGGATTGGGAATGCGCAAGATCAAGAGCGGCGACTTTCGAGCCGACGCTCCTGCTTTTCGCATCGCGCCGGATCAACAAGGAAGGCCTGATCAAGTCCTTTCGCGGCTGCAGCCGCTCCACAAGGCCTTGATTCCGCGGGAGCGATTTCCGCCGTGAAGGGCAAAGGTTGGGGTCGTCCTGTGCGGGCGCAGCTCGGCGTTGCGCCGGCTCGACAGACGGCCAGTCTGGCTGCGCCGTCGCGCCTTGATCTGCGTCCGCACGGGACGGTGACGCCGTTGTGGGATTGATCAGAACAACCCTAATCCCCAATCCCTGCCACAAGAAACGGCTCGACGGCGTACAAATGAGCCACCGCGCGCAGACGCTCGCCGATATTGGTGAAGCGCAGGGTCCGGCCCGCGCGTGCAGCGTGGCTGCTCCAGGCAACCAGGACGGCAAGGGTCATGCCGTCGGCGCTCTCCAGTGCCGCCAGGTCGACGCTGACCGGCTCCACCGCAAGCAGTTGACGGCGTCCCTCGGCAAGCGCTTGCGCGGCATTCGCAGCATCAATGCTGCCGCGTGCTGCAAAGCGACCATGGCCGACTGTTTCGAGGGTGAAGTCCGCGCTCACGCGCCGCCCTGCTGCTTCTGCTCCATCGCCTCCAGCGCTTTCTCGCCCTGAGTCTCGAGGCGCACGATCAACGCGTCGAGACCGGTCGCCTTGATCTCGGCGGCAACCTGGTTGCGGTAGTTGGTGATGTAGGAAATGCCCTCGATGATGACGTCGTAGGCCTTCCAGTCGCCGCCCGAGCTCTTGCGGAACGCATAGTCGACGGCCACCGTCTTGCCGTCGTCGAGCACGACTTCGGTGCGCACGATCGTGCGCTTGTCGTTGAGTTCGCCCTTGAACGGCAACACGCGCACGTTGCCGCGCGTGTAGTTGAGCAGGCCTTCGGCATAACGGTGCGCGATCGAGCTGTAGAACGCCTTGGCGAAGCGCGAGCGCTGCTCCGGGCTTGAAGCGCGCGCGCTCTGGCCGAGCACGAGAATCGAGGCGTAGTCGATGTCGAAGTGCGGAAGCAGGATGCCGTCGATCTCGCGGACCAGCTTCTCGCGGTCGTTCTTCAGCTCGTCACGGCGCGCGCCGATCGTGGTGGCGAGGTCGTCGGCGATCTTCTGCACAACCTCGACCGGGGCGAGCGTCGCAGCGCGCGCAGGGGCGGCGACGGCGGCAGTGAGCACGAGGGCGGCGAAGCAGCCGATCAGGCAGCGCATGGACGGGACTCCGGAATCAGGGTGTCGGCGATGGCGCGGCGGACGGGGAATCGGATTTCTGCTTCGCCGTATCGCCACCACCGACGAGGAACTTGCCGATGAGGTCTTCGAGCTGCATCGAGGACTGCGTGAGGACGACCTCGTCGCCGTCCTTGAACATGTCCGGCGAACCGCCCGGGGTGATGCCAACGTACTGGTCGCCGAGTAAACCGCTGGTGAATATCGCCGCGGCGGAATCGTCCGGAAGCTCGCGGTAGCGCGTATCGATGGCCAGTTCAACGACCGCCTCGAGCGTCGTCGGGTCGAGCCGGATCGCACGCACCGACCCGATGCGCACACCGGCGATCTTGATCGGCGCACGCAGCTTGAGCTGGCCGATGTTGCTGAAGCGCGCCTTCAGCACGTAGCTGTCGCCCTCGCGGTAGTTGGCCACCGAGGTGGTCTGGGTGGCGAGATACGCAAGCGCAGCGAATCCGAGCGCGATGAAGAGGCCGGAGCCGATCTGGAACGAGCGTCTGGGTTGGGTCATGGATCGGGTTCCGTCACATCAGGAAGGCGGTCATCACGAAATCGAGCGCGAGCACGACGATCGAAGACGACACCACAGTGCGCGTCGTCGCATAGGCCACGCCCTCGCTGGTCGGCGGCGTGGTGTAGCCCTGGAACGTGGCGATCAGGGCGATCACCGCGCCGAAGGCCATGCTCTTCCACACACCGTTGACGACGTCGGTCCAGACGTCGACGCTGGAGGTCATGTTGCCCCAGAACGTGCCATTGTCGAGGCCGAGCCAGCTCACGCCGACCAGGTGCGCACCGAGGATGCCGAGTGCATTGAAGACGCAGGCGAGCAGCGGCATAGCGACGACCCCTGCGAGGAAACGCGGGGCGACGACATAGGCAAGCGGATCGACCGCCATCATTTCCATTGCCGACAACTGGTCGGTCGCGCGCATCAGGCCGATCTCGGCGGTGACCGAAGTACCGGCGCGGCCGGCGAACAGCAAGGCCGTCACCACCGGCCCGAGTTCGCGGAACAGCGACAGCGCGACGACCGTGCCGAGCGCGGCGGTACCGCCGAAGATCGACAGCGTGTAGTAGAGCTGCAGGGCCAGCACCATGCCGACGAACAGGCCGCAGGTCATGATGATGACGAGGCTCATCGCGCCGACGAACCAGACCTGGCGCACGGTTTCGCGGAAATGGCGCAGGCTGCGCGGCACCGCGCCGAGGATCGAGAACAGGAACAGCCCGGCCGCGCCGAGTTGGGCCAGCGAATCGCCGATCAACGAAGGACGCAGGCGCGCGTTCATGCGCGTGCCTCGGTGAAACCGAGCTCGGCCGCGTAGTCGCGCGCCGGATACTCGAACGGCACAGGGCCGTCGGCTTCGCCACCGAAGAACTGGCGCGTCCACGGTGAGTCGCGCTGGGCGAGTTCCTCGGGATGTCCCTGGGCGACCACCTTGCCGCCGGCGATCAGGTAGACGTGATCGGCAATGCGCCTCACCGCAGAGAATTCATGGGCGACGAGAATGCTGGTGATGCCGAGCGAATCGTTGAGCGTGCGGATGATCTTCACCACCTGGTTGAGGGCGATCGGGTCGAGGCCGACGAAAGGTTCATCGTAGATGACCAGACTTGGGTCGCGCACGATCGCGCGCGCCAGGGCCACGCGCCGCATCATGCCGCCCGACAGCTCCGCCGGCATCAGCCCGGCGGCCCCGCGCAGGCCGACCGCCTGCAGGCGCATCAGCACGATGTTGCGCACAAGCTCCTCGGGCAGGTGCAGGTGCTGGCGCAGCGGGAAGGCGACGTTCTCGAACACGCTGAAATCGGTCAGCAGGGCCGAGTTCTGGAACAGGTAGCCGATCTTCTCGCGCAACGCGAACAACACGGCGCGGCCAAGTGACGGCACGTTCTGGCCGTCGACGCGGATCTCGCCGGCGTCAGGCGCGAGTTGGCCGGTGATGTGGCGCATCAACGTCGTCTTGCCGGTGCCGCTCGGCCCCATCACCGCGGTGATGCGTCCGCGCACCATGTCCAGATCGACGCCGTCGAAGATGACCTTGCCGCCCAGCACGGTGCGCAGGCCACGCACTTCGACATGGTTCGGGCCGGCCACGGGGGATGGGATTTCGGCGGCGGCGTTCAAGACGGCTTCAACAGGTCGTCGAGGAGGGCGGCATGGCGCACGAGCTGGGCCTCGCGGCGCAGCCGGCGTGAGGCGAAGATCGACTGCAGGTCGAGCACGGCCTGGGCGAAATCGTCGTTGATGACGACGTAGTCGAACTCCCGCGCGCGAGCGATCTCGGTGCGCGAGTCGGCGATGCGGCGCGTGATCTGCTCGGCGCTGTCGGAGGCCCGCTGGCGCAGGCGGCGCTCCAGCTCGCGGCGCGACGGCGGCAGGATGAAGATGCTGACCACGTCCGGCCACTGCGCGCGCACCTGCTGCGCGCCCTGCCAGTCGATCTCGAGCAGCACGTCGCGGTCGGCGGCCAGCAGCGGCTCGACTGCCGTACGCGCCGTGCCCTTGTAGTCGCCATGCACGTTGGCGTGCTCGAAGAACGCACCGGTCGCGGCCATGTGCTCGAACACCTCGCGCGAGACGAAATGGTAGTGCTGGCCGTCGACCTCGCCGGGCCGCGGCGGCCGCGAGGTATACGACACCGACAGCGCAATGCCCTGCTCGCGCTCGAGCAGGGCCTTGACCAAGCTGGTCTTTCCCGCACCGGACGGTGCCGCGATGATGTAGAGCGTACCGGACACGGTCACTCCAGGTTCTGCACTTGTTCGCGCATCTGCTCGATCAGCACCTTGAGCTCGACGGCGGCCTTGGTCGTGCGCGGATCGGCCGCCTTCGAGCCGAGCGTGTTCGCTTCGCGGTTGAACTCCTGCATGAGGAAATCGAGGCGCCGACCGACGGCCTCCTTGAGGCCGAAGATGCGTCGTGCCTCGGCGATGTGCGAGGTCAGACGGTCGAGTTCCTCGTCGACGTCCATGCGTTGGAGTTGCAGGACGATCTCCTGCTCGATGCGGCCCGGATCGGCCGGCTGCTTGATTTCGGCCAGGCGCTGATCAAGGCGCGCGCGTGCGGCGACACGCACCTCGGGCAGGTGCTCGCGCACGCCGGCGACGAGGGCGACGATGCCGTCGAGGCGGTCGCGCAGGAACCCGGCCAGACGCTCACCCTCGCGCTCGCGCGTGGCGATGAAGTCTGCGAGCACGCGTTCGAGCAGCTCGGCCGCGGCAGCGCGCAGGCCTTCGGGATCGGCGGCCTGGTCGCGCAGCACGCCCGGCCAGTCGAGCAGGCTGGCGAAATCCACCCGCAGCGCCGGGAACTTCGCCGACAGCGCCTGCGCGGTCTCGGCCAGTCGATTCAACAGATCATCGTCCACGACCAGGGCCGAAGCGCGCGTAACCGCCTGCTTCAGGCGGATGGTCACGTCGACCTTGCCGCGCGCGAGGCGCGCATTGAGGGTGTCGCGCACGACCGGCTCGAAGCTGCGCAGTTCGTCGGGCAGGCGCAGGCCAAGCTCGAGGTAGCGGTGGTTGACCGAGCGCAGCTCGATGCCGAGCGTGCCCCAGGCGGTCTCGCTCTCGCCGCTGGCGAAGGCGGTCATGCTGCGGATCATCACGCCGGTCCACGGGAACAAGGGCCGGCAATGGTAAACTGTGCGGCCGCTTTGCCATAGCACCTCCCGCATGACCAACCATCCTCGCCCGAGCGGGCGCGCATCCGACCAGTTGCGCCCGGTGTCGTTCGTCCGCCGTTTCACCCGCCACGCCGAGGGCTCGGTGCTGGTGTCATTCGGCGACACGCGCGTGCTGTGCACGGCCACGATCGAGGACAAGGTGCCGCCGTTCCTGCGTGGCAAGGGCGAAGGCTGGCTGACCGCCGAGTACGGCATGCTGCCGCGCGCCACCCACGACCGCACTCAGCGCGAGGCCGCGCGTGGTGGCCAGGGTGGACGCACGATGGAAATCCAGCGCCTGATCGGACGCAGCCTGCGCGCCTGCGTCGATCGCGGCGCGCTCGGCGAGCGCACGATCACCTTCGACTGCGACGTCCTGCAGGCCGACGGCGGCACGCGCACCGCGGCGATCACCGGCGCCTGGGTCGCCCTGGTCGACGCGATCGCCCCGCTCAAGGCGAAGGGTGCGTTCAAGCGCGACCCGATCGTAGGCGCCGTCGCCGCAGTCTCGGTCGGCCTGTGGAACGGCATGCCCGTGCTCGACCTCGACTACGCCGAGGATTCGAGCTGCGACACCGACATGAACGTCGTCATGAACGACGGTGGCGGTTTCATCGAATTGCAGGGTACGGCCGAAGGCCACGCCATGCGCCGCGAGGAGATCGACGTCCTGCTTGCCCTGGCCAGCAAGGGCACCGCCGAACTCTGCGCGCTGCAACGCGCCGCGCTCGAGGCCTGAGCCGCACACCGCACCGGCATGAAACTCGTCCTCGCCAGCGGCAACCGCGGCAAGCTGGCCGAACTGCGCGACCTGCTCGCCGACCTCGACATCGAACTCGTCGCCCAGTCCCAACTCGGCATCGGCGATGCCGAGGAAACCGGCGCGACCTTCATCGAGAACGCGATACTCAAGGCACGCCATGCCGCGCGCTGCTCGGGCCTGCCGGCGCTCGCCGACGACTCGGGCCTGTGCGTCGACGCACTCGACGGCGCACCGGGCCTGATCTCGGCACGCTACGCCGGAGTTCACGGCGACAGTGCCGCCAACATCGCCAAGCTGCTGGACGCGCTCACCGGCATCGAATCGGCACGGCGCGGCGCGCATTTCCACTGCACGCTGGCCCTGCTGCGTCATGCCGACGACCCCGCGCCGCTGCTCGCCGAAGGCCGCTGGCACGGCCACATCCTCGAAGCACCGCGCGGCAGCGGCGGCCACGGCTACGATCCGGTCTTCCTCGACCCGGCCAGCGGTTTGAGCGCCGCCGAACTAGACCCGGCCGCGAAGAACGCGATCAGCCATCGAGGCCAGGCCTTGGCGCGGTTGCGCGAGCTGTTGCGTTCCTGACTTCACGGTGATCCACCCGAGCCGCCTCGGCTGACATCGGCGTCTGCGCGGATCTGGTTTCGGATTTCATGCACGCGCAACGGTTCACCAACACCCGCACAGGACGGTCCCCGTCATTGGGAATCAGAAGGCTGGGGCCGTTGTGGGATTGATCCGAGCATCCCTAGACTTGCCCGATGCCGTTGGCCGCACCACCACTGAGTCTGTACATCCACATCCCGTGGTGCGTGAAGAAGTGCCCGTACTGCGACTTCAATTCGCATGCGCTGCGTGAGGGCATCCCGCTGGGGACCTATGTCGATGCCCTGCTCGCCGATCTCGACGGTGATCTCGCCGACTTCGGCGAAGCGGCGCGACGGCCACTCGCCAGCGTGTTCTTCGGCGGCGGCACGCCGAGCCTGTTCACGCCGGCTGCAATCGGCCGCATCCTCGACGGCGTCGCCGCACGGCTCGCGTTCGCGCCGGGCGCCGAAGTCACGCTCGAGGCGAATCCCGGCACGATCGAGCATGGCCGCTTCGACGGCTATCGCACAGCCGGCGTCAATCGCGTGAGTTTCGGCGTACAGAGTTTCGACGACGCCATGCTCGCGCGGCTCGGGCGCATCCATTCCTCCGACGAAGCGACGCGCGCCATCGATGAGGCCCGGGCAGCCGGCTTCGACAACATCAACCTCGACTTGATGTACGCGCTGCCGCACCAGGACCTCGCCGGCGCGCTGGCCGACCTCGAACGTGCCGTCGCGCTCGCGCCCGAGCACCTCTCGCACTACCAGCTCACGCTGGAACCGAACACGCTGTTCGCGGCCAAGCCGCCGCCGCTGCCCGACAGCGACAGCGCCTGGGACATGCAGGAGCACGGCCAGGCCCTGCTCGCCGCGCACGGCTACCTGCAGTACGAAGTCTCGGCCTACGCACGCGGCGGCCGGCGCTCGGCGCACAACCTCAACTACTGGACCTTCGGCGATTACCTCGGCGTCGGCGCCGGTGCACACGCCAAGCTGACCGACACCACGACCGGCACGATCCGCCGTCGCGCCAAGCAGCGCACGCCGCGCGCCTACCTCGAGCACGCCGCCGGGCCGCGCCGGATCGCCACGGACACCGTGGTCGCCGCCGCCGACCTGCCGTTCGAGTTCATGATGAACGCGCTGCGCCTCGTCGATGGAGTGCCGATGGCGCTGTTCGCGCAACGCACCGGCCTGTCCGTCGATGCGATCGGCGACGCGCTTGCCGAGGGCGTGCGTCGCGATTGGCTGGCCGATGACGGTGAGCAGTTGCGTGCAACCGCTGATGGCCAGCGTTTCCTCAATGACGTCATCGGCCTGTTCCTGCCCGCATGATCGAGTTCGTCGTCATCCATTGCCCGTATTGCGGCGAGGCCTGCGAAATTTCGGTGGACGTTTCCGCCGGTGCCCAGACCTACATCGAGGATTGCGCGGTCTGTTGCCGGCCGATCGAGGTCCGCGTGCGTGTCGACGACGAAGGCAATCTGTCCGATGTGGACGCGCGCAGCGATCGCGACTGAAGCCCGCGGCACGCGCAGCTTGCTTGCGACGACATCTCCCCCCTCCTACACTGCGCGCCCACAGGTGCCTGACTTTGGTCAGGTGAAACGGGAAGTTGGTCCAAAGCCAACGCTGCCCCCGCAACGGTAGGCAAGCCAAAGCCGCGTCGAAACGCCACTGTGCATGCACGGGAAGGCGACGCGGCCGATGCATCCGCATCGCTTGCAAGCCCGGAGACCGGCCTGTGGAGAGCGCCTCATGGCGTTCATGGCTCCAGCGTTGCGGCGGGCAACGGGCGGATCACGGGCGCCCACGCCTCCGTAATTCGTTCTTCCGTGCGCGCGACTGGCTTCGCGGGTGTGCGTACCGGAGAACCTTCCCATGATCAGAACCCAGCTCTTGCGCGCGGGCATCCTCGCCGCGCTCGTGTCGCCTGTCCTCGCCGACGAGGCCAACCTGCAACCCGAGGTCGTCGTCACCGCCTCGCGCGCGCCAACGACCACCAGCGACACGCTCGCCGACGTCAGCGTCATCACCCGCGAGGACATCGACGCCAGCGGCACACACGATCTCAGCGACCTGCTGCGCCTGCAGGCCGGCGTCGACATTGCGCGCACCGGCGGCCCAGGCAGCCAAACCTCGCTGTTCCTGCGCGGCACCAACAACAACCACGTGCTCGTACTGGTCGATGGCGTGCGCGTCGCCGCACTCGGCACTGGTGCGTTCACCTGGGAGACGCTGCCGCTCGACACCGTGGAGCGCATCGAGATCGTGCGTGGCCCACGCGCAAGCTACTGGGGTTCGGATGCGATCGGCGGCGTCGTGCAGATCTTCACGCGCAAGCTGGGCGGCCCGCGCGTCGCACTCGGCTTCGGCACCTATGGTGATCGTTCCGGCAGCGTCGGCTACGGCCATCGCACCGAGCGTGGCGGCTTCAGCGTGCAGTTCGGCACGCGTGACGTCGACGGCTTCCCCAGCCAGAACGAGAACGGCTTCGGTTACGAGCCGAAGGACCACGGTTTCGACAATCGCCATCTGTCGGCCCAGGCTGACACACGCCTCGGCGCGCAGACGCTGTCCGCCAATTTTGTGCGCAGCGAGGGCACCACGGAGTTCTCCGGTGGCGAATCGGACTTCACCCAACAGGCCATCGGCACCACGCTCGAGGGTCCGCTCGGCGAGCACTGGAAACATCGCCTGAGCCTGGGCCAGGCGCGCGAGGACTACGCCACGCCGGTGTACTTCTCGGCCTATGCCTCGCGCCGGACCACCCTTGGCTGGCAGCACGACATCACCCTTGCCGAACGCCAGCGGCTCACGCTCGGCATCGACCATGTGCGCGAGCGCGGCGAGAACCGCGACACCTTCGGCAACGTGCCGGTCTACCGCGAGCATCGCGACAACACCGGCCTCTACGCCGGTTGGCAAGGCGGCTTCGGCGCACTCGACGCCGAACTCGCTGCGCGCCACGACGACAACAGCGAATGGGACGGCCACGCCACCGGCTCGGCCGCACTCGGCTGGCGCTTCGCCGAGGCGTTCCGCGCCTGGGCCAGCCACGGCCAAGGATTCCGCGGACCGACCCTCAACGAGCAGTACTCGCCGGGCTTCGGCGGACTGTTCGCCGGCAACCCAGACCTGCAACCGGAAGAATCGCGCAGCAACGAGATCGGCCTCGAGTTCACGCCGGCCGATGGCCATCGCCTCGCCGTCAATGCGTGGCGGACCCACGTGCGCAACCTGATCAGCTTCAGCGGCGTCGACTTCCAGGCCGAGAACGTCGCACGCGCGAAGATCCGCGGCAGCGCGATCGAGTACGACGGTCGCTACGGCGCCTGGCAGGTCGGCGCCAGCTTCACCTGGCAGGATCCGCGCAACGCCGACACCGACGCACTGCTGCTGCGACGCGCCAAACATAAGGCAACCGCCATCGTCGAGCGCCGCTTCGGTGACGAGTTCAGCATCGGCGCCGAGATGCTGCGCTCGGGCAGGCGCGCCGACGTCGGCGGTATCGAACTGTCCGGATACACCTTGTTTAACATTCGCGCATCGTGGTGGTTGAGCGATGCATGGCGCGCGGTCGCGCGCGTCGAAAACGCTACCGATCGCGGCTACGAGCTGGCCCGCGGCTACAACACGCCGGGACGCGCCGGTCATCTCGAGGTGATCTGGTCACCGCGCTGACCGCTCTGGCGCCGGGCGGGCGCAACCTCCTCCCTGTCCCGGCAGCGTTCCGACATGCGAGAATGCCAGACGGCCCGGGGAGGAGGGGTTCCGTGAACCAGTTCATGAAAAGCCCAAGTGATCCGTCGCGCACGGAAGGGCGCAGCATGCGTCTTGCCGAGCGCGAACTGCCGCCGCGCGTGCGCCGCCTGCTCGATGGCCTGGTCGAGCGTACGGCGTGGTTCGAAGCGCCACTCGGGCAACTGCTCGACGAGGTCGAGCAGTCCCTGTTCAAACAAGCCGATCGAGCGCGCAGCAACGAGCAGCAGACGCGCATGATGGAAGCGATCCGCGAGCTGAAGCGCCGGCGTGGCGATGTCGTTCCGCGCTTCCTCGCCCACCTCGAATCGGTCATCGCGCGTTTCGACCATTCCGACGCGAATGCGAAGCCCGAGACGCGCGTCGGCGGGCCGCGCGGCGGCATGAAGCTCGAACTCGTCGAATCCGCCGACCTCGAACTTTCGCTCGCCATCCAGGACATCGCCAGCAAGGCCGAGATTCGCCACAGCCAGGCCTTGCACGAGCTCGGCCACCGCTTCGGAGTGATTGCCGGCAAGCCGGCCTTCGAACTCGAACAGGTGCCGCTCGGTCCGCTCTCGCTGGCCGAGGCCGTGCGTCACGCCCAGGTGGAGTTCGACCTCGGCACCAACGAGCGCGTGCTGATCTTCCAGGTCTTCGACCGAACGGTGATGACCGCGATTGGCACCTTCTACGACATTGTCAACGGCTATCTCGCCGAGCAGCGCGTGTTGCCGCACCTGCAATACCGCGTGCGCCGCGGTGGCAGCGGCAGTGACGGCGGCGCGGACAATGCGGACGACACGCCCGAGTCCGAAGGTGCAGGCCCGACCGAACCGACGCCGGAGCAGGCCGCCAATGCCGCCGCCGCTGCTGCACGTGGCGCAGCCCCACCCACTGGCGCAGGCATGTCACGCGCGGCAATGCCCATGCCCGGCATGCCCGGAGCAGCACAAACCGGGATGCCGATGCCCCCCGGCATGCCCGCCCAGGCCGGCATGCGCGCCGCAGCCGCCGCACCGCCGGCCATGGCCGGTGCGGACAGCGCCGACTCGAACCTGTTCTCGTCGCTGCGCAGCCTCCTTGCCGACCGCCGCAACGCGCTCGGCATGACCGAACCGCCGCCCGGTTCGACCTACCTGGCCACGCGCGACGACCTGCAGTCGGTGCTGAGCAGCCTGCAGGCGCATCCTGCCGGTCCGGCTGGCGGCAAGTCCGCGCCACCGCGTGACATCGGCCACCTCAAGCAGGATCTGCTCAAGCGCCTGCGCGAACGCAGCCCGCAGGGCCAGACAGCCTCGCTCGCGCTCGAGGATTCGGACACGATCGACCTGGTCGGCATGCTGTTCGACTACATCGGCCAGAACCTGTCCGGACGCAGCGCCACGCGCGATCTCATGTCCAAGCTTCAAGTCCCCGTGCTGCGCACCGCGCTCGGCGACAAGAACTTCTTCTCCCAGCGCAACCATCCGGCCCGCCTGCTGCTGAACAGCATTGCCGAAGCCAGCGTGTTGTGGCTGGACGACGACGACCCGGACCGCGGCTTCGTCGACAAGATGACCGCCCTGGTCGATCGCGTATCGCATGAGTTCGATGGCAACCTGTCGCTGATCGAGGACATGCTCGGCGACCTCAGTCGCCACATGGCCCAACTCGGCAAGCGCGCCGAGATGGCCGAGCGCCGCCACGTCGATGCCGCCAAAGGCCGCGAGAAACTCGAACTCGCGCGCGAGCGCGCTACCATGGCCGTGTCGCGCCTGCTCAAGCGGCGCACGCCCGCGCCGGCCGTACGCACGGTGCTCGAGCGGGCCTGGGCGGATGTTCTCGCGCTGACCATCTTGCGCCAGGGCGAAGACAGCCCGAACTATCGCCGCCGCCTCGCCGTCGCCGACCAGCTCATGCGCATCGGCGACGAGGACGCTGCGACCGGCAAGCCAGCGCCAATCAATGCGACGCTGCGCGACGAAGTGCGCACCGGCCTGACCCAGGTCGGCCTGCACACTGACGAAGTCGAGAACATCGTCGGCGAGCTGTTCGAGCCGCAGAAGGAAACTGCCGAAGCGAGCGAGGCGGAGGTCGCGCAAGCGCTGAAGAGCAAGCCGCGCCTTGGCGGCGAGACGGGCGCCAGCGATGAACCCGCCAAGCCGACCTCGCCGCTGAACGCAGAAGAGCAACGCATGCTCGAGCACATCCGCACGCTGCCGTTCGGCACCTGGTTCGATTTCGTCACCAACCAGCAAGGTGCATCCGTTCGTCGCAAGCTGGCGTGGTTCTCGACCGTCACCGGCCGCTGCCTGTTCGTCAACCAGCGCGGAGCGCGCACCGACGAACGCTCGATGGAGCAACTGGCGAAGGACCTGGTGAGCGGCCAGGTGCGCCTGCACAAGCCCGAACCGACCAACTTCATCGACCGTGCCTGGCAGGCGATCATGGCCAAGCTGCGCGGGCTGACCGGTGATTCGCATGCGCCGGCTGCGGCGACGACCTGAGGAACCCGCGATGAGCAAGCACCGCCGCCGCTCGCCACGCAAGACAGCGCATGTGGCAATCAACGTGACCAACGCGATGACCGGGGAACCGATGGGCCGGATCGGCAACCTGTCGGCCGACGGCATGCTGCTGGTCTGCAATCGCAAGGTGGCCGACAACGCCCTGTTCCAGCTCAGCTTCGAACTGGTCGACGCCGACGGCGTGCCGCGCATGATCGAGGTCGGCGTGCACGAACAGTGGAGCGAACCGGCCAATATGCCGGGTCACTTCTGGGTCGGTTTCCAGTTCATCGACGTTGCCCCTGAGGACGTCGCCACGATTTCCTCGTGGCTCGGCGACAACAACGAGTGACGCCATGCTCCCGCGACGGGAGCGGCGTAGGAAACGGCCGTAGGAAACGGCTTCTGCCGTGATGCCTTGGCCGTACAACCCCGCAACGAAGAAGCATCACGCCTGAAGGCGTTTCCTACAGGCAGATGCCCTGCCCTGTGCGCGAATCCTTGCTTCAAACCGCACGCCCGTAGGCGCGCATGAACAGGTCGACCGTCGCCTCGAGGTGGGCATCGATGTCGGCTTCACTGGTCGCGGCAACACAGCATCCGCACAGCAGGCGCGCATGTAACTCGCCCTTGAGCAGGCAGAAGAACTGCGACGCCGCGCGCGTCACGTCATCGATATGGAGGCGACCGCGTTCCACTTCTCCGTTCAGGAAACCGGCCAGTCCGGCCTGCAGCGTCTGCGGCCCGGCCTCCCAGAACATCTGGGCCAGCTTGGTCGAACTGCCCGTACCAGCCGTGAGCAGGCGATGCAGGGCAATCGATTCATCGCTGGTAATGAGGGTGAAGAACGCATGCGCGATCGCCATGAGCTGATCGCGCGTTGAGCCGCGCAGCGGCATCTCGAACAGCTCGGGCGGCATCAACTCCAGGCATTTCGCCCGCACGGCCTCGACGAACAGGCTTTCCTTGTCACGGAAGTGGCTGTAGACGGTCAGCTTGGAAACGCCGGCCGCCGCCGCGATCGCATCCATGCTGGTGCCCTCGAAGCCGTTCTCGGGGAACAGGCGCTTGGCCGCATCGACGATGGCGGCGCGCTTTTCGAGGTCTTTCGGTCGGCCTGGGCCGCTGGACCTGGGCAATGGGCTGCTCATCGAAATATAGTGAACTGTCCGGTTTTATTTAATTACTATACCACATAGTTCATCAACGTCGCGGTCAGGGAATTGTAACCATGCCCCGGACACCCGTCCCGCTACACACCGTCGCAGCCTTGCTGGCCGCGCTGCTCGCCACCGGCTGCGCCAGCCAGGCAGAAGCGCCGCAGCCACGGCTGGCACGAGTCGCGCACCCGACAGCCAGCGCCGATGCCACCGTCGCGGTCTTCCCTGGCGAAGTTCGCGCGCGCTACGAGAGCACGCTGGGCTTCCGTGTTCCCGGCAAGATCAGCACGCGCAAGGTCGATACCGGCAGCCACGTGCACAAGGGCGACCTGCTTGCCGAACTCGACCCACGCGATCTCGAACTCAGCGTCGCCAGTGCGCGCGCCGCGCTCGTTTCCGCCGAAGCGAACCTCAAACTGGCCGACAGCGAGCACGAACGCTACGTCGCGCTCTACGCAAAGCGCTTCGTCAGCCAGTTCGAGCGCGACGCCAAGGCCAATGCACTGGAAGCGGCGCGTGCTGTCGCCGCCGAGGCGCGGGCACAGCTCGACACGGCACGCAACCAAGCCGGGTATACGAGCCTGCGCGCCGACGCCGATGGCGTGATCACCGCCGTCGCAGCAGAGCTCGGTCAGGTCGTCGCCGCCGGGCAGCCGGTGTTCACGCTCGCTCACGACGGCGCCATCGAAGTCGAGATCCATATTCCGGAGAACCAGGTTGCGCTGAATGCGCCCGGACGCGACGCGCTGGTCGAACTGTGGGCCGAGGCAGGCCGGCGCGCACCGGCCCGAATCCGCGAAGTGGCACCGGGTGCCGACGCGGTCACGCGCACCTATCGCGTGCGCGTGGCCTTCGCCGACGACAGCCTGGCGCCGCGCCTGGGCCAAACCGCGCGCGTCTACTTCGGCGATACCGGCGGTGCCGAGCGCTGGCGCCTTCCGCTGAGTGCGCTGCACGAGAAAGACGGCAAGCCTGCACTGTGGCGCCTCGATCCGGCGACACGCCAGGTGCATCTGGTCGATGTCGGCGTGTTGCGCTACGAGGACGACGGTGTGCTGATCGACCGGGGCATCGATGCCCAGGCCTGGATCGTCACCGCCGGCGTGCATCGCCTGCGCGAGGGCGAGGCGGTCGTGCCGATCGACGCCGACAACCGCCCGATCACCTTCTGATCGACCACCCGACCCTTCATCGGCTCCCCGCGTGCCGCCGGCGTCCTCCCTCCCCGCCGGCGGCACGATGAGGAGCCACCTGCCTCCGAGCGGACCCATGCACGCCTTCAACCTTTCCGCCTGGGCCCTGCGCAACAAGCCCCTGGTGCTCTATGCGATCGTGCTGCTCGGCGCGATCGGGCTGTGGTCCTACCGCAGCCTCGGCCAGGCCGAGGACCCGCCGTTCACCTTCAAGGTCATGGTCGTGCAGACGCTGTGGCCGGGCGCCACCGCGCTGGAGATCTCGCAGCAGGTCACCGAGGCCATCGAGAAGAAGCTGCAGGAACTGCCTGAACTGGACTACCTGCGCAGCTATTCGCGGCCCGGCGAATCGCAGGTGTTTTTCATCGTCAAGGATTCGATCGCGTCCGCGCGGGTGCCGGATGTCTGGTACCAGGTGCGCAAGAAGGTCGGCGACATCCGCACGCAGTTGCCGGCGGGCATCCACGGTCCGTTCTTCAACGACGAGTTCGGCGAGACCTTCGGCAACATCTACGCCCTGACCGGCGACGGCTTCGACTATGCCGACCTGCGCGAGTATGCCGAGCGCATCAAGCTCGAGCTGCTGCGCGTGCCGAACGTGGCGAGGATCGAGTTGATCGGACGCCAGGACGAGAAGATCTTCCTCGAGGCCTCGAACGCGAAACTGACCATGCTCGGCATCGGCTACGCCGATCTGAAGCGCACCCTCGAGACGCAGAACGCGATCGCGCCGGCCGGCAGCTTCGAAACCGCGAGTGATCGCATCTACCTGCGCACCAGCGGCGCACTCGACTCGCCGGACGCAATCCGGGAACTGTCGATCCGTGGCGCCAACGGCCGCCTGGTGCGCATCGGCGACATCGCTGAAGTCCGCCGTGCCTACGCCGACCCGCCGCAGCCACGCATGCGCCATGCGGGCAAGGAGGCGATCGGCATCGCCGTGTCGATGCGCAGCGGCGGCGACATCATCGCGCTCGGCCACGACCTCGAAGCCGCCACAACCCGTATCGGCCGCACACTCCCGGTCGGCCTGGACCTGCACAAGGTCTCCGATCAGCCCGCCGCGGTGAGCCGTTCGGTCGGCGAGTTCGTGCGCACGCTCGCGGAAGCTGTTCTGATCGTTCTCGTCGTCAGCTTCTTCTCGCTCGGCCTGCGCAGCGGCTTCGTCGTTGCCGTTTCGATTCCGCTGGTGCTGGCGACGACCTTCGCCGCCATGCACTACTTCGGCATCGGCCTGCACAAGATCTCGCTCGGCGCACTCGTGCTCGCCCTCGGCCTGCTCGTCGATGACGCCATCATCGCCGTCGAAATGATGGCGATAAAGATGGAACAGGGCATGGACCGCGTGAACGCAGCGGCATTCGCCTATACCTCGACGGCGTTCCCGATGCTGACAGGCACCCTGGTCACCGCCGCAGGCTTCCTGCCCATCGCAACCGCGAAATCGGGTACCGGTGAATACACCCGGGCAATCTTCGAGGTGGTGACGATCGCCTTGCTGCTGTCGTGGATCGTCGCCGTCGTGTTCATTCCTTATCTCGGCTACAGGTTGCTGCCGGACCCGCACGCCACGAAGCCCCCAGCGCGCAGTCGCTTCGGCCTCCGCCTGGCGGCGGCACGCTCGCGCCTGCCGGCATGGTTCGGCGGTGCGGCGCCGCAGTCGACGCAGGGTCACGACCCCTACGCCACACCGTTCTACCGACGCTTCCGCGCACTCGTCGACTGGTGCGTCGACCGGCGCAAGTTGGTCATCACGACCACCCTGCTGGCATTTGCGGTGTCGGTGTTCTGTTTCCGCTTCGTCCAGCAGCAATTCTTCCCGGATTCGACACGCCCGGAACTGCTGGTCGACCTCAAGCTGGCCGAGGGTTCCTCGCTCGATGCAACCGAAGCACAGGTGCGCAAGCTCGAAGGCTGGCTGGGCAAACGCGACGAACTCGAGAACTACGTGAGCTATATAGGCACCGGCTCGCCGCGCTTCTATCTGCCGCTCGACCAGCAACTGCCGCAGGCGAGCTTCGCCCAGTTCGTCCTGCTCACCCGAGGCATCGATGAACGCGAACGCCTGCGCCACGACCTGCTGCGCCTGTTCGAGCAGGATTTCCCCGAAACGCGAGCGCGCGTGGTGCGCCTCGAAAACGGCCCACCGGTCGGCTATCCGCTGCAGTTTCGCGTGTCCGGCGAGGACTTCGGCCGCGTGCGCGCGCTGGCGCGCGAGGTCGCCGATGTCATGCGCACACATGCGCACGTGCGCAACGTCAATCTCGACTGGGAGGAACCGAACAAGGTCGTGCGCCTGATCATCGACCAGGAACGTGCACGCGTGCTTGGCGTGAGTTCCGAGGACGTCTCCGGCTTCCTGCAGGCTTCTCTCAACGGCGTGCCGGTCACGACCTACCGCGAGCGAGACCAGCTCATCGGCGTGCTCCTGCGCGGCACCGCGGAGGAGCGCGCCCGCCTGAGCCTGCTGCCGAGCCTGTCGGTGCCGACTGCCTCCGGCCAGGGCGTGCCGCTCGCCCACATTGCCACGCTCGAATACGGTTTCGAGGAGGGCATCATCTGGCGACGCAACCGTCTGCCGACCGTGACCGTGCGCGCCGACACCGACGGCAGCCTGCAGCCGGCCACGATCACCGCACGGATCCTTCCCGACCTTGAGCCCCTGCGCGCGAAACTGCCGGAAGGCTACCTGCTGGAAACAGGCGGCGCGGTTGAGGAATCGGCCAAGGGCCAGCGCTCGGTCAACGCCGGCCTTCCGTTGTTCCTTGTCGTCGTACTCACCCTGCTGATGCTCCAGCTGCGCAGCTTCCAGCGCGTGCTGATCGTCGTGCTGACCGCGCCGCTCGGTCTGATCGGCGTGGTCCTGTTCCTGCTCGTGCTGCGCGTGCCATTCGGCTTCGTGGCGATGCTTGGCACGATCGCGATGTTCGGCATGATCATGCGCAACTCGGTGATCCTGGTCGACCAGATCGAGCACGACATCGGCGCCGGCAGTCATCCGCGGGACGCAATCGTCGACGCCACCGTGCGCCGCTTCAGGCCGATCGTGCTCACCGCGCTGGCTGCGATCCTGGCAATGATTCCGCTCTCGCGCAGCGCGTTCTTTGGGCCGATGGCGGTCGCCATCATGGGCGGCCTCAGTGTCGCCACCGTGCTGACCCTGCTGTTCCTGCCAGCGCTGTACGCGGCCTGGTTCCGTGTGCACCGCGAACCAGCCGTGACCACGCCCAATTGAAGGTTTGCCTGCCGGATTGCGTCTTGGAAGTCACCACCACGAGGAAAGGTCGCCATGGGTGATGCCGCACTGGAACTGGTCGGTCACCACGAAGCGCCGGACTGGAACCTGCGCCTCGCGCAGCAGGCATTCGCCGAGCTGCTCGAACAGCGCCGACGACACAGCAGCTTCCGTGTCACCGCACAGCGGCGGTCCGCGCGCCGTGGACTGTCAGCGCTGTCCGCGGACGACCGCGGACGGCTCGAGCGCTGGTTGGCCCTGCAAGTGGTGACTGCAGCGTCCGGGGAATCCGGGGAGGGTCTCGACCTGCTGGCCACGGTCGACCCCACGCTCGTCGCCGGCGTGCGCGCGCAATTGCCGCGCCTGCGCATGCCCTGATCGAGCCATGGCCATGCGATTCGCCACGCTGCGGTGCTGCGGTGACTTCCGGCACTTCGACCAGATCGCGTACATGGCGATCGTAGATTGCCGGCGCGGCCGCGAAACCCTATGCTTTTCGCCCCATTTTTTCGCGTGACGGACCCTCCCATGACGACCTCCAATCTCGAACTGGCGCGCACCAACATGGTCGAGAACCAGGTCCGCACTTGGGACGTGCTCGACCCGCGCGTGCTCGACGTGCTCGCCCGCGTGCCGCGCGAGGACTTCGTGCCGGAACGCCACCGCGCGCTCGCCTTCACCGACGTCGAGCTGCCGCTCGGCCACGGCGAGGTCATGCTCAAACCGGTCATCGAGGGCCGCATCCTGCAGGCGCTGGCGCTCGAATCCGGACAGCGGGTGCTCGAAATCGGCACCGGGTCGGGCTTCCTCACCGCCTGCATGGCCAGTCTCGCCAGCCACGTGACCAGCCTCGAACGGCATGCCGACCTCGCCGAGACCGCGCGCGCGAAGCTGGCCCGTGGCGGATTCGGCAACACACGCGTCGAGACCGCCGAAGCCTTCGCCGGCTTCGACAGCCGCGAGCGTTTCGACGTCGTCGTGCTGACTGGCGCGGTGTATGCATTGCCCGAACGTGCACGCCAGTGGGTCCAGACCGGCGGTCGCCTGTTCGCGATCACCGGCGCCTCGCCGGCGATGCAGGCGCTGCTGCACACGCGCGTCGACGAGACCCACTGGCACACCGACAGCCTGTTCGAAACCGATATTCCCTACCTGGCCAACGCCACGCCACCGAAGCGTTTCACGCTTTGAGGTGAGCCGCGGCCTGCAACGATTCCCCTGCGAGAGACGATCACGATGATGCTTTCCCGTTCGCTGTCCGCGGCCCTGACCGCCGCCCTGGCCTTGGGTACTCCGTGCGCTCACGCCGAAGACCTCGTGCAGATCTACCACGAGGCGCGCGCCTCCGATCCGCAACTCGCCGGAGCCGAGGCAACCAATCTCGCCACCGGCGAATTCGTCGACCAGGCGCGCTCGGCACTGCTGCCGCAGATCGGTGCGACCCTCGGCTACCAGCGCGTACGCGGCCACAGCAGCGTGCCCGACCTGGTGACGAACCCTGACGGCTCGGTCAGCGTGGTCGACGTCACCACGACGAGCACGACGTATGGCCGCAGCGCGGGGGGGCGCCTCGACCAGAGCATCCTCGACCTGTCGAAGTGGACCGCGGTGAAGTCGGCGCGGGCGAGCGCGAAGGCTGGTGACGCCACTCTCGAAGCCGCACAGCAGGACCTCCTCGTGCGCGTGGCCAGCGCCTATTTCGCCGTGCTGACCGCCGAGGATGCGCTCAAGTTCACGCAATCGAACGAACGCGCACTCAACCGCCAGATGGAACAGGCGCAGCAGCGCTTCGAGGTGGGCCTGTCGGCGATCACCGACGTCAACGATGCCAAGGCCCAGCACGACACTGCGGTAGCCAACGTGATCAGTGCGCAGAACACTCTCGATGACGCGCGCGAGGCACTGCGCCAGCTCACCAACAAGCCACCCGGCGAATTGCGCAAGCTGCGCGAGAAGCTGCCGCTCGACAAGCCAGTGCCGGAAGATCCGGAACAGTGGGTCGACGTCGCCGTGAAGGAGAACCCGGCGCTCGCGTCCTATGCCTACCAGCTCGACGCCGCCAATGCCGACATCAACACGGCACGTGCCGGCCACCTGCCCACACTCAGCGGTTCAGTCGTCTATTCGAAGTCACCGACCTGGGGCGACACGCGCACCCGGCCCGACCCGAGCGAGCATTTCAACAAGGACGGCTGGACCACGACGGTCGGCGTCACCCTCAATGTGCCGATCTTCGCCGGCGGCTATACCCAGTCGCGCGTGCGCCAGACGATCCACAACCGCGATGCCGCACAGGAGCAGTTCGAATTGCAGCGCCGCCTCGTCGAACGCAGCACGCGCAACAGCTACCGCGCGGTGATCGCCGGTGCGAGCCAGGTCGAGGCGACCGGCCAGGCCGTGGTTTCCGCGCAAAGCTCGCTCGACGCGACCCAGGCCGGCTACGAGGTCGGCACACGCACGATCGTCGACGTGCTGATCAGCCAGCAGCAACTCCTGCAGGCGCAGTCGAACCATTCGCAGGCCCGCCATGCCTTCGTCATGAACGGACTTTTGCTCAAGCAGGCTGCCGGCGTGATCGAGGTCGGCGACCTGGAAGCGGTCAACGCCCTGCTTGAATGATCCGTGGGAGCCCGTTCACGGGCGATGCTTCTCGGCGATGCATTCACCAATCGCCCGTGAACGGACTCCCACAAACGCCCCCGACCGCCCTCTAGGAGCGCCGTCAGGCGCGATGCTCCCCGCGGCGATGCGTTGTTCTTTTCCTCGCGCAACCAATCGCCCGTGAACGGGTTCCTGCGGCCTTCGGCTGCTCAGGCCCACGGCTCCACCGCCACCGTCTTTCCGCCAAGCACCTGCGCGACGATGCGCAGGGTGCGCTCGACCGCGCCGCGCTCACGCTCGAGCACGGCCTTGGCGGCGCGTCCCATGGCCAGACGCTCGTCATCGCGCGTCATCAGGCGGATCACCCTCGCGCCGAGCGCATCGGCATCGGCGACGCGGGTCGCCGCATCGGCCTCGATCAGGCTGTCGGTCACTTCCTCGGTATTGAACGTATGCGGACCGACGATGATCGGCAGGCCGAGAGCGGCGGGCTCGAGCAGATTGTGACCTCCGATCGGTTCGAGGCTGCCGCCGACGAAGGCAAGGTCGGCCGCCGCGTAGAACTGCATCAGTTCACCGAGCGTATCGACCACGAAACACTGGCAGCGCGCGTCGGCGCCGACGTCCTCGCTGCGCGTGCGCGTGTTGAAACCGAGCGAACGGCAGGCCGCGGCCACGGCGCGGAAGCGTTCCGGATGGCGCGGCACGATGATGAGCAAGGCATCGGGAAAGCGCTGCAGTACCGCCGTATGCGCCTTCAGCACCGGCATCTCCTCGCCCTCGTGCGTGCTCGCCGCGATCCACACCGGGCGACGCACGCCCCAGGAATCACGCAGCGCAGCGCCGGCATCGACCAGGCTCTCTGGCACCTGCAAGTCGAACTTGAGATTGCCGACCACGGCCAGGCGCGTGACATCCGCGCCAAGCGCCCGCAGGCGCTCGGCATCGCTCGGTGACTGCGCGGCAACGAAGTCTGCACAGCGGATCGCACGCCGTGCCAGCGGGCGCACCGGGCCATAGCCCTTGAGGCTGCGGTCGGACAGGCGCGCATTGGTCACCACGATCGGGATGCCCCGCTCGCGGCAGGCAATGAACAGGTTCGGCCAGATCTCGGTTTCCATGATCACCGCCAAGCGCGGCCGGATGCGCGCGAAGAAGCGCTCCACCGAGGCCGGCAGGTCGTACGGCAGATAGACGTGGAAGACGCGGTCGCCGAACAGCTTCAGCACGCGCTCGGAACCGGTCGGCGTCACTGTGGTGACCACGAACGGCGAATCCGGATAGGCGCGCATCAGCGCCTCGATCAGCGGCACCGCGGCATTGACCTCGCCGAGCGAAACCGCATGCACCCAGATGCTGTCGGCGATGCCCGGATCGGGAAAGAAGCCGAAACGCTCGCGCCAGCGCGCGAAATAGCGCGGGTACTTGAGACCGCGCGCGGCGAGCCGGTACAGGATCACCGGCGTCAACAGGTACATCGTCAGGGTGTACAGGAAGCGCAGCACGCGGCGGATTCCGGCGGGGGTCGCGCAGTATAGGCCGTACGCGGCGGCAGCCCCGCACACATAGGCAGGCCGCGCACCTGCCCGCATAATCACTGCGATGTCCGACGCCCTGCCCACCTTCCATGCCGCCCTGCTCGCTCCGCGCCATTGGCCCGCCTGGCTCGGCCTCGGCCTGATCCGCCTGCTTGCGGCCATGCCGTACCGCGCGCTGCTGCGCATCGGCGACGGGCTCGGCGCGCTGGCCGCGCGCCTGCTGCGTTCGCGCCGACGCATCGCCGCGCGCAACCTGGAACTGTGCTTCCCGCAACTGCCGGCCGCCGAACGCGCGCGCCTGCTCGAGGCGAACCTGCGCGACAGCGGGCGCATGCTGGTCGAGTTTGCGCTCGGCTGGTTCGGCACGCCGCAAGCAATCCGCCGCGTGCCGGTGACGATCGAGGGCCTGGAGCATCTCGAACGCGCACGCGCCGACGGGCGCGGCGTACTGCTCACCGGGGCGCACTTCTCGCACCTCGAACTGGCCGGGCGCCTGCTCGTCGAGCAGGGCGGCCAACGTGTTGCCGGCATGTATCGCGCGCACGGCGACGCCGCCTTCGAATGGGCAATCCGCCACGCCCGCGCCCGCTATGCCGAACAGATGTTCCGCAAGGATGAACTGCGTGCCGCGGTGCGCTACCTGCGCGAGGGCGGGTGCCTGTGGTACGCGCCGGACCAGGACATGCGCGGCAAGGACGCGGTATTCGTGCCGTTCTTCGGCGTGCCGGCGGCGACGATCACGGCGACGCATCACCTCGCGCGCTTGTCCGGCGCGCTGGTCGTGCCGTTCTTCCATCGCCGCCTCGACGGCGGCGGCTACGTGCTGCGCCTCGAAGCGCCGCTCGCCGATTTCCCCGGCAACGACGTCGCAGCCGATACCGCGCGCGTCAATGCCGCGATCGAACGCATGGTCGGCGAAGCACCGACGCAGTACCTTTGGATGCACCAGCGCTTCAAGTCGCGGCCACCGGGGGAGCCGCGGGTTTATTGATACCGTGTACGTCGTACCACCCCGATCGCGGCTGAAGCCGCTCCTACGGAAGGCCGACTCGTAGGAGCGGCTTCAGCCGCGATCAAGCGAATCAGAGCGTCCCTACCGAAAGGAACTTGTGCATGACCATCGTGTGGGCTTTGGGTGGCGCGTTCATCGGCTTCATCATCGGCGGCATGTTCGGTGGTGACAGCGGCATGTTGCCCGGCCTCCTGACCGGCGCCGTCGGTGGCAGCCTGTGGGCGCGCGTGAATGCGCTGAAGGCCCGGGTCGAACAGGCCGAAGGGCTTCTCGCCGACCTGCGGGTCAGCCGCACTGTCCCCCGTGCCGAACCGGACTGGCGGCCTGCCGAGACACTCAGCGAAGCCTCGCAAGCCGTGCCGGATACAGCTCGGCAACCGGAAGCGGCGCTGTTCGATTTCTCCGTCGGCGCGATGGCGCCGTTACCACCGCCACCACCTCCCGTCCGCACGCCACAGTCGGCCGACGTCAGTGCGACGCTCGACCTGCGCACCGCGACGACACCTCCTTCTGCCGTCGCTCCCGGGCCGTTGCGGCCCGATCCGGCCGGCCCCGGTACGCCTCAGCGCTTCTTCGAGACCATCAAGCGCTGGTTCACCGAGGGCAACGTGCCGGTCAAGGTCGGCATGCTGGTGTTGTTCGCCGGCGTCGCCGCCCTGCTCAAGTACGCCGCCGACGAGGGCTGGCTGACCCTGCCGATCGAGCTGCGCCTCGCCGGCGTCGGCCTCGCCGCAGTCGCCGCGCTCGCCTTCGGCTGGCGCCAGCGCAACGAGCGGCGCGCCTTCGCGCTGAGCCTGCAGGGCGGTGCCATCGGCGTGCTGCTGCTGGTCGTGTTTGCCGCATTCCGGCTTTACTCGCTGCTGCCGGCCGGCGTCGCCTTCGCCTTGATGCTCGTGCTGGTCGTCGGCATCGGCGTGCTCGCCGTGCTGCAGGATGCACTCGCATTGGCCGTGCTCGGCCTGCTTGCCGGTTTCGCCGCGCCGATCCTGCTCTCGACCGGCGAGGGCAACCATGTCGTACTGTTCGCGTACTACGCCCTGCTCAACCTGGCGATCCTCGCCGTGGCCTGGCTGCGGCCATGGCGCGTGCTGAACCTGCTCGGCTTCTTCTTCACCTTCGCGATCGCCACGGTGTGGGGCGTACTGCGCTATCGCCCTGATCTGTTCGCCAGCACCGAGCCGTTCCTCGTCTTCTACTTCGCCCTGTACCTGGCCATTCCGATCCTCTATGCGTTGCGCAGCGGTGCCGAGCCATCCAAGGCGATCGATGGCCCGCTCGTGTTCGGCACTCCTCTGATCAGCTTCGTCCTGCAAGCCGGCCTGCTCGACGGCGAGCGCCTGCCGATCGCGCTGTCGGCGTTGGGCACGGCCATGATCTATCTCGTGCTCGCCTTCGCCCTGCGCAAGCGCGTGCGCCTGCTCGGCGAGAGTTTCGCCGTGCTCGCGATCGGCTTCGCCACACTGGCCATCCCGCTGGCGTTCTCGGCGCGCGTGACCGGCTGCGTGTTTGCCCTCGAAGGTGCGGCCCTCATCTGGCTCGGCTTGCGCCAGGGTCGTCGCCTGCCGCAGATCAGCGGCCTGCTGCTGCAACTCGCCGCCGCCGGCGCGATGGTGATCGGTTTCTTCGGCTATCACGAGACGGCGCCGATCTTCGCCAATGCGCGCTTCATCGCCGCCCTGCTGATCGCCGGTGCGGCCTTCATCAGTGCGTGGCTGTACCTGCGCGCCGGACGCCTGACATGGCTGGCCGGCGTGCTTTACCTCTGGGGCCTGCTCTGGTGGTTCGGTGCACTCGTTGCCGAGATCGAACGCGGCGTGCCGACACGCTGGATGCCGGCGGCCCTGCTTGCCGCGACCGCGCTGACCAGCTGGCTCGCCGCCGAAGCCGAGCGCCGCTGGAAACAACCTCTGCTCGCACTGACGACCACGATCGGCCTGTGGGCCGGCATTCCGCTCTGCGCGGCCATCACCTCGTACGGCCAGCCATTGGCCAGCTGGGCGCTCGCCGCGCACGTCGCCTATGCGGTGTTCGGCCTGCGCGCGCTGGCCTGCCTGCGCGAAAGCGGCATGGTCGGCGCCGCACACGCCGGCTGGGTGTGGACCTGGATCGTGGTGTTCGCGCTGGCGCTCGAAGCGCTGGCGCGCAGCCTCGGCCTCGGCGGGGGCTGGCGTCACGCCGCCGTGGCGCTGCCGCTCATCGTCATCCATGTGCTGACCCTGCGCGCGCCGCAACTCGTCGCCGTGCCGGTCGGTGAACGCTTCGAGGCCACGCGGCAACCGCTGCTGCTGTCGCAGGGCGCGCTGCTCGCGCTGATCTTCATCATTGGCCTGGCCAGCTCGGGCGACAGCATGCCGTTGCCGTTCATGCCGCTGCTCAACCCGCTTGAAATCACTGGCATCGGTATCCTGCTGGTGCTGGCGATGGCCTTGCGCGACACCGGCCTGCTCGCCACGCAAAGGCCGCTGATCGTCTCCGCTGCCGGCTTCGCCTTGATCACCATGGCAACGCTGCGCGCCGTGCATCATCTCGGCGGCGTGGCGTGGAACGATGCACTGCTCGACGCCTCGCTCGCGCAGACCAGCCTCGCCGTGGTCTGGAGCGTGCTCGGCGTGGCCGGCTGGGTGATCGGTTCGCGGCGTAGCCAGCGTGGCCTGTGGCTGGCCGGCGCGGTGCTGATGGCAATCGTCCTGCTCAAGCTGCTGCTGGTCGACCGCCAGCACCTCGGCAACCTGTTCGGCATTGCTTCGTTCATCGCCTACGGCCTGTTGTGCACGCTGATCGGCTACCTCGCACCGGCACCACCCCGTGAAGCCGCACGCACCGAAGGAGCCACACCATGAACCAGCGCTGGCTCGCCCTGCTCGCCTTCGCAGCCGGCTTCGCGCAGGCGACGGGACCGGACGATTACGCAATCGTCATGCCGATCGCCACACCCGGCGACAGTGCGGCCTGGCGCATCGAACTGCCGCTCGACGTGTACGCCTGGTCGCAGGACGAGGCGCTGCGCGACGTCGCCGTGTTCGATGCCGACGGTCGTGCGGTGCCGCTCGCCGAGTGGACGCCGTCCACCACCACACCGTCCGGCGGCCGGCAGGCGCGCATCCTGCCGCTGGCCCTGCCGACGCAGGGCACGGCTGCGCGTGACGACCTGCGCCTGCTGGTCGAGCGCGACGGCGAAGGACGCCTGCGCCTCGGCACGACGCGCGAGACGCCTGCGTCAGCGCCGACACGCGCGTGGCTGCTCGATGTCGAAGCCTTCGCTGACGGCATCGATCGGCTGCGTCTGGAGTGGACCGAGCCGCACGACGGCGTGTTCGCGCGCTTCGCCATCGATGCCAGCGACGACCTGCAAGGCTGGCGAACGCTGCGCGCCGACGCCGCGATCGCCCTGCTGCAACAGGCCGACGCGCGCATCGAACGGCGCACGATCGCACTCGACGGCCAGCGTGCGCGCTACCTGCGCCTGCGCCGCCTCGACGACGGTCCCGTGCTGGAGGATCTCGCAGTCGATGTCGAACGCCTCGCGCGCAACACGAAACAGCGCGAACCGCTGCAATGGCAGGCCGCCGAAATCATCGTCAAGGACGCAACGAACGCCGCCTTCGACTACCGCCTGCCGGCACGCCTGTCGATCGAGGCGCTGCGCGTCGAACTCGTCGGCGACAACAGTGCGGCCGAACTCGCGCTGTCGGCGCACCTCGGCACACACGATGGACGTCCGCTGAGGGAGCCGCTGCTGCGCTTGACTGCCTACCGCCTGCGCACCGGTGACGACGTCATCGACCAGGGCGACATCGCGCTCGCGCGCTCGCGCCGGCTCGACCAGTTGCATCTCGCCTCGACGCGCCCGCTCGCCGCAGCACCGAAACTCCAGGTCGGCTGGCGACCGCCCTCGCTGGTCTTCCTCGCCGAAGGCCGCGCGCCCTACGTGCTGGCCGCCGGCCATGCCGAAGCCCGCCGCGAAGCGGCCTCGCTGGCGACACCACTGGCGGTATTGCGCGCACGCTTCGGCAACGACTGGCAACCGCCGCTGGCCACTCCCGGCGCCGCACGCGAAGCCGCCGGACAAGCCGCGCTCACGCCGCCACCGCCACCCACTTCGTGGCGAAGCGGCCTGCTCTGGGGCGTGCTCATCGCCGGCGCCGTGCTGGTCGCGGGAATTGCGCTGTCGCTGCTGCGCGGGCAGCGTTGATCGTGCGCAAGCCTGCCGTGATTCGCGGCAGGAAGGATCATGCGTAGGCAGCAATGGATGTCGCGGGGTCTGATCGGATGCCTCGCCGTTGGATCAGGTTGCGCTGCGGTTCACGCGGAGACCTGCGGAATCGACTCGATCTTCGCGCATGGCTTCGAAGTGCCCACTCCTGCCGGCGGCATCGATGCCACTCCGGGCGCGCTGCAGTCGCCGGGCCAGCTCTCTTGTCTTCCCTTTCCCTCCGGGAGAGGGACCGAGGGTGAGGGCTCGGGCGGAGAGCAAGGGATGCTCTGATCAATCCCACAACGGCGTCACCGTCCTGTGCGGGCGCAGATCAAGGCGCGACGGCGAAGGCAGACTGGCCATCACCCAACCACATCCGCATCATGCTGGTGTCAAACAATCGTGCAAGCCAGGGTTGCCCCCAGCCAGCGACAGCTTTCCGCGGATCACTCGGGTGTTTCCAAACATGGCCCTGGCTACGCGGGCAGCGGGCGGACCGAAGGCTCGCGCGGCGCAGCCAGCGCCGCGCAGTACAGCGCGAGCAGCCACCAGAAGAACAGGCCCCACCACGCCGAGTAGAAGGCGAGGTGGGTGTTGAGCGGAAAGCACATCGCGACCAGGGCCAACGCCGGCGCGTAAGCGCGCGCGCGCGCGGCGCGGTCGGCGCGTCGCCAGGCGCGCACGGCGGCGACGGCGCCGACGATCCAGCCGAGCAAGCCGACGATGCCGGTTTCGCTCAGTACTTCGAGCACGATCTGGTGAGCGTGCGATGCCCCTTCCCTGGAACCCTCGACGACGAAGCGGTCGCCCGGCGCGGCATGCTCGGGGTAGTCGTAACGGAAGCCGCGTGCGCCGACACCGGTCAGCGGATGCGCGCGGATCATGTCGATGGCTGTGCGCCAGATGCTCAAGCGCCCCGCGGCGGCCTCGTCGAGCGCCTGCGGCGTGCCCTCCACGGCAAGCAGGCTGCGTTCGATGCGCGACTGGAATCCACTGGAATCGAAACGCATTCCCGCTGCGGCCATGACGAAGGCGAGGCCGACGCCGACCAGCAGCGGCGCGAAGCGACGCAGGCTGCCGCCGGTCTCGTGCCAGGCGACGACGACGCTGACCAGCGCATAGGACAGCCAGGCCGCCCGCGACCCCGACAGCAGCACCGGCACCAGCACGAGCAGGAAGGCTAGCAGCAGGCCGCTGCGACCGAAGCGCGCACGCGCGGCGAGCAGCACGAACGGCGACAGCGCGGCGAGCACCGGACCGAGCTTGATGTTGTCGGCACCAAAGATGCCGGACAGGCGTTCCGCCTCGGGCGCACCGCCGATGCTGTGGCCGGTCAGGTATTGCACCCAGGCATCGAGGATCCACAACAAGGTGACCGCGGCGACCGCAGGCACCACCGCCGCCTGGGCCTGCGGCCGGCGCAGCACGTGGACAGCGAACAGCGCGAAGCCGAGATGACGCAGGCTCGCCAGCGCGGTCGACCAGGTCTTGTCCGCTGCAACCGATGCGAAACCGGACAGTGCGATCGGCACCGCATAGGCGAGGAACAACAGCACGACGAGGCGCTGCGCATCGTCGCCTGGCGCCCACAGGCGCCCCCGCACGGCAAGCACGAGCGTGACGAGCACGCCGATCGCCACCGGCAGCTCGGCAAGCCGGCCGAATGGCAGCAGTACGAGCACGCCGAGCACGATGGCGACGCCGGCGCGCGTGGCCGTCGTGCGTTCCACTTCAATCGGCCGCCGCACGGCCTTCCGCCGCGAGTTCCTGGTACAGCGCCAGCGTCGCCGCCTGCATGTCGGCAAGCCGGTAGCGCGTCAGCGGCTGGATCGCCGGCGCCCTGCGCATCAGTTCGGCCGCACGCTCGGCGAGGCGGTTGCGGTCGCCCATCGCCACACGCCCGGCCGGATAGAGTTCGGTCAGCAACTCGTCGACGCCACCATGTGCATAGCCGAGCACCGGGCGACACAGTGCCAGTGCCTCGATCACGGTGCGCCCGAACGATTCCGGCGAGGTGCTCATCTGCAGAACCAAGGTCGAGATCGCCATGATGTCGCGCACATCGGCGCGCGGTGGCGTGATGACCACGCGCCGCGAAATGCCGAAGCGGATCGCCAGCTTCTCGAGTTCGTCAACGTAGTCCTCACGCCCTGGCTCTCGGGCACCGAGCAGGAGCAGACGCGCATCGACACCACGTGCCTGCAAGTCGGCGAGCAGCTCGATCGCGTGCGCATGCCCCTTCAGGCGCGTGCCGCGCGCCGGCAGGGTCAGCAGCGGAGCACCGGCCAATTGCGGGAACTCGGCGAAGAATCGCTGGCGCCAATCGTCGTCGGGCTGATAGCCGAACGGGAACTCGTCCGTGTCGACGCCGCGCGGGATCAGCACGAGGCGCGATGGATCGGTGCGTGGATAGTGGCGCAACACGTGGTCGCGCACATTGTTCGACACGCAGATCACGCGCTCGCCGCGCGCCATGATGCCGCTGTACCAGCCCGGCGAATTGAGACCGTGAACGGTGGTCACGAAATGTGGCCGCGGCACCGGCAGGCCACGCAAGGCACGCCAGCCGAGCCAGGCCGGCAGGCGCGAACGGGCATGCACGATATCGGCGCCGAATTCCTTCAACAGACCCCGCAGGCGCGACACCAGGGCCAGTGTGCCGAGCTTCTTCTCGCCGATCGGCATTTCGACATGCTCGCTGCCCGCTGCCCGGAGGCGCTCGACCAGGCGACCGCCACCTGAGACGACGATCGAGAAATGCCCGGCCGCGACCAGCGCCTGCGCAACCTCCAGCGTCGAGCGCTCCGCACCGCCCGACTGCAGAGCGGGAACGAGTTGGACGACGGTGAGGCGCCGGGTTGTCACATTCGAACCTTCAGCGAAACAGGGAACCGCGGATGCCGCGCAGGTGGGCCGGCTTCAATCCTCAAGCGTGTACTCCGCGCCGCAATAAGGGCACTTCGCATGACCGCCCTGCTCGGCAATCGGCAGATACACCTTCGGATGCGAGTTCCACAGCGACATCGACGGCATCGGGCAACTCAGCGGCAGGTCGGCGCGACCCACGCGATAGCGATTTTCGGCGTTCGCCTGAACCAGCGGTTCGGCGGCTGGATGGCGTGATGGCATGCGCAAATCTCCGAAACAGGACAGTCGTCAAGTCTAGAGCATGGAATATGCCAACTTCATCACTGACGGCGCGAGGACCGTGTCACCCGCACAAGCCACGTAGGGATGCTCTGATCAATCCCACAACGGCGTCACCATCCTGTGCGGGCGCAGATCAAGGCGCGACGGCGAAGCCAGACTGGCCGTCTGTCGAGCCGGCACAACGCCGAGCTGCGAGCCTTGCGGATGTCATATCGCCATTGCGGGATTGATCAGAGCATCCCTAGAATGCGGCGGTTCGATCATCCCTGCCCGTCCACCCGCCCCTGGAGATCCCCATGGACTTCGCCAAGCTGATCGCCCGCGTGCAGGCCATCCTCCTTTCACCAAAGACCGAATGGCCGGTCATCGCCGCCGAGCCGGAGACCGTCGCCGGCCTGTACAAGAAATACATCCTGATCCTTGCTGCGATTCCCGCCGTCATCGGCTTCGTCAAGGGCAGCCTGATCGGGGTCTCCGTGCCGTTCCTGGGCACCGTGCGCACGCCGATCGGCATGGGCATCACCGGCATGATCGTCAGCTATGCGCTGACCGTCGGCCTGGTGTACGTGCTCGCCCTCATCATCAATGCGCTCGCACCGAACTTCGGCGGCGAGAAGAACCCGATCCAGGCGCTCAAGGTCGCGGCGTACTCGTATACGGCCGGCTGGGTCGCCAGCATCGCCAACATCGTGCCGTGGATCGGCTGGATGGTCGCGCTGGCCGGTTCCATCTACGGCATCTACCTGCTCTACCTCGGCCTGACGCCGACGATGCGCAACCCGGAAGACAAATCGGTCGTCTACACCGTCGTCATCGTCATCATCGGCTTCCTGCTGAGCCTCGTCATCGGCGCGATCGTCGGCGGCATCACGGCAGCCGGCACGATCGCGGGCGGCGCCGCATCCCTCGGCAGCGCAAGCAGCAACATCAGCATCGACAAGGACAGCCCCCTGGGCAAGCTGGCCGCGATCGGCGAGCAGGTCGAGAAGCAGAGCCGCAAGCTCGAAGCCGCACAGCGAAGCGGTGATGCCCAGGCCCAGGCCGAGGCGGCGAGCCAGATGCTCGGCGCCGTGCTCGGCGGCGGCGACAGTGTCGAGGCGCTGGCGCCGGAAGCACTCAAGCAGTTCCTGCCGGAACGGCTCGGCGACTTCAAGCGCGAGTCGATGTCGGTCGAACGCAGCGGTGCGATGGGCGTGCAGGTCAGCACCGGCCGTGCCAGGTACGTCGACGCCAACGACACCCGCCTCGATCTGGAGATCACCGACATGGGCGGCGCCAAGGGCATCATGGCGCTGGCCGGCTTCGCCGGAGTCGAGCAGGACCGCCAGACCGAGTACGGCTACGAGAAGACCTACAAGCAGGGCGGCCGCCTGGTCCATGAACAATGGGACAATTCGAGCCGCAGCGGTGAGTTCGGCATCATCCTCGGCGACCGCTTTTCGGTAAAGCTGAGCGGCCACGGTGAAGGACTCGACGCCAACATCCTCAAGACCACGCTCGGCAAACTCGACCTGGCCGGCATCGAGGCTCTGCGTGACAAGGGGGTCAAGCGCGGCTGAAGCAAGGCGCCGGCGCTTCAGCCTGCGCGCAACGCAAGCAGCAACGCTTCCGCATCGCCATCAGGCGCGGCGAACGCGATCCGCGCCTCGTTCTGCACTACCGCCGCATCGCCGGCAACGAGGCGCACTCCATTGACCTCGAACACGCCGCGCGTGACCTGCAACCACAGGCGCTGTCCTGGGCGGCAAGCGTGTCCCTGACGGGCTCCCGCGCGCAGGCGCAGCGCATGCGCCTCGATGCCGCGCCGCAGCGGCAATCCATGATCGTTCGCGGCAAGCAGGATGCCGTGATCCGCAGCGATCTCCGCCCGACCATGCCACGGAGTCGCATTCAGGCGCTCGGGCAGTAACCAGACCTCGAGCACGCGTGCAGATTCGTGCGCGGACACATTCGCCAGCGCCACTTCGATGCCGCGACCGGCACCGACCAGATGGCGGTCGCCGCGCACGAGATCACAGGTGGCGTCGCCCAATGTGTAGCGCACCGCACCCTCGACGACCCAGGTGAAGATGTCGATGTTGGCGCGCCGTTCCGCGGCCATCCCGATGCCCGGCGGCAGCGCGATCTCGTTGATCGCGCGCACCGGGCCGAAACCCATGTGCGCGGGATCGTGGTAGTCGCCGCAGGAGAACTCGTGCCGGATGACGGCGTCGCCGCGACGCGTGCAGCCGCGCGCACCGGCGGAGCGTAGGGCGAGCATGTCAGCAGCCGGGATCGATATCGCCCCCGCCGGACGATTACTTCGCTTCGGCCGGCTTCGGCCCCATGGCTTCGAGGGTGATGCGAATCGTCACTTCGTCGCTGACATTCGGTGCGTACTTGCCCATGCCGAAGTCGCTGCGCTTGATCGCGAGCGCGCCGTCGAACCCGATTGCCGGCACCTTCTTCATCGGATGCTCGTTGCGCGCGTTGAGCTTGGCGTCGATCGTCACCGATTTCGTCACGCCGTGGATGGTGAGATCGCCGGTGACCTTGTAGCTGCCGTCGGTCGCGCCCTTCTCGACCCTGGTGCTCTTGAAGGTCGCGGTCGGGAACTGGGCGACATCGAAGAAATCGTCGCTCTTGAGATGGTCATCGAATTTCTTGACGTGGCTGTTGATGCTGTCGACCGCGATGGTGACATCAACCGACGATTTCGTCGGATCGGCATCGTCATAGGTCAGCGTGCCCTCGATGCTGTCGAAGTTCGCACTCGGATTCGAGTAGCCGAAGTGGTTCCACGAAAAGATCGTCTGCGTGTGGCCCGGATCGATCGTGTAGGTGACCGGGGCGGCGAACGCAACCGACGAGACGAGAGCGAAGGCACTGGCGAGCGCGGTACGGCGAAACATGAAAGTTCTCCTTGGTGAAAGGGTCAGACGATGCGGCAGGCTTCGTCGAAAGCGAAGCGCTGGTCGCGCGGACGCAGCACGGCCGGATTGCCGTAACCGATATTGACGAGGAAGTTGGAGCGAACCTCGGTGCCGGCGAAGAATGCGGCGTCCAGCTTCGCCGAGTTGAAACCGGACATCGGTCCGCAGTCGAGGCCGAGCGCACGCAGGGCGATGATGAGGTAGGCACCCTGCAGGCTCGAGTTGCGGAAGGCCGTGGCCTCGATCGCGGCGGGTTTGCCGGCGAACCACGGCACCGCATCGGTCTCGCTGTACAGGCGCGGCAGGTGCTCGAAAAAGGCGTGGTCTGCAGCGACGATCGCAGTGACCGGCGCGGCCATGGTCTGTTCGACGTTGTCCGGCGACAGGGCTTCGCGCAATGTCGCCTTGGCCTCTGGCGAACGCACGAAAACGACGCGCATCGGCTGACAGTTCGCGCTGGTCGGCCCAAGCTTGGCCAGATCGTAGGCCTGGCGCAGAAGGGCATCGTCAACCGGACGGTCGAGCCAGGCCTGTGCCGAGCCCCGATAGGTGCGTGCGGCACGGAAGATCAAGTCGAGTGCGGCGTCGTTCAGCGGTGCATTCATCGGATTTCCTCATGCGGCGGACGAATCATGCTGCGGATGGAGCGGGGCTGCGCGAGCCTGGCCCGGCAGTCTCGTGGTCGCGCCACGGCGGATCAACGGGCGCAGACACAACTTATTGCTGCCGGTTGGTGGACAATGCAGCGCAACCGGCGGCTTACGAAGGGCCCCAGAGTACACGCATGAAGGCTGAGGACACGACCGCCTGGGCGATCAGCGACGGCGCTGCCGGCAATGAACGGCAGGCGCTCGCGCTCGCCGGGGCACTGTGCTCCGATCCATGCAATGTGCACATCGACATCGACGCACCTTGGCGCTGGCTGGCGCCCCGCCTCGTCGCCGGCAGCCGGCGCGCCGTGCATGGCCAAGGCTTTGCCGAACCCTGGCCCGCGCTGGCCGTAGGTTGCGGTCGCCTCGCCGCACTGGCCACGCGCGGCCTCGCGGGCTGGGCTGGCGGGCGCTGCTTGCGCGTGCAGATCCTCGATCCGCGCATCCACCCACGCCACTATGATCTCGTCGTCGCGCCCCGTCACGACGATCTGGTCGGCCCCAACGTCATCGTCACCACAGGCGCACTCAACCCGATCGACGATGCCTGGCTTGCTGCCGCGCGCACGCGCTTTACGGCATTCGGCGCACTCCCCGCGCCGCGAACGGCCGTGCTGGTCGGCGCCTCGACCGACGCGCAGGCGATCGACACCGGCTACGTCGATGCGCTGCAGGCCGAACTGTCACGGCTGCATGCGCGAGACGGCGGCAGCTTCCTCGTAACCACTTCGCGACGGACGCCGGCAGCGCTCGCCGCAGGACTGCGCAACACGTTCGCACGTTGGCCGGGACTGTTCTGGGCAGGCGATGCGGACGGCGTGAACCCGTATGCCGGACTGCTCGCCTGGGCCGACCGCATCGTGGTCACACCCGATTCGGTCAACATGCTCTCGGAAGCCTGTGCGACCGGCGTACCAGTACACAGCCTCGTACGCACGCCGTTGCACGGCAAGCTCGCACGCTTTCACGCCGAGCTCGCCGGACTCGGTCACCTCGTCGCCTTCGGCGAACCTTCGCGCGCCACCGCGGCGCTGCGCGAGTTGCCCGGCGTGGCTGCGATCGTGCGCGAACACTGGACCGCATGATTTTCCTTCTCCCGGTTGTCAGGGAGAAAGAGCTTCGCCTCGGAAATCCAGACCGAGCGCATCGGCGACACCAAGCACGGCCTGCGTCGCCGCATCCAGTTCGGCGTCGCGCGGCGCGGTGCGCGGGCGTGCATCGAGTGTCGCTGCGAGCGCACGCGCGAGCAGGGTCTCGTGCGCGGCGGACAGCGCTTGCGCCTGGACTTCGTCGAGCAAGCCTTCCCGTGCGGCAATTCCGACCAGATCCGCCGTGCAGGTACTCGACAACAGGCGCGGACAGCGCGCCGCGTGGCCGAGGACCAACGCCTGCAGCAGGAACTCGATGTCGACGAGGGCGCCAGGGCCCTGCTTGAGGTCGAGCATGCGGGGGGTGGAACGGTCGCGTTCGGCACGCCAGCGCTGGCGCATCTCGACGATGCGCGCTCGCAGGGAGTCCACGCCTTCGGCGCGGCGCAGCGTGTCGGCGCGCGCCTCGGCGAAGCGCCGGCCAAGGGTGACGTCACCGGCAACGGCGCGCGCACGCACCAGGGCCTGGTGCTCCCAGGTCCAGGCGCGTTCCTGCTGATAGGCGACATAGCCCTCGAGGCTGGTCACCAGCAAGCCCTTGCCACCGTCTGGACGCAGGCGAACGTCCACTTCGTACAGGCGCCCCGAGCGTGTCAGCGTGGTCAGAAGATGCACGAAACGCTGCGCAAGGCGGGCGTGGTAGCGTGTGCCGTCGAGCGGCTTGGCGCCGTCGGATTCGCGCTGCGCCAGCGCACCGTCGTAGACGAACACGAGATCGAGGTCGGAGCCGAAACCGAGCTCGATGCCGCCGAGGCTGCCGTAGCCGATCACGACCAGGCCATTGCCGCCACCGGCATCGGTGGCGATGCGGCCGTGCGCAGCGACCAGGCCACGCGCGGCGACTTCGAGCACGGCGGCGATCACCGCCTCGGCGACATCGGCGAGCGCGCGCGCACATTGCACGGCACTGCTGCGCCCGCCGAGGAAGGCAAGTCCGATACGGAACTGGCAGGCCAGCCGCTGTTCCTGGATGCGCTCGATCGCGGACTCGGTGTCGCCTTCGGCGATGTCGGCGAGTTGGCGTGCGATCTCCGCCTCGACCGCTGCACGCGTCGGAAGACTACCGTCACTGCGCTCGTCGAACAGCTCGTCGAGCAGCAGCGGATGTGCGATGACGCGCTCGGCGAGCAAGGCGCTTGCGGCGAACACGGCTGTCAGGCGCCGCAGCGCGACAGGCTGCTCATCGAGCAGGGCGAGATAGGCGGAACGGCGTGCGACCGCATGCACGAGACCGATCAGGCGCACGAGGCAGGCCGATGGCGCCGGACTCGCCGCAGCGGCGGCGAACAACGCCGGCAGCACACGGTCGAGGCGCTCGCGCGCGCGCACCGAGGCCGCGCGCAGGATCGGACTGCCGAGCAGGCCTTCGAGCGCAGCGAGCACTGGCTCGACCGGCTCGAAGCCGGCGGCCACCAGTGGTTCGCGCTCGACGCCCGACTCGACGAAGCGGCGCCACACCTCATCCCACTCGGCATGCTGCGCGCTGCCACGCGCTTCGCGTGCCGGTGCCATCAGCGCATCGAACTCCTCGCTGACCTCGGCGCGGTGGCGATCGAGCTCACCGACCAGAGCCGGCCAGTCGCGATGACCGAGCGCCAGGGCGATGCGTTCGCGCACGAGCGGATCGGTCGGCAGGTCGTGCGTCTGCTGGTCGGCGAACATCTGCACGCGGTTTTCCAGTCGACGCAGGAAGCGGTAGGCATCGGCCAGCCGCCGCGCACGCGCCGCCGGTACGTAGCCGAGGCGCTCGGCCGCAGCCAGCGCATCGAGCAGGCCGCGCACGCGCAGGGCCGGTTCGCGCCCGCCGCGGATGAGCTGGATCAACTGCACGATGAACTCGATCTCGCGAATGCCACCGGGGCCGAGCTTGAGGTGGTCGGCGAGATCCTTGCGCGCGACCTCGGCGTCGATCAGCGCCTTCATCTCGCGCAGCCCGGCGAAGGCGGTGTAGTCGAAATAGCGGCGGAACACGAACGGCCGCAGCGTCTCCAGCAGGCGCAGTCCGGCGGCCTTGTCGCCGGCGACCGGGCGCGCCTTGATCCAGGCATAGCGTTCCCAGTCGCGCCCTTCGCGCTGGTAGTACTGCTCCATCGCCTGGAACGACAACGCGACCCGACCGACGCTGCCAAACGGACGCAGGCGCAGGTCGACCCGATAAGCGAAACCGTCCGCGGTATGTTCGGCGAGCAGGGCGATGAAGGCCTGGGCGATGCGTGAATAGCCCGTTTCGGCGTCGACCGGACGCGTGCCGTCACTGCTGGCGGGTTCCGCAAAAGCCAGCACGAGATCGACATCGGAGGAGAAGTTGAGCTCACCGCCGCCGAGCTTGCCCAGCGCGAGCACGACCAGTCGCTGCACCTGGCCGTCGGCCGTGCGCAGCACGCCGTGGCGCGCAGCGAACTCGCGCTCGGCCTGGCGCAGGGCCGCCTCAAGACAGACCTCGGCAAGCACACTGGTACCGGTCAGGGTCGTCTCGATGGCATCGATGCCGTTGACATCGCGCCAGATCAAGCGCAGCGATTCCTCGCGCCGAAAGCGGCGCAGATCAGCCCGGAAATCGCCACTCTCGCCACCACCCAGCACGGCCGCAGCACGCGCATCGGCGTGGCGCGGATCGTTCATCAGGCGCACCAGCTCCGGGCCCAGCAACTGCGGATCGCGCAGCCAGCTGTCGAAGGCGTAGTCACTGGCCAGCAGCACGCGGTCGATGTGACTGTCGACCCCGGCGTCATCATAGAACGGCACGCCCACCGCCCGCGAAGCGGCTTCGAGGCGTGACAGGCGCTGGTCGAGCAGGCTCGCGACCGGGCGCGGCCACGTGGAGAACGGCATGCGGGGATTCTGGCAGCGTGGCGGCGCAAGGGCTAGGAGTCTGATCAATCCCACAACGGCATCACCGTCCTGTGCGGGATCAGTCGGGGCATCCCTGGGCTCCGGTGCGACCGGGAGTTGCCTGGCGGCATTGCCCGACTGGAGACGGAGCTCCGTCACCGGACCAGTTCCATTAACCCACCACTCAGCCGCCCATGCGATAGTGCGCGACTCGATTGGGGGGTTCGATCCACGGATGAGCACGACGCGCTCGACACGACCGCTGCACGCCGCAATCTGGCTGGTGCTCGTCACTGCCGGGTTTGCCCTGCTCGCGTGCTGGCTCGATCCGGCACTGGCCTGGCCGCTGTCCGGTGACGGCGGCTTCGACGCGTTCGTCGTTGCCCTCAACATCGTCCCCTTCCTGCTCGTCGTCGCGCTGATGTTCGCGCTGACACGGCGGCCGATCCTGTCCGCCTGGATCGGCGGCCTCCTGCTCGTCGGCGTCTATCTTGCCAACAAGGCAAAGTTCGAGCAGTTGCAGATGCCGCTGCTGCCGGCCGATTTCCGCTTCCTGCTCGACCCGGCCGCGGCGGTGTCGCTGTTCGCGCACTACGCGAGCGGCCATGGCGCGATCATCGCGACTACCCTCGTCCTGCTCGGCGTCAGCATCGCGCTCGCCTTCGAGGCACCGGTGCGCGCGTTGCACGCCTGGCCGCGCGCCGCGCTTGGCGTCGCCACACTTGCCTTGACGGTCATGCTCGGTGCCGGCACCACGCCGTGGCGCACGCTCTACGACGCCGAGCGCGTCGGTTTCGAGCCGTGGTCGGTGGTCGACAGCGCGGAACGCGCCGGCGTGGTCGGCAACCTCGTGCTCTACCACTGGGAACTGGCCAGCCGCACCGAGCTCGCGCCGGACCGGCGCGCGGCCGAACAGTTGCTGCGCGCCAACCTCGACGCCCTGCGCACGCGCTTCGCGCCGAACAGCAGTGCCGGTGCGATGCCTGCCGGCACCCTGCCCGACATCGTCATCGTGCAGAGCGAATCGCTGTTCGATCCGGCCCGTCTTGCGGGCGCGGCGAAGGACACCTACCTGCCGAACTACCATCGCCTCGCGCGCCGCGGCCTGGCCGGCGAGATGAAGGTGCCGACCTATGCCGGCGGCACGATCCGCACCGAGTTCGAAGTGCTGACCGGCCTCGCCCTCGCCTTCTTCCCGGGCGTGCAGTACCCCTACTTCGAGATCGCCGACCAACCGCTGCCCGGCATCGTGCGCACGCTCGCGCGCCACGGCTACCGCAGCACGGCGATCCACCCGAACAGCGGCGTGTTCTGGAACCGCGAGGCCGCCTTCCGGCAGATCGGTTTCGACCGCTTCATCGACGAACGCGCGTTCTCCAAGGAGGACATCGTCGGGCTGTTCACCGGCGATGCCGCGTTGACCGACCATATCCTCGCCGAACTCGACACCGAGGGCCCGCCGCAGCTCCTGTTCGCGATCTCCATGCAGAACCACGGCCCGTTCGACTGGCGCCCGGGCCTGGATGCCGCACGCCTCGCTGCGCAGCCGCTGCCGCCAGGCCTCGACGACGGCGGCGCCTACTGGTTGCGCAACTATCTGTACATGGCCGAGGACGCCGACCGTGAACTCGGCCGTCTCGCCGAGGCGCTGCAGAAGCGCAAGCGCCGCACCCTGCTGCTGTTTTATGGCGACCACCTGCCGGCATTGCCGCCGGTCTACCACCAGATCGGCTTCGCCGACGGTGGCAATGCCAAGAGTCAACCGGTGCCATGGCTGCTGCTCGACAACCGCCGGCGCCTGCGCAGCCGCGACGAACATGCACTGACCGCCTCGTGGCTGCTGCCGAGCATCCTGCTCGAGAACGCCGGCATTGGCGGCGACCGCTGGTTCGCCACCCTCGATGCCCTGCGCGCCGACCTGCCCGCCGACGCCGCGACTGCGAACAACCACCTTGCCGAAGCGCTGCGTGCACTCGGCCAGCTGCGTTATCGGAGCGAGCTCGACGACGTCGTCGAGCAGGCACTGCTGCCGGCAGAACCTGATTGGAGCGCGACGATCGCCCCGTAGCGAAGGGCGAGGGCGGCGAGCGCGCTTGCATCGTCGACTCGTCGTCGTGCTCGTGAGCGCGCCGCGGCAAGCCGCACCCGATGCGGACCGGGACTTCGATCGCAACACCTCGGCGCGCACCGCCCGTCCGGACGCGAGTTCGCCCTGCTTTGCTCACCCCGGGTCAGTGTCGCGCTCGATCACACGCGCCAATGCCACATACGCCCCCACCGCCACCTGCTCCGCGCGGGTGCGCGGATCGATGCCGGCAGCTTCGATCTGTCCGGTTCCGGCGATGCCCTCGAGGGCGTTGGCCAGGGTCTTGCGGCGCTGGCCGAATGCCGCGCGGACGAGGCGTTCGAGTGTGGCCTGCACGTCGAGCGGGCGCTCCGCGCGTGGTCGCGGGCGCAGACGCACGACGGCGGAATCAACCTTCGGCGGTGGGCGGAACGCGGCGGGCGGCACTTCGATCAGCGGTTCGACACGACAGGCCAGCTGCAGCATCACACTGAGGCGTCCGTAGGCCTTGCTGCCCGGCGCGGCCGCCATGCGCTCGACGACCTCCTTCTGCAGCATGAAATGCATGTCCTCGATCGCGTCGAGGTGGTCGATGCAATGAAACAGGATCGGCGAGGAGATGTTGTAAGGCAGGTTGCCGACCACGCGCAGCGGCGCGCCGGCGGCGAGCGCGGTGAAGTCCACGGTCAGCACGTCAGCGTGGATGATCTCCACCTTGCCGAGTGCCGCCGTCCCGGCGGCGATGCGCGGGATCAGGTCGCGATCGAGCTCGATGACGGTCAGCGCGCCGGTGGCGCGCAGCAGCGGCAGCGTGAGCGCCCCCTCGCCGGGGCCGATCTCGACGAGGCGCTGACCGGGTTGCGGCGCGATCGCCTGAACGATGCGGCCGATGACGGCGGCATCGCGAAGAAAATGCTGGCCGAAGCGCTTGCGCGGCACATGGTCGCTGCGGGTTGGCGGCGAAGGCGGGTGGTGTCGACTCACGAAGCGGTTCCGGCAGTGGAGGCCCGCTTTACGGGCCGAGGCGGCGGGAAGTTGATGGTACGCGGAACACGGTGCGGATGATCCCGCCGGCGCAAAGCGGTGACGTCGACATGATGACTGCATGGCAGCCGTCGCCTCCGTGCCGACCGGACCTCGGGAAACGGCTGCCCGCTTCACCGCCGGACACGCACCGCGTTCGGCCGCACCCGCAGTTTCCCAGGATGCGCGCCAGACGTGCCTTCACGCATCACACCGATGTCCCCGCCCTCGCTCGTACGCCTGATCCTGCTCGGCAGGATCCGGGGCGCACTGTTCCTCGATGAGCGCCCGAGCCTCGCCGACACCATCGGCCTCGCCCTCGCGCTGGTCGCCGTGGCCCTGGTGCTCGAGATGATCCCGTGGCGGATATTCCCGTCACGCCGCAAGCGCGGCACCTGACCCGGTTCAGCGCGGCTGCGCGCGCTTGCGTACGGACAGGTTGATCCACTCCACCGCAATAGAGAAGCCCATGGCGAAATACACGTAGCCGCGCGGCACGTGGTACTCGAAACCGTCGGCGATCAGCACGGCACCAACCAGGATCAGGAAGGCCAGGGCGAGCACGCGGATGGTCGGATGGCGATCGATGAACTCGCCGACCGGATTGGCGGCAAAGATCATCACGGCGACGGCAAGGATGATCGCCGCGACCATCACCGGCACGTGGTTGACCATGCCGATCGCGGTGATGACCGAATCGAGCGAGAACACGATATCGATGATCGCGATTTGCACGATGACCAGCGCAAACGACGAAAACGCGCGTCCTTCCTCGGGCTGGTCGCGTGTGCCCTCGAGTTCCTGGTGGATCTCCATGACCGCCTTGACCAGCAGGAACAGGCCACCACCGATCAGGATGAGGTCGCGCAGCGAGAACACCTGTCCACGCAACTCGAACAGACCAAGGCGTTCGTCATCCAGGCCGGCAAGGAAGGACAGCGTCAGCAGGAGCAGGATGCGCGTGATGCAGGCGAACGCCAGGCCAACGCGGCGTGCCTGCGGACGCTGCGCGGGCGCAAGCCGGCTGACCGCGATCGAGATGAACACGAGGTTGTCCACGCCCAGCACGATCTCCAGCGCAGCGAGCGTGACCAGAGCGATCCAGAATTCGGGTTCGAGCAGAAGTGCCATCGATTGTTCAGGCCATGTAACGCGGGATCAACACCAGCCCCCAACACAGGACGACATTGAGCATCAGCACGAATACCGCCGCCGAGCCCATGTCCTTGGCACGTCCGGCCAACTCGTGGAACTCCGGACTGACCTTGTCGACCACCGCCTCGACCGCCGAATTGAGCAATTCTGCCGCCGGCACGAGCAGCAGGCTGCCGGCCAGGATCGCCTTTTCCACGCCGCCCACGCCAAGCCACAAGCCAAGCGGCAGCAGGATCACCAGCAGGTAGCACTCGAGACGGAACGAAGCCTCGTGCCGCCAGGCAGCGCGCAGGCCTTTCGCCGACCAGATGAAGGCCTTGAGGATCTGGCGCGGACCGCGCGGCTCGGAGCTCGACATGCTGCGCAACGCCTCCTTCAGCGCGCGACCGCGACGCTGGCGCGGCGCGCCACGGGGGAGCGACGCAGGAAGGATCGGCTCGGCATGCGGGCTCTCGGGACGTAAACGGGACGCGCTATGATGCCACAAGGGATTTGTCCCAAGGTCCATCGCGCCCGCCGCGGCAGCGCCTGCTCCCTTGCGTGGGCCTCAAGGGATGCTCTGATCAATCCCAAGTTGACCGCGTTTTCGCTGGCGGCAGCGCTGCCGCTGCGCTCTTCGTGCTCGTCGCCGGGCCGGCGGTCGTGCGCGGATCCGACTCGTCCGCCGCATGCATGCTCGCCGTGCGGGTTGCCGTGATCGTCGCCACGGCCACGCGGCGCCGGCTGCCGGCGCCGATGTAAAGGCCCTGCAAAGGCCGGCAATCGACGGCAAAGTGCATGGCACGCGCGCCGCACATGCGGCATCGTAGCCGCATGAACCAACCTGCCATCCTGCTGGCTGACGACGACCAGGAACTCGCTGCCCTGTTGCGCGACTTCCTGGTCCGCGAAGGCTTCGACGTGCGCATCGCCAACGATGCCGAATCAGCGATCGCACGTGCGCGCGAAACCGCATTCGACGCGATCGTGCTTGACGTCATGCTGCCCGGCCGCTCCGGCCTCGACGTGCTGCGCGAACTGCGTCGCGAATCGGCCACGCCGGTGCTCATGTTGACCGCGCTCGGCGAGGACATCGACCGCATCCTCGGCCTCGAACTCGGCGCCGACGACTACATCCCCAAGCCATGCAACCCGCGAGAACTCGCAGCACGCCTGCGCGCCGTGCTGCGCCGCTCGCGCGGCGAAGGCACCGACGTGCTGACCGACCTGCGTGTCGGCCGCATCGCCCTCAAGGCGGCCTCGCGCAGCGTGAGCGTCGATGGCACGCCAATGGCGCTGACCTCGACCGAGTTCGACCTGCTCGCGCTGCTCATGCGCGAAGCCGGCCGCGTGGTCAGCAAGGAACGCATCTCGCAGAGCGTGCTCGGCCGCCCGCTCGGCCCCTACGACCGCTCGATCGACGTGCATGTCTCGAACCTGCGCAAGAAGATCGCCGAAGCCGGCGACGACAGCGCACCGATCACCACGATCCACCGCAGCGGCTACCTGCTGCGGCAGCCCGAGGCCTGACGTGCGCAGTCTGTTCTGGCGCATCTTCGCTGCGATCTGGCTCGGCAACGTCGCCGTCATCGTCGCCTTCGCCTGGATCATGGCGGTGAGCTTCGAGACCGAACGCGTGCCCGGCCTCGAGCTCACGCGCATGCAGGCGGTGATGGATGAGCAGTTGCGTCGCCTCGATCGCTCGGCACGGCGCGCCGGCGCCGAGCGCGTCGACCAGTCGCTGCGCATCGCCGCGAACATGGGCCCGGTCGAGTTTTATGCCGTTGGCGCCGACGACCGCGACCGCCTCGGCCGGCCGCTGTCGACCGAGGTGCTCGCCGCCGTCGCCACGACGCGCGCCGGCACGCCGGTCGAGACCGAGCGCATGCGCAGCGTGGCCAGCCAGTTGCGCGACGACGATGCGCCGATCGTCTTCGTCGCCGCGGCCGAAGGCAGTCTGATCTTGCGCGCGATCACGCGCGGACCGGTCGGCGGCTGGATGCAGATCGTCCTTGCGCTCGTGGTCAGCGCGATCGTCGGTGCGCTGCTGGCCTGGACCGTGGCCGCTCCGCTGGCCCGTATTCGCGCCAGTGCGCGGCGCTTCGCCGAGGGTGACCTGGATGCCCGTGTCGGCGAACTGCGCTTCGGCGGCAGCACCGAAATGACCGCACTGGCCGGTGAATTCGATCGCATGGCCGAACGCATCAAGGCCTTGGTCGAAAACAATCGTCGTCTCGTGCGCGACGTCTCGCACGAACTGCGTTCGCCGTTGGCGCGCCTGCGTGTTGCCCTCGAACTTGCGCGCGGCCAGGGCGCGGCCGCTGTGGAAGCCTCGTTCGAGCGCATCGAGCGCGAATCCGATCGCCTCGAATCGATGCTCGCGCAGGCAATCGAGCTGTCACGCCTGGAAACCGGCATTGAGCCGCGCCGTGAGCACATCGCCCTGGACGAACTCGTCGAGGACGTGATCGCCAATGCCGACTACGAGGGCGGCCCACGCGGGCGCAAGGTCGCATTCGTCACACGCGAACCCATCGCCCTGGACGGTGTGCGTGACGCACTGATGAGCGCGGTCGAGAACATCGTGCGCAATGCACTGGCCTATACCGCCGACAACAGCAGCGTCGAAGTCACCCTGCAGGGCGAGGGCGGCGACGCCGTGCTGCGCATCCGCGACCATGGCCCAGGCGTCGCCGAAGCCGACCTTCCGCGCATCTTCGAACCCTTCTATCGCACCGACGCCGCGCGTGCGCGCAGCAGTGGTGGCACCGGCCTGGGCCTCGCCATCGCCTTTCGCGCGATCGCCAACCACCGCGGCACGGTGGTCGCACGCAATGCCGATGGCGGCGGCCTGGAAGTGGTCATCCGCCTGCCGCGGGATGAAGCGGTCAGCCTGTAGGAGACGCCTTCGGGCGTGATGTTTCTTCGTTGTGGCGTTGGACAACAGGAGCATCACGGCTGGAGCCATTTCCTACGGCCATTTCGTACGGCCGCTCGCCGATCGCGCAACGGGTGGGCTCCTACGTTATCTTTCCCGGGTTCTCCATCCGCCACCGCGCGTACGCATGTTCCCCGATCCTGTTTCCCGCCCACGCAGTGCTGGCAACAGCTGGCCGCATGGACCGCGCCAGCTGGTCACCACGCTGACCTGGCTGCGCCTGTGTGCGGTGGCGGGCCAGGCGCTGACGGTGGCCGTCGTCGCCGGGCCACTCGGCATGCCGGTGCCAGCCGGGCCGCTGCTCGGCGGCATCATCCTGCTCGGCACCTTCGCGATGTTCGCGTTCTGGCGCCTCGAGCTGCGCTGGCGGGTCAGCGAGGCCGAGTCGGTCGTGCATATCGCCATCGACACGATCGTGCTCGGGTATCTGCTCTACCTGTCCGGGGGCGCGACCAATCCGTTCGTGTCGCTGCTGGTCATGCCGATCACGCTGGCCGCGACCGCTCTGCCACTGCGCTCGGTGGCCATCGTCGCGACGCTGGCGGTGGCGGTATACCTCGCCCTCATGCGCTGGCACCTGCCCTTGCCAACCCAGCACGCGATCGGCACGCCAAGCGGGTTCCGCCTGCACATCATCGGCATGGCGATCAGCTTCGCGATCACCGCAGCAATGCTCGGATTCTTCATCGCCCGTCTGGCCCGCGCCCTGCGTGCGCGCCAGGCCGAAGCCGAGCACGAGCGCATGCGTGCACTGCGTGACGAGGGCATCCTCGCCATCGCCACCCAGGCGGCAAGCACCGCGCACGAACTCAACACGCCGCTGTCGACGATGAGCACCTTGCTCGCCGAACTGGCGCGCGAGCACGCCGCCGATCAGGCGCTGGCCGCCGACATCGAGCTGCTGCGTGGCCAGGCCGCGCGCTGCCGCGACATCCTGCGCGAGCTGGTCAAAGTCGGCAGCAACCAGCTCGCCGGCGCACCCGAAGCAACCACGATCGGCGCCTTTGCCGCGACCGCGCTCGATTCCTTCCGCTTGCTGCGCCCCGAGATCGACGTGAACCGCACGCTCGATCCACGCCTCGAACGCCATCCGATCCAAGTCGTGCCGGCGCTGCGTCACGCCCTGATCAACCTGCTCAACAACGCCGCCGATGCCTCGCTGGCAAACGGCTTTTCGGTGGTCGAACTAGACATCATCGAGAACGACGACGAGTTCGAGATGCGCATCCGCGATTTCGGCAAGGGCATGGCGGCCGGCACGCAGCCGACCTCTGGGCTGCGCTTCGAGACGACCAAGCGCGACGGCCTTGGCTTGGGGCTGGCCCTGGCCAAGGCAACCGTGGAACGCTTCGGCGGCAGCCTCGCCGCCAGCGCCGCGCGGGATGGCGGAACCGAGCAGCATTTGCGTCTGCCACTGTCGACACTGGAAAATGGCCGGCATGAACACTGAGAACCGCGACCGCATCCTGGTCATCGATGACGACACCACCTTCGTTCACGTGCTCGCACGCGCGCTGACCGCGCGCGGCTTCGAGGTGCGAGGCGTGCACGACAGTGCCTCCGCACTGGCCGCCTGCGCCGAACTTGCACCGAAGTACGCCGTGCTCGACCTCAAGCTCGGCAGCGAGAACGGGCTGGCCCTGATCCCGCAACTGCTCGCCGCGCGGTCCGGCCTGCGCATTCTGCTGCTCACCGGCTATGCCTCGATCGCCACGGCGGTCGAGGCGATCAAGCGCGGCGCGCACGACTACCTCGCCAAACCGGTCGAGGCCGACCAGGTCGTGCAGGCCCTGCTCGGCGAATCGAAGCACAACGACATCGAGCATCTGCCGGACGCACCGCCGCCGCTCAAGCGCCTCGAGTGGGAACACATCCAGCGTGTGCTCGCCGACTGCGACGGCAATATCTCGGAGGCCGCGCGCCGGCTCGGCCTGCACCGGCGCACGCTGCAACGCAAGCTGGCCAAGCGACCGGTGCGCGAGGCGCGCGCCCCGTAGCAGATCCACGGGGGCTCACGGCCGGGGCGGCAATGGCTGGCGCAATCGATCGCGAACTACGGCACGCCCATCTGCATCACCCACTCGCACCGCCCCTGCACGACTGCAGCGCATGCATCCGTCGTGGCAGTTGATCGACGTCAAGATGTCGATGCTGCGGGCGCACAAAATACGCGCGCCGTTTTCGAAACCGCTTCACTAGATGGCTACCGAACTGTTCCGCAAGGGCGACCACTATTGCGTCGCCTTCCATGACCTCGTGCGCGGTGATGATGGCGTGCAGGCCAACCAGTTCCTCGTTGTCGATGGCGACGAGTCCGCGCTGATCGACCCAGGCGGCGCACTGCTCTACACGCCGCTCAGCATGGCCTTGGCGCAGTACGTGCCGCCGCGCAAGCTGACCTGGATCTTTGCCTCGCACCAGGACCCTGACATCATCGGTTCGGTCGATCGTTGGCTTATGTACACGTCGGCGCGCATCGTCTGTTCGAAGCTGTGGGGCCGGTTCATTCCACACGGCGTGCCGCACTATCAGAAGGACAGCGGCACCGACCGCTATCTGCTGCTCGGTGACGAAGGCGGCGACATCCGCCTCGGCGGCAGCCACATGCGCGCGGTGCCGGCACACTTCCTTCACAGCGTCGGCAATTTCCAGTTCTACGATCCGGTCAGTCGCATCCTGTTCAGCGGCGACCTCGGCGCGTCGATCGCGGAGGCACCGTACGCCCCGATCGCCGATTTCGACGAGCACCAGCAGACGATGCTCGGATTTCATCGCCGCTACATGGGCTCGAACCGTGCGTGTCGTGCATGGGCGCAGCGTGCGCGCCGGCTCGACATCGAAATGATCGTGCCGCAGCACGGCCCACCGATCGCCGGCAGCGAGAACGTACGTCGCTTCATCGCCTGGGTCGAGACCTTGGTCTGCGGCAACGACCTGCTGGTCGAGGAAGCGCCAGTGTTCGCCTGATACCCCGTGCAGAACCGCGCGGAATGTTCCGCTCGATCCAAGGCAACGGCGTCAGCGCCTCAGCCCACATCTCCGGCAAGGATCGCCGCATGGGCGATGCCGTCGGCACCGATCCAGCCTCGATACATGCCATCGGTGTTGAAGGCGAGGCTGAAGTGTCCGGCGGCGTCGATCGCGATGATGCCGCCGTCGCCGCCGAGACGCGGGATCTCGTGGTCGATGACCGCCGCGGCCGCTTGAGCCAACGTGCTGCCTGCGTAGGCGATGCGTGCGGCGATGTCGTGGGCGACGGCGGCGCGGATGAAGTATTCGCCCCAGCCAGTCGCCGAGACGGCGACGCGGTCATCGGCCCAGGTGCCGGCGCCGATCAGCGGCGAATCGCCGACGCGTCCCCAGCGTTTGTTGGTCATGCCGCCGGTCGAGGTCGCCGCGGCGAGATGACCCTGCGCATCGAGCGCGACCGCACCGACCGTTCCGTAGTGGATCGCGCGCCCCTGCTCGGACTGTTCGCCCGCATGCTCCTTCGCGATCGCCTCCTGCAACTGCTGCCAGCGCGTTTCGGTGCGGAAGTACGCCGGATCGACGCAGGCGGCGCCGACATGGTGCGCGAACGCCTCGGCACCCTCGCCGATCAGCAGCACATGGTCGGAACGCTCCATCACCGCGCGCGCAAGCGCGACAGGATTGCGCACGTGGCGCACCCCGGCCACCGCACCGGCTCGGCGCGTGGGTCCGTCCATGACCGAGGCATCAAGCTCGTTGATGCCCTCGTGGGTGAACACCGCGCCATGCCCGGCGTTGAAGTGCGGCGAATCCTCGAGCACGACGACCGCCGCCTCGACCGCGTCGAGGGCGCCGCCACCAGCGGCGAGGATGGCGTGGCCGGCCTGCAGGGCACGCGTGAGATCGGCCTTCACTTCGGCTTCGATCGCCGGGGTCAGCGTGGCGCGGATGACGCCGGCACCACCGTGCACGAGCAGGAGGGGCGGACGGGACTGGGCGTTCGTGGTCATGGTGGATCCGTTCGTTGGCACACCGTGGCCACCCTCACTTGCGCAGCGCGGCCTCGAGCGCGGGCCAGACGTTGTCGAGCAATGTCGGCTGTGCGGCGGCGGTCGGATGCAGGCCGTCGGCCTGCATGAGTTCCGGGTCGAGGGCGACGCCATCGAGCAGGAACGGGACCAATGGCAGGTTGAAATCACGTGCCAAGTCACGATACATGGCACGCAGGGCATCGCGGTACTGCGGCCCGTAGTTGACCGGAATCTCGATGCCGAGCAGCAGCACGCGCGCGCCGGCATCATTGCCGAGAGTGATGATGCGGGCAAGGTTCTCGCGCGGCGCCGCGATCGGCAGGCCGCGCAGGGCATCGTTGGCACCGAGTTCGACGACGAGTACCGCCGGCTCGTGCTCGGCGAGGAGCTTCGGCAGGCGCGCGAGCCCACCCGCCGTGGTCTCGCCGCTGATCGAGGCATTGACGACCTCGCGCGCGGGCGCGGCCTCGGCCAGGCGCTTGCGCAGCAGGTTCACCCAGCCGTCGTCGCTGCGGATGCCGTAGGCGGCCGACAACGAATCGCCCAGCACGAGCACCGGGCCACCCGTGGCCAATGCCACCGGCGGCCACGCAATCAACAGGACCAACCACAGGAAACCGCGCCGCATGACTGCCCAATCCGCTACCGTTCTCGAGGCGCGCAAGCTTAGCAAAGCCGTCGACGGCCCCGATGGCCGCCTTGTCATCCTCGATGGCGTCGACCTCGCCGTCGAGCGCGGCGCCAGTCTCGCCATCGTCGGCGCCTCCGGTTCCGGCAAAACCACCCTTCTGGGCCTGCTCGCCGGTCTCGACAGCCCGAGCACGGGCGAAGTGCGGATGGCTGGGCAATCGCTCGGCACGCTCGACGAGGAAGCGCGTGCACGCCTGCGCCGGCGCCTGGTCGGTTTCGTGTTCCAGTCGTTCCATCTCTTGCCGGCGCTGACGGCGGAGGAGAACGTCATGCTGCCGCTCGAGCTCGAAGGGCGTGACGACGCACGCGACCGCGCCGCGAAGGCGCTCGCCGACGTCGGCCTCGGCCAGCGCCTGCATCACTATCCGCGCCAGCTTTCCGGCGGGGAACAGCAGCGCGTCGCCCTCGCCCGCGCCTTCGTGCACGGGCCTGAACTTCTGTTCGCCGACGAACCGACCGGCAACCTGGACCAGCGCACCGGCGTGGCGGTCACCGATCTGCTGTTCGCGCTGAACCGCGAGCACGCCACGACCCTGGTCCTCGTCACCCACGACACCAGCCTCGCCACGCGCTGTGCACGCACGCTGCGCCTGCGCGACGGCCGCGTCGTCGGAGGCGATGCATGAAGCCACTCACCTTCGCCGCACGCAGCCTTCGCCGCGAGTTCCGTCACGGCGAACTTGCCACGCTCGCCGCAGCGCTCTTGCTTGCGGTCGCCGCGCTGGCCGCGGTTGGCACGTTGGCGAACCGGGTCGAGCGCGCGATCCTCGCTTCGGCGGCCGAGCTGCTGGGCGGCGATCTCGGCGTCAGTGCGCGACGCAGCGACCTGCCTGTCGCCTTCGTCGAACAGGCGCATGCCCTCGGCCTTGCCAGCAACCGCGTCGCCGAGTTCTCCAGCGTGGTCTTCGCCGCTGAACGCAGCCAGTTCACCGAAGCACGCGCGGTCGACGAGAACTTCCCGCTGCGCGGCGTACTGAACGTGCGCGATGCCGACGGCAGGATCGTCAGCGTCCGTGGCCCGGCCAGCGGCGAGGCTTATGCCGACCGCGCCGTGCTGGTCGCGCTCGAGCGCAAGGTCGGCGAGACCTTGCAATTCGGTGGTCGTGACCTCGTCATCGCCGGTGAGATCGTCAGCGCGCCGGGGGGTTCGGTCTTCCAGTTCGCGCCGACCGTGCTGATGAATCTCGGTGATGCCGAAGCCGCCGGCCTGCTCGGCGCCGGAAGCCGCGCCAGCCGACGCCTGCTCGTGGCGGGACCTGAGGCCGCGATCACGCGCTTTGCCGAATGGGCACGTGCCAACCTGCCGGCCGATGCGCGCCTGTCGACGATCGAGGACGCGCAACAGAACCTGCGCACGGCTTTCGAGCGTGGCGAGAGCTTCCTGCGCCTGGCCGCCCTGCTCGCCGCCCTGCTCTCCGGCATCGCCGTCGCCCTTGCCGCGCAGCGCTTCGCCCGGCGCAAGACCGAGGACGTAGCCCTGTTGCGCTGCCTAGGTGCCAGCCGCGGCGAGATTGTCACCGCCCTGTGCCTGCAACTCGGCTTGCTCGCCGTGCCGGCCTGCCTCGTCGGCGCCGCGCTTGGTCTCGGCTTGCAGGAAGCGGCTTTCGCCTTCACCCACAATCTGCTGCCAGGCGCAGTGCCATCCTTGTCGTTCGGGCCTGCCACCTCGGCCTTCGCGATCGGCCTTGCCGTGCTGTTCGGCTTTGCCCTGCCGCCACTGCTGCGCCTGCGCGACGTGGAGCCGATGCGCGTGTTCCGCCAAGATCTCGAGACCCGCGTGCGCCGCTTCGACGCCCTGTACCTGCTGCCCTTCGTCGTCGCTGGCCTGCTGATCCTGGTCGAGAGCGGATCGATGCGTCTCGCCGGCACGCTTGCCGCCGGCCTGGCCGGCGTGGCCAGTGCCACCATCGTCGTCACCCTCCTGCTGCTGCGCATCCTGCGCACGGCCGGACGTGGCCTGCCCGGCGCCCTGCGGTTCGGTCTGGCCAACCTGGTGCGCCGGCGTGGCCTGACCCTGCTGCAGGTCGGTGCACTCGCGCTGAGCCTGAGCGCGGTCGATCTGCTCGCCGTGATCGGACCCTCGCTGCTCGACCGCTGGCGTGCCGACCTTCCCGCCGACACGCCGAACTACTTCGTGCTCAACGTGCAGCCTGACCAGCGTGAAACCTTCACCCAGCGGCTCGCCGCCCTCGGGGCCAGCAACATCAGCATGGCCCCGCTCGCTGCCGGCAAGCTCGTTGCCATCAATGGCGAAGTGCCGGATGCGTCGAACTATCGCGAGGAGCGCCGTGCCGGCAACTGGATCGAGGGCGAGGTCCGCGCGTCGTGGGCCGCGGACCTGCCGGCCGCGAACCGTATCGTCGCCGGAGACTGGCACGGCGCCACGCCGCCGGGACCACAGCTCTCGGTCGACCAGGGCTGGTTCGAACTGTTCCGCCTCAAGCTCGGCGACACCATGACGCTGCGCTTTGGCGCCGCCGAGATCACCGCAGTCGTGACCAGCGTGCGCGAGGTCGACTGGGATTCGTTCCGCGTCAACTTCTTCATGGTGCTCGACCCGGCGCATGCCGGCGAGCTGCCGCACAGCCTGATCGCGAGCTTCCACGTGCCGCCCGGTACGGACGGCCTTGCCGCGCTGTCGCGCGAGTTGCCGAACATCTCGCTGGTCGATATCCAATCGATCCTCGACCGCGTGCGCGACATCATCGAGCGCGTATCGGCGGCAGCAACCTGGGTACTCGGCTTCAGCCTCGCCGCCGGCGTGCTCGTGCTGATCGCCGCGCTGGCCGCGACCGCCGACGAGCGCCGTGTCGAGATCGCCCTGTTGCGCACGCTCGGTGCGCATCGCGGCCAGCTCGATGCCGCCGTGCTCGGCGAATTCGCCGCGCTCGGCTTGCTCGCCGGCCTGGTCGCCGCGGTCGGTGCGGCCGGAACCGGTATCGCGCTCGCCCGCAGCGTGTTCCGCATGCCCGACTACTGGCCACCGGCCTGGCCGCTGCTCGGCATCGCCGTGGCCTCGGCCGTGCTGGTCATGCTGGCCGGTCTCGCCGCCACGCGCCGCATCGCGCGTACGCCACCGATGCTGATCCTGCGGCGCGGGACGTGACGCCGCTCACGCCCGCGCCGCTTGCCGTCGCCGGCAGGTGCTCGCTATGGTGCAGGCATGTCCGCCGATGAAAAACGCCGCCATCCGCGTCTACCGGTTTACTCGGCCACCCTGATCGCCTGCGGCGACGAAGGCTGGCTGAGCGAAGTGCGCGATCTCTCGCGCGGCGGTGCCCGACTTGGCCGCCCTGGCACCTGGCGCAACGACCATGTGCGCGACTGTCGCCTGTGGTTCATCTTCGACCAGGAGACCGTCATCGGCATCGATGCACGCTGCGTGCGCGAAGGCGACGACGACCTCGGCTTCGAGTTCCTGCCGGGCAACGACGAGACGGTACAGGCCCTGCTCTACGAATCGCGCTTCAGCAACGGTGACCAGCCGTAGGGTTGCTCCGACCGACTCGCTCGCGGCCGAAGCCGCCCCCGCGAAACCAAAGCCTTGGGATGACTTCAGTCGCGCAAGTATTCGATCCGAGATTCCATGGCAAGTACCTTCCAGGAGATCCGCGCATGTGGGCCTATCTCGCCCCGATCGTGCTGCTCACGCTGGCCAACGTGTTCATGACCTTTGCTTGGTACGGCCACCTCAAGTATCCGCACCACCCTTTATGGCTGGTCGTCATCGCGAGTTGGGGGATCGCGTTCTTCGAATACTGCCTGCAAGTGCCTGCCAACCGCCTCGGCTACACGGTCTACAACGCGGCCCAGCTCAAGACGATGCAGGAAATCATCACCCTTGTCGTCTTCATCGGCTTCTCGGTGCTCTGGCTGGGTGTGGAGATCCGCTGGAACCACCTCGTCGGCTTCGGCCTGATGGTCGCGGCGGCGTTCTTCATCTTCATGGATTGAACACCGGGCCGTGCAGGAGCCCCTTCAGGGGCCATGCTCTTCGACGCACCTCATAAAGGCATCGCCCCTGGAGGAGCTCCTACCGTACACGGCGCAAAGCGCGCCACAGGATGCCGGCAAGATGATGCAGGGCGAGCCCGACGCGCACGACCACGCGCAGCAGCGGATTGCGCGCGGCCGGATCGAAACGATTGAAGTAGCGCCACAGGCTGCGCCGCTTGTGGCGGGCGACAAAGCCGGCACGATGCCGACTCGAGCTGCCTTGCTCGTGGCGCACGCGGATCGCGCCGGCGAACAGCACCTGGTGGCCTGCATCGCGCAGACGCCGACACAGGTCGAGATCTTCGGCATGCAGGAAATACGCTTCGTCGAAGCCGCCGACCTCAGCGAAGGCGGCGCGCGGCAGGTACATGCATGCGCCGGACACCGCTTCGACGACTTCAATGCCATCGGTCATCGACGCGGCTGGTACTGCGACGCCGGCCAGTGCGGGGCAGCGGGCCTCGAAACGGGCCAGCCCGCTCATGGTCATCAGCGCCCGACGCAGGGTCGGCTCGCGGCGGCGCACGGCACGCTCGGGCCGGCCCAGGGCATCCTCGACACGCACGCCGACGAGTCCAGCCTGCGCATGGCCAGCGGCGACGGCATGCAGGCGTTCGATCGTATCGGCTTCGATCAGGCAATCGGGATTGAGGAACAGCAGTGCATCACCTCGGGCCAGCGCGGCACCCCGGTTGCAGGCCGCACCAAAGCCGAGGTTGCGTGCCTGATGCAGGATGCGCAGGCGCGCATCACCCGCATGCGCGGCGAGCGCCGCCTCGGGTTCGCCGTCGGTTGAGGCATTGTCGACCAGTACGACCTCGACCGGCACGCTGGAAGCAAGCACCCGCCCCACACATTCGCGCACCAACGGCCCACTGTCGGCGCTGACGACAACGACGCTGCACAATCCTGGCGCCGCCACCGACATGCCGGCTGCCCGGATCAAAGGCCGCTGAGCAGGCGGTCGCCCTGCTCGCGGGCCACACTCCACAGACGCGGCCAGTCGCGCCAGGCCTGGGCCACGTCGGCCAGTTCGGCGCGGGCGAGTTCGGCACAGGCGGCCCCATCGGCATCGACCGGCCAGTCACCGAGACGTGGCGCCGAACGCTTGAGCAAGGCGGTACCGTTGTTCTGCACGATCGTGCGCACGTCGGCGTGCCAGTAGACCGGTGCATCGGGATTCGACTCGAACTGGTTCTGCAGGCGCTCGACGACATCGGCGCGCACGAAGCTCAGGTATTCATCCAAGGTAGCCTCGAGCGTGCGCGCATCGGCTGCAGCAAGATCGCCGACGATTTCGCCGAGCAGAACGAGTCGCCGTGCCGGATCGTTCGACTTGAAACCGCCGGTCTGGTTGACCACGTAGTCGCGCAGGAAATGGTTGAAGCGCGGGGTGTGCGCGGCCATCGTCACGTCGGAACGCTTGCGCGCTCCCTCCTGTACGTGGCCGATGACGCTGGTCAGGTGCATGACCAATGAGCCTGGGTGCACGAATTGGGTTGCTGCGCTGGCCAGACTGTCTTCGCCGCGTCCGTCCGGATTCGTGCACGGCAGCAGATTGCGGTTGTCGAATACGAACGGGGTGAAGTACGCCTGCGTCGACGGCTTCGCACGCAACCAACCGTACCAGATGCTACGTGCCTCGATGTTGCGCAGATAGGCGTCGCGGTCGGCCCAGAACTCGTTGCGGCTGTCGGCATCGAGCTGGTACAGCCAGAGTGCGCTCTCGGTCCCCGATGCGCCAGCGGTGCCGTTGAGCGAATACAACACGCGCGCATCACCGCGCAGGTGTTCGAGGCGGCCGAGGTTCATCCCACGCAGACTCTCGCGCTCGAGCCGGTAGGCCGACTGGGCAAGGATCGCCCCGAGGCGTTCCCCGCAGACGGCAAGATGCGCTTCGAACGGATCACCGGCGTCCTCCTCGCCAGCGACGAGCGCATCCTCGACGCGACGGAAGAAGCGCGCCGAGGCGGCCTGAGCCGGATTCGGATCGATGCCGGTCAACGCCTCGGGATGACGGCGCAGCGGCAGACGGAAGTCCTCGTCGAGCATCGCGAAATGGCGTCCTGCGGATAGCAACAGGGCGAGATTCCACGAGCGCCCACCGCCACTGCGACGTGTGCGCGGACCACGTTCGAGCAGCCAGTCGACGCTGGCCTGCGCATCCGGCGCCAGCTTGAGCAGGCGTTCGCGCAAGCGCCCGCGCTCGGCGGCACCGACGTAGCTGACCGGGTTGCCGACCGCACGCGCAAACTCGCGCAGCAAGTCACGGTTGCGATCGCGGTTGCCCGGCTCCAGCGAGTCGTCGAGGAGCACGACGTGGCGTGCCGCACGGAAACGACGCTCGTAGTCGGCCAGCGAGGCAAGCAGTGCCTGCAACTGCTCTGGACGGTCGCAGGCTCGAATGTATATGGCATGCAGCTCGCGCTGTTCGGGTTCGGCGCCACGCGCGAGGCTGCCGATGAACTCGCTGTCGGACACCAGCAGGTGATTCTGCGCAAGGCTCTCCAATCCCTTGCGGATACGCTCGGGCTGATTGAGACCGGGCACCACCGAGACCACGCGCGCAACGTGCTCGTCGAGCGTGCGGAACTCGCGGCATTGGTCGAGCGATTGCAACACATGATGGCTTAGCACATGGCGCTCACCACCCTCTTTGGTGATGAAGGCGAACTCGTCGCCCGACAATGGCGCTACGAGCGCATCGACCGCGGCATAGCGCGGCGCGTCAGGCGCGGGCCGTGGCGCTGGCGTCGACAGGTTCATGCTGCCGTAGTTGATCTGGAAATCGGCTGTGCTATTCATGCGGATTCTTCGAGGGGACTCAACGTCCGAGCCAACGGCGCCACCAAGGTGCCTGCGCGACGATCGGCGCGCGGCGCGCAGCTTCGAGTTCGGCTTCAAGTTCGGCGATGCGCGCACCAGCGCTCATGTTCTTGCGGACTTCGCCATTGTAATGGGCATAGACCGATTCTTCGCGGTCGCCGAACAACGACAACCCGGGAAGGTCGACCGGTAGTGGCCGGCGCGAACAGGCGGCGACGTAGTACAACGGTACATAGTCGAGTGTGGTCGCGACCTCGGCGCCATCGGCCGCGGCGGTGGCCACGGCGGAGGGTGCCATCTCGCCGTCAAGCCGCCATAGGATCGACTGGAACAGCAGCTTCTGCGCGTACAGACGCACATGCGGGAAGTGTGGGGAAAGCAGCTCCAGCAATTCCTCGCGATACAGCTCACGCACATGGAACTCGTTGCGGAACCCGGCATGATCGCTGTAGCTGCGCTTGTCCGGCGAAGAGATGAGCAGCAAACCATCGTCGGCGAGCACGCGGGCGAAACCGGCGACCAGCGCCTGCTGTGCCTCGAGGTGCTCAAGCGTCTCGAACGAGACGACGATATCGAACGAAGCATCTTGGAACTCGAGTGCGGCGGCATCGCCGGTGTCGAAGCGCAAATTCGATGCTCCGCCATAGCGCAAACGCGCATGCTCGATGGCCTGTGGTGAGATATCGACGCCAACCACCGAAGCGGCATGCCTGGCCAGCAGTGCCGAGCCGTAGCCTTCTCCGCAGGCCGCGTCGAGCACGCGCCGACCAGACACGAGTGGCAACGCAAATGCATAGCGGTGCCAGTGCTCATACCAGATCTCGCGCACGCATTCGGGAGTGAAGCGCTCACCGGTGAAGGCCATTGGCTTGGTCGACTCGCTCATGGCTCGATCTCGCGGACACCGCCCCAGCGATGAGGTAGGCGGACAAGACCAAACTCGCGCGACTCGCCACGCACGACGAAGCCGCGCTCGCGCGTGTCGAACAAACGCACACCTTCTGGATCAAGCGCGTGCACTCGGATTGAGTAGCTCCCGGGCAGCAGCGGCAATGTGTCGAATTGGATGTCGGCGCAATAGCGCCCATCAGCATCGGCGATGGCGACACGCCGCTCCATCTCGGTGCTTACCCCGTAGACCGGCGTGCCGTCAGCACGCACGACACCGACGAGAACCACGGGCACGCGCCCGTCGCGCGATTCGATGGTAGCCTGCACGTGCAACGACGCACCGAAGTCGAGCACCGGCGCCGACTCGCCTTGAATGCCGTTCAAGGCCAGCTGACCCACGCTCAACTCGATACCCGCACGATCGGCCATGGACTCGCGCTGCACCGAACGCGCCTCGTGCCAGGCCAGATAGGCCTGGGTGACGTCGAACACGTCGCCAAAAGCGGCCACCGCTCCGTCACGCAACCACAGCGCGCGCCGGCACAGCTTCTGCACGTGGTACATGCTGTGCGAGACCAGCAGCAATGTGCCCCCGCCTTCGAGGTAGTCTTCCATCCAGCGCACGCATTTTCGCTGGAATGATTCATCACCGACCGCGAGGACTTCGTCAGTGATCAGGAGGTCCGGACGCAACGCTGCGACTACGGCAAAGCCGAGCCGCACGACCATGCCCGAGGAATAGTGCTTGACCGGCTCATCGATGTAGTCGCCGATGTCGGCGAACTCGATGATCGACGGCATGCGTTCGGACAGGGCGCGCCCCGACAGGCCACGCAGCGCTGCCGCCATGGCGACGTTTTCGCGCCCCGTGTACTCGGGATTGAAGCCTGCACCCAGTTCGAGCAGGGCGCCGATGCTGCCGTGTACCGCGACGCTACCCGTGGTCGGCGTCAGCACACCGGTGATCAGCTTGAGCAAGGTCGATTTGCCTGCGCCGTTCTCGCCGATGATGCCGACCGACTCGCCGCGCCGGATCTCCAGCGAGATGTCGTGCAGCACGCGGTGCGCGTCGTGATCGACGCGATTCAGTAGCAATCGTGCGAGTGCGCGCAGGCGATCCGATGAGCGGTGCGAACGCGGGTAGGTCTTGCCGAGCCCCTGTGCGCTTACGAGTACATCGCTCACAGGAAATCCTCGAAATGCGGATCGAGGCGACGGAACAGCGCGCGACCGGCGAGAAGAACGACTGCGGCGACGAGGCAGGCAGCCGCCAGCGGACGCAGGCCAATTTCGCCATAGCCGAGCAGCAGGCTGCGGAAGGCCTCAGCGTAGAACGTGAACGGATTCGCATCGAGCCAGCCTTGCCAGCGTTGTGGGAGGCTCTCGCGCGCGTAGAACACTGGCGCCGCGAACATCAACAACATCAGCAACTGGCTGAGAATCTGCACCAGATCACGCACGAACACTTGCAGGGCGGCGAGGGCAAAGGCGAAGCCGAGGGCGAGCAGAAACAGTGGTATGTACAACAGCACGGCCGCAGGAAGATATGCCAGATCGATTGGCGTTCCGGTCACGGCCAGGGCGAGGACAATCGCGATGAATCCCCCCATGTGCAATACGAAGCTTGCCGCGCATGGCGCCAACACCAACACTTCACGCGGCAATGCGACCTTGCCGATCAGGGCCGCGTTGTCCTGGATAGCCACTGTCGAACGCACGAGCGCGTCGGAAAACGCAACCCATGGCCAGAGCGCGACGACCAGGAATGGCACGTAGCCAGGGGCATCGGCCCCCGGCACGCGCGCCTTGAAGACCTGCACGAAGATGAAGGCGTAGATCGCCAGTTGCAGCAGCGGTTGCAGCAGGGCCCAACCGAAGCCGGTGAAACTGCCGCGATAGCGTTCGCGCAGTTCGCGGGCGACGAAATGCCGGGCAAGCCTCGCGGAATTCATTCACCGGACCGGGAAAGGGGAACCGCTGATTGTACCGGAGGGTCACGTCGCGGCGCTCACTCCGTTCTCGGTGGCCAGCCGCAGGCCTCAACCAACGCTTGCCGGCAGTTCGCCCGCCTGGTGGTGGCGGGCGAGGCACGGACTTCGGTGGACTCCTGCTCGTCAGCATCGTACGCCGACGGATTCGCGAACGAAGCCCCTTGCCCAACGTGGTTCGGACCTGCCGATTCGTGCCGCCGGCGCTCCCACGAAATCAACACCTCGCGGGAGCCGGTTCCGGCCGGGCCGGCGACCGATCAGGTCATCGTCAGCGCTCGCCGGCCTTTTTGGATGGCGCTTCGGGGGCTGGCAGATAGCGCGTGCGCAGCGAAGCCACCGCATCTGGATTTGCGTCGATGTCCTTGCCGCGCAGGTTGTCGACGTAGTCCTTGACGCGCGCGTCGGTCAGGCGCTTGCGCAAGTCCTCGGTGACGCCTGCGCTGACCTCGTCCCAGCTTCGCGGCTTCGGCTCATGACGTTCGACGAGCCTGATGACGTGATAGCCGAACTGCGACTTGGTCAGCGGGGCGAATTCGCCCGTTTCGCGCAACTTGCCGCTGGCCGCGGCGAAATCTGGATCCATTCGCGCGGAACTCGCGCCGGAGTAGACACCCTTGTTGCTCGCCTTGCCCGGATCGTCTGAATACTCCAGCACCAGCGCTTCGAAGTCCTCTCCCTTTTTCGCTCGCTCGAGCAGACTCGTTGCCAGTGCCCGCGCCTCGCTGTCGCCACGCTTCTGTGAATCGACGAGAAGATGTTGCACGACGACGTCCTCGGGGATCGCGTAGGCCGCAGGATTCGCGTCGAACATTTCCTTGGCGAGGATCGCCACGTCGCCGAGGTCGAGCTTCGCACGATAGTCGAGCATCGCCTGGGTCCCGAGCACGCTCTCCTTGGACAGTTCGATCGCATGCTGGACGAGCGGATCCTTGTCGAGCCCGGCGCGAGCAGCCTCGGCGGCCAACTGACGCGTCAACAGCAGCTCGCTGATTTTTTCCTCGATGCGTACCGGACTGTTCATCAGATCGGCACGCTGGCCGGGCGGGAGACGCAACAGCGATGCATCCACGTCAGCAAGCGTCACCGACACTCCACCACGCGAGGCCACGACGGTGTCGCCCGCGAGACGTTCGTCAGCGTGCACGGCCGTGGTGATGGCGAACACGCCGGCAGCGACCGCGATGCGTCGGGCTAGTGGGAAGTTCCTGGTAGGGATCATTTGCGACTTGCTCCTGGCAGTTAGTCGGATAACAAGGTCTCGATGGACCCGCTGGGCATCGTTTGGTTCCATGGAGCGAGGCCGATCCGGCCAAGTGGCCGCGCAAGCACGGTTCCACTCGTCCGGCCGCGCCCTCAATGAACGCCACGCCCAGACGAAAAACCGAGTCGACGACGCACTTCTCGCACGTGGCAACGAACGCCCATGTGGTTGTTCCGCTGCTGGCGCATGTGAGTGGGCGAATCCGACGCAGGTCCACCCTGGGCGGCGACACGATCGGGAGGCGATCCAAACCGCCTGATGCTGTGCCACCGGCTCGAGGTATCGGGCGGGCAGCAGAGGCAAGCCCACCCGTACCCGACGGAGCCGATCCCCCTGCGCTGCACGACGCAGGCAGAATCAGGCGGTACGGTTCCAACTCTCACGCTGCCACGGCGGACAGCGGACCTGCACAACGACGGTCGCAGCAGGTCCGCTGCATCACCGGGTATCGTGTCAGTGATACACCGGATCCAGAGTCAGCGGCAGACGTCCGCTGTTCACCGTGCAGGACTGAGTCAGACACCACCACTGGTTACTGCCTACAGGGGTTGCTGGATTGAGATTCCCGATCGGCTCCGGGTCGACGGCCATGATGTTGATGTAATAGGTCTTGCCCATGGTCAGTGGGCATTTGCCCAAGGCTATCGGATACGGATCATTCGGGTCACTGACGATTGTCATGACTCCGGAACCCTTGGTGCCGCCAAAGGAGTCGACGCACGCGGGCGGCAGATCGATCGCCGGCGCACCGAGAGGAACGCCATTGACACCTGGCTGGACGCTGCGGAACTGACCCGGACAGGGCGCGATTGCCCACGATACCGGCGTCGAGTTCGTGGTTGGACTGTAGGTTCTCACCGTTGAGGCAACGCCCTTCCAATCCGGCGTAGACGGTGCGCGGAATTTGAGCGCGACGAACTTGCCGGTGTCTATCCGCCAAACGAAGTTGTTTCCGTACGTTCCGGGATAGCCATAACCTTGCGCCAGGTCTCCTGGCGTCCCCACCGGTCGACCGCCGATTGTGACACCGCCCACATGCACACCGAAGAGGTTGGTGTACAGCGACGCATCCTTGTTGCCGTTGCCCTGATAGCCGTTCTGCAAGACGTTGATCGACGTCTGTCGACTGGCCATGGTCAGACCATCATGGCCCGGCGGAACCATGTCGCCATTGCCATCGACGTAGGGGCAATCGCCCGTGACGATGATCTGCGATGGCGGTACGGTAATCGACGGGCTGGACATGACGGGTCCATACACGAAATAACCGTCATTGGTGGCAATTGAACACTGCACGTTGAGTTTCAATTCCCATCCAGCGGTCGACGCACTCAATGCGAGGTTCCGCGGCAACGATGCCGTACCGGCGCCGTTCAGGGGAAGCTGAGTTCCGGCAGTCCAGCCGTCCCCGCCGGCGCTGCCGCTGCCACTCTGCGTCGTGATGGGCCGCATCTCGCAGGACGCTCCAGCCGGAATGTTCTGCACAATGACGGTGACGTTGTCGCCACTCGTTGCAGGGTTCGGTGGCGTGATGGACCAGGATATGTTGCCAAGCCCCGATGCGCCGCCGGGCAGGCCACTGCCCAGTCCCTCGACACCCTGCAGGGTGACGCGACCCGAAGCCGGATCGATGCCCATGTGGGTAGCCGTGGTGTCATTGCTCTCGCAATCATTCGAACCGGTGCGTTTGAGGCAGACCGGGAAAGGTTGCGACTGAGCGAGAACCACACTCGAAGTCACGGCCAGCAGAGCGGCCGTGCCCATGCCCTTCAGTAAGAATCTGATCACACGAATTCCAGAAAGCCAGAGATACCGGTGCGTACATTAGTCTTCGATCCCGCAAAAGAAAAGCCCCGCCGAGGCGGGGCTTTTCCCTGAAACTGAACAGACAGCAACTGCGTATTACGAGCAGCCCGGCGCGTTTCCGGTCGACGTGCACGAACGCGAGCCCTTGTGACGCCACAGGCCGCCGTAGTTGGCAAGCTTGCCAGCCACGTTGTTGTTGACGTAGTTCGTCGCGGCGAAGCCTGTCACCGGCAGACCGTAGAACGTGACGCCTTCGGTCGAAGCCACCATGGCATGCGGCTGATCGGCCGGATTCAGACCGATGCGCATCCAACCGGAGCGGAGGCCGTCGGCACGCGTATCGACGTTCTCGGCGAGCGCCGACCCAAGCACCGGCGAAATGCGGCCACCCGGAGCAGTGAAGTCAGCCGTGAGCTGGAACGAGATGACCTGCGTCTCGTAACGGAGCACCGGGAGAATCTGTTCCGGGTCTTCGCAAGGCGAGAAGCAGAGGTCGCAGGCCGGGTTGCCGGCATCCGCACCGGTACACTGGCCCGGGCGGCCTTCCTCGCGGTCAAACGGGCTCAGGTCGACGCGAACGCGCGAACCGTTGGCCGCCGTGAAGACTTCGACGAACGGCGGACGCGCCGTGCCGCCGACGCCAAGGCGGTACGGACGGTCAACGTAGAAGCCCTTGGTCGGGAACGTGATCGCCCAGTCGGTCGTGGCGGCAGCTGCGCCACCGAGCACGTACTCGTTGAAGATCGCGTCGTGCGCGAACAGGGCGCTGACCGCATTGATCCACGGGTTGCCGTACGTGGCCTGAACGACCTGGCCATTACGGAACACGTAGGCCGTGGCGGTAATGGCAGGCCAGCCCACGTCGTTGAGCGACGGACGGGTATCACCCGGGTTCGTGTGCAGCGAGCCATCCGCAGCGTAGAAGCCGTCGACGGCCTCCGGCGAGTACGCCAGCATGGTGCCGTTGTCGACGTCGACGATGGCGGTGCTGCCGAACAGGCCGCCCGACGCGGGCAGGATGTCGACGGTGTCGTCCGTGTACCAGTAGCCCGGCGTCGGATACTGCGCCCAGGCATTGACAACCTGGTTGCAGTTCGCCGGCACGCCGGCGACGTGGGTGATCGCGGCGATCGAGTTGCGCGCCGCGCCGCCGTTGGAACCAGCGACGTTGCCGACGACGCCCATTTCGATCAGCTCGAAGTGGCCTTCACGCGTGTTGGCGAGGCTGCGGCCGTCGGCGTTGTAGGCGGCGGTGTCGTTCACGAACAGCGAATTGGTGAAGCGGACGAACTTGCGGCCGTCAGGCAGTTCACCGATCGGATTCGGCGACGGCCCCGCACCGGTAGCCGTACGGATGCGCGGCACCGTGCACGAGGTGTCGGAAGTCACGAGGCTGGCTTCCTGCTCGCCCGGAGCACGGAACACCGTGGCCGTCCACACGTCATACGGCGACAGGTACAGGTTGAAGTCGCGCACTTCGCGGCTGTTGCGGCCTTCGAGGAAGCGAACCTTGATCGCCTTGCCCCGGTTGGTCGTGTTGACCACCGAGAGAAGCGTGGTGAGGTCATTGGTGACCGTCGGGTTGTTCGGCTTGTTGGCGGTGTAGTACGGGTAGATCAGCACCTGACCCAGGCCATCCGGGTTCAGCGTGGCTGCGGTAGCCAGATTAGCGATGCCAACCGTGCCGGCGATACCGGCGACGACGGCGGTCGTCAAGCTGTTTCTTTTCATTGCAACACTCCTAATTTTGACCACAGGGCTTTGCTTACGGTTCTTGCTTTACGGCTAACCCCACTCCGCAGCGATATTGCGCCTTGTATAGGGCAAGGTTAGGCAACAGCGCTGCAATCGTACGGCAAGGCTCGGAACGGTGCAATCCCCACGGACACAAGGCGAAATACCCGCCCGGATGTCC